>JAUVBY010000107.1 GCA_030590945.1 Gammaproteobacteria bacterium | reverse complement strand
TTTAGAGACTTAAAACCCAAATCCCGTTTTATCGTCATCCTCGCGTATGCGGGGATCCATAATACCGTCAGAAACAGGCTTATGGATTCCCGCCTTCGCGGGAATGACGCTTTAACCGGACAGTAGTAAAAACCAATAGATGATAATCCGAGACACTGACGCCTTAAGCTTGATATTCATTGCCTTTATCGTGATGAGCCCCATACCCGCCTGGGCTCATCAATTCGGGCTGATATTTGTTGCACCTCTGTCAGGTAAGAATGCAGAACAGGGGAATCAAGCTTTGGACGGGTTCATGTTTGCCACAAGAGAAGAAGATGCGCACGCCTTTGAAGAATCTGATGGTCATTTGGGTGGCCTGGATTCTTATGTGTTTACGCTCGATAGTGCGCAGAATGATGGTGTTTTTCTGGAGAAATTGGACAATATAATCGCAGCGCGACAAGCTGTGTTTATTACCGGCATAATTGATACACAGGTGGCGCAGGTGCTTGGAAATGCCATCGAAGGGGAAAATATAGTCTTGTTCAATCCGGATGAAAGTATTATGTGGCAATACAGCAAAGAATCATTGCATAAACTATCGACCGTAGATGGGCAAACGTTCAGATCTGCGATGCAGAAGAAATATGGCTATGTGCCAGGCGCTAGTGGCTATCGAGGTTATATCGCAGCCCGTTTGATATCTACTTCGGTTCGCTCGCTTGCCCAGAATCCGGTGGACAATATCGAAGCGACAACAAAGGCTTTAGAGCAGGCGCAATCATCACCGTAGCCACTTGAAGTGTCTATATGATATTTAACGAGCGCATCGTGGTAACTGGATATACGCCCGGGTTTCCACTTTGTCTTAAAATATTGGCGAACGTAACCCGAGTAGAAGTATCAGTTAAAAGTTTCACTCCTAAACTCATTTCGCGGTAAATTACGGGCGAACTTTTTCTCTAATTTCCTGAAAAATATAATATGCCTGCTGCTTCCCCTTATTATTCCCCCATCGCCCTGGTTAAAGAAATCGAGTCGCCTGAAAATCCGGGCGGTCTGGAAAAACGTGTTGCTCTGGTGCCTGAGGATGTCGGGCGCCTGGTGCAGGCCGGTATTTCGCTTTTTGTTGAAATCGGTGCGGGCGAGGGTGTCGGGTTTAGTGATGAGGAATACCGGGAGCAGGGTGCAATCATGCAGACAGCGGAGCAGATTTATATTGATAAAGCATTGATTATTAAATTTAAAGGCCCGGCACTGTCTTCGGTTAAACAGATGCGTGAGGCTTGCACATTGTTTTGCATGGCGCATTTTCATTCCTACCCGGATCGCGCAAGATTGCTACAGGAGCGGCGCATTAACGTGATGGCCATGGAAGAAATCAACGAATCACCCAAGTTTGAATCAGATCAGCGCATTCTCGGGCGACTGGCGATGAATGAAGCACTGACGCCTTTTTTTGAAAACAATAGTATTGGTGGCTTAAAAGTCCGAGTCATTGGCTGGAGTGAGCGTTTGCGGGGCGCGATCAATCGCTGCGGAAATCGAAACCCGCGTTCATTGAAAATTATACAACCATCGCTGGCATTTGATGAACTCGATGCCACGGGGCCGGAAAGCTTATATTTCTACGATAGTGATAACTTTAAAGACCCGCAGGCCATACTGGCAAAACTCAAAGCGGCGGGTGCGCATCTTTTTGATCTAGCGTATTTCGAAAGCCAATACGGCCAGGCTGCTATTGATGCATATCGTAACAGCCATCCGCCTGCGCAAATTGGCTTGCGGCGAATTCAGTGTCTGCACGAAACAGGCCAGGCAGGCGCGCGTTATGGCATTGAGCTGCTGAAAGAGAATAAGCCGTCGTTGGACATTGCAGATGCCAGGGCGGTTATCCTCGGTTATGGCAATGTGGGGCAGGGCGCACTGGATGAACTGCACCAGCATGGTATTAAGAATATTCACGTTCTGGGGCGCGCACAAACCGCGAAAGGGCGCATTGACTATTGGCTGCACGGAGCGGATATTATCGTTAATGGCGCTGAGCAATCCGCGGAATTGAGGGGTAAAAACTTTTTGATCAGCAATGAACATATTCAGGGACTAATTCCTGAAGGCTCGGTAGTGATTGACCTGGTGGGTGGCAGCGAAAGTAATCGAAGCCCGGTTGAAGCCGTCATTAACTGCAGTTTCCTGACCGAGCCGTATTTTGTGCAGGATGGCGTCACGGTATCGGCTTTGTGGGGTTGGCCAATGATGGGTATGATGCGCGAGACCGCGATTCGCTATTCCGGGCAAATTGTTGATGTGTTGATTGGCCGTGAAAGGCTAATAGACGGTTTATGCAAATTAAAACCGGGTGTACAACGCGCCCTGGTATGTGGGCCTTTTTGAGAAATAAAGCATGAAAACAAGAGCAGCTGTAGCCTGGGAAGCGGGCAAACCTCTAAGCATTGAGGAAATTGATCTGCAGGGCCCCAAAAAGGGCGAAGTACTGATCCAAATCAAAGCCACGGGTGTGTGTCATACGGACGCATTTACCTTAAGCGGTGATGACCCTGAAGGGGTATTTCCGTCGGTGCTGGGGCATGAAGGCGCGGGCGTCGTGGTGGAAGTAGGCGTAGGAGTGACATCGGTTCAGGCAGGTGACCACGTAATACCACTGTATACCGCAGAATGCCGCGAATGCAAATTTTGCAAATCGGGAAAAACCAATCTGTGTTCCTCGGTGCGCCTTACTCAGGGCCAGGGTTTAATGCCGGACAATAGCAGCCGCTTTTCCATGAACGGCAAGACGATATACCATTATATGGGCACTAGTACCTTTTCTGAATATACCGTCGTTCCCGAAGTTTCAGTGGCGGTGGTGAATAAAGCTGCACCGTTTGAAAAGATTTGCCTTCTGGGTTGCGGGGTTACTACTGGTATTGGTGCGGTATTGAATACCGCTAAGGTACAGCCGGGTGATACGGTGGCGGTGTTTGGTCTGGGCGGCATTGGATTAGCTGTAATTCAGGGTGCGGTGATGGCTAAGGCCGGGCGCATTATCGGCATCGATATTAATGCGGATAAAAACGAACTTGCTACACAAATGGGCATGACCGACTTTCTGAACCCGAACGATTTTGATCAGCCCATTCAAGATGTGATCGTCGATATGACGGACGGTGGTGTTGAGTATTCCTTTGAATGTATTGGTAATGTAGAGGTGATGCGCTCAGCGCTGGAGTGCTGCCATAAAGGCTGGGGTGAAAGCATTATCATAGGTGTAGCCGGAGCGGGGCAGGAGATCAGTACGCGTCCCTTTCAACTGGTAACCGGGCGTGTCTGGCGAGGATCGGCATTTGGCGGTGTTAAAGGTCGCACTCAATTACCGGGCATGGTCGAGCAATCCATGAACGGGCAGCTGGATCTGGATCCTTATGTGACACACACCATGGGGCTGGAAGAGATCAACACTGCCTTTGATTTAATGCACGCGGGAAAGAGCATTCGTTCGGTTATTATTTACTAATAAACAGGGAGTTATTGCGGGTGCAAACGAGAGCTAATACCGTGTTACGAATAAACACTAACAGGGGCAGTAATTTATGAACCTCGAACAAATATCGTCGACGAAAATATTCGGCGGTTGGCAACAGGTCTATCAGCACGACGCTGAATCGCTCAGTTGCGCGATGAAGTTTGCGGTATTTCTGCCTCCACAGGCACAACACCACAAGGTACCTGCACTGATCTGGTTAAGCGGGCTGACCTGTACAGAACAAAACTTTATTAGTAAGGCCGGTGCGCAGCGGGTTGCGGCAGAACTTGGCATGGCGATCATCGTTCCGGATACCTCACCACGAGGTAAAAACGTACCCGACGAAGATGCCTATGATATCGGCCAGGGTGCGGGGTTTTATCTAAATGCCACGCAAGCTCCATGGTTCGCTAATTTTAAAATGTATGATTACATTTGCGTGGAGCTGCCGCCTGTCCTGTTAGAAAAGTTTCCGCTAAACGGCCTGTTTTCCATAAGTGGTCACTCGATGGGTGGGCATGGGGCCTTGAGTATTTACCTCAAGAACCCGTCTAATTACCGAAGTTGTTCGGCATTTGCACCCATCGTAGCGCCAGCGCAAGTGCCCTGGGGGCAAAAGGTATTTACTGAATATCTGGGTGAGGATCGAGCGCTCTGGGCAGAATACGATGCGATGCAGTTGATTAAATCCGGGGCCGGCAGTCAAACCCCGATATTAATTGATCAGGGCACGGCGGATGATTTTCTGCAGACGCAACTGCGCCCGGAGTTATTTGAGCAGGCGTGTAAGGAGGCGGGCCAGCCGCTCGAACTAAATATGCGTGAAGGATATGATCACAGTTACTATTTTATCGCCAGTTACATCGAAGCGCATTTGCGTTTTCACTGGAACTACCTTAATAAATAACCCGGTGGATTAACAGGCTGTCGTTCGCAGCCAACAGGAATTTACTATTCCAGCGAAAGCAATGTTGCGGTAAATACGGTTTTGTCTTTTTTCACGCGTTGCAGTTGCACGGGTGTGAAATTGTGATCGACTGCGAACCAGAAATAGGTGGTTTTGCTCGCGCCTTCTTTGGTTCGGCTGTATTTCACCGTTTTTAGCTCACCGATGTTTGTTTTCAAGGTTTCATCACTCACATATTGGTAAATATATGACGAAACGCTGCGGCCGGGTTTGAGTTGCTTGAATGAGAATTTCTGATTGCCGGACTTAACCTGCAGGATGGCGGCCGCCTGCATGACCAGTTGGTCCATGGTGTTTTCGTCCAGTGGTTTGGTCTCAGCGCCGTCTTCAGATTGTAATGCCGCTTGTGACGATGACCACTGGTAATCAATTTCGATGTCTTTTTTGCTTTGCTTGCTGCCATCATCCAGTTTGTACCCCGTGGCCTTGACAACACCTTCAGTGATTTCAAACGTGGCGTGCTCTACAACAGGTTGACCCATGATTAATCGAGCAGCCCCCTTTGCTTCGGTTACAGAGTCCAGGGTGTAGCTCCCGGAATCGCTTTGTCCAAGCGAGAGCGTCATAACGCCGCTGGCAATACTATAATCAACGTCGTAACTGACTTTAAACGGTTTTAAGGCGCCTGAAGCTTGTGTGATGGGCGATAACAACAATATAAACAGTAAAAGACGTGAACACGTCGTATTCTTTGGTGCCCATTTCCTCGGGAATCTCATTATTAAGCCTCTGTTATTGTAGAGAGTAAGTTTGCTGCGACAGCGCGGGTGGACGGATAGTCTAGAGGTGTAGGATTACAATTCCTAGCAAAAGTTGCATGTAGAGTGTCCTGTTTAAGCTGCGTTAATGTATTCTGCCTCACTACTGTCCGGTTAAAGCGTCATTCCGCGAAGGCGGGAATCCATAAGCCTGTTTCTGACGGTATTATGGATCCCCGCATACGCGAGGATGACGATAAAATGGGATTTAGGTTTTAAGTCTCTAAACATAAGTGTCTTCTGCAAACATTGTTGTGCTGCCGTTTAACGTGATCCTACGAAAATTAAACCGGACAGTACTACTGTCCGGTTAAAGCGTCATTCCCGCGAAGGCGGGAATCCATAAGCCTGTTTCTGACGGTATTATGGATCCCCGCATACGCGAGGATGACGATAAAACGGAATTTAGGTTTTAAGTCTCTAAACATAAGTGTCTTCTGCAAACATTGTTGTACTGCCGTTTAACGTGATCCTACGAAAATTAAACCGGACAGTAGTAATTCTGCCTATTAGTGTGTGGCTCGAACTATTTTGATGAGGCTGTAAGGAGTATAATTCAATGCTAATTTCTGCGTCATTTCCCGCCTGATTCTCCGCATGTACAAACTTTCTATCGCTCCCATGCTGGATATAACCGACCGGCATTGCCGTGTATTTTTCAGGCTGTTCTCGCCGCATATCCGGCTGTATACGGAGATGATTCACTGCGGCGCGATTTTATTTGGTGATCGCCAGCGTTTTCTGACATTTGATGCCTGCGAGCATCCGGTAGCTATTCAATTGGGTGGTTCAGATCCTGCGCAACTTGCGCAAGCTGCCAAAATTGCAGAAGACTACGGCTTTGATGAGGTAAACCTGAATGTGGGTTGTCCAAGTGATCGTGTGCAGGCGGGTCGTTTCGGCGCCTGTTTAATGGCGGAACCGCACCTGGTTGCCGAGTGTGTTTCCGCGATGAACGCGGTCGTTACTATTCCGGTGACGGTCAAAAACCGTATTGGTATCGATGATCAGGAAGCAGAGCAGGCGCTGACTGAATTTGTAAGCATCGTCGCTCAGGCAGGGTGTACTGAATTTATCGTTCACGCCCGCAAAGCCTGGCTTAAGGGCTTGAGCCCAAAAGATAACCGCACCATCCCGCCGCTGGATTACGCGCTGGTTCATAATCTGGCCGCGTTGAACCCGCGGTTAAATATTTGTATTAATGGCGGGATCAATACGCTCGAAGAGGTGCGTGATCATTTACAATACGTCGGCGGCGTGATGATGGGCCGCGCACCGATTGACAATCCCTGGCTGCTTTCAGAGGTACACAAGTTATATGGTGACGTATCTGCGCCATTTCAGTCCCGTCGCGACGTGGTACTGGCGTATTGCGAATACCTGGAAAAACAGCTGGCGCAGGGCGTCTGGTTAAAACACATGGTTGCGCCGCTAATGGGTTTGTATAAAGGCCAGCCAAATGCTAAATTTTGGCGTAGAAGTATGGCAGGGTCCTGTCGTGCGCCCGATGCAGGGCTTGAACAGATCTCCGCCGCGCTGCTTGAGATGCAAGATGCGTATATTTGAGCATTAGCCGGTGCTAAAAATTTAAAATGTATGGTGAAGGAAATAAAAAATGAGTTTGATTAAATGGTTGTTTTGGTTGTTGTTATTTTTAGTGGTTGTGGCGATAGGTGCCGCAGTATTTCTGGTAACCAAAGTCGACCCGAACGAATTTAAGCCGCAAATATCGCAACAAGTTGAATCGCTGACCGGGCGTAAACTAGACCTTAAGGGCGATTTAGCCTGGCGCTTTTACCCCTGGGTCGGGGTGACGCTGAATGATTTTTCCCTGAGCAATCGCGAGGGATTTGCCCCCGATAATATGCTTGAAGCAGCGCAGGTAGATGTACAGATTAAATTGTTGCCGTTGATCAGCAAACAGCTGGAAATTGGAAAAATCGTTTTGCAATCTCCCAAAATCAATCTGTCGTTGAACGCGCAAGGGGAAACAAACTGGGACGACCTGGTCGCTAAGGGTGGTGATTCGGCGCCGGACATTGACAAACCTGAACAGGCAGCAGGCGCCATGCTTGGTGGACTGGTGGTTCAGGGTATTGATGTTAGCGAAGGGGAAATCAGCTGGAATGACCAGACTACTAAGCAAAGTTATCGTCTGGAAAATTTCAATATCAGCACGGGCACCATTGAGCCGGGCACGCCCGTTACATTTGATATGAATACTGGTCTGAGCGGTACGGATATCCCCGGTAGCGCACAAATACAAATCAAAGGTGACTTATTGTTAAATGAATCGATGGATGCCGTAAGGCTGGAAGAGCTCTCAACGCAATTGAGCATAGACGGTACTGAAGCCAAGCTGGAACTGGCTTCCCTGGACTTTACCCTGAGTTCGGGCATGCTCAATATTAAATCGCTCAGCACTGAAATTTTGATGGAGCAGGTAAATGCCGAAGCCAAAATTGCAGCGCTTAGCTATGCGCTGGATTCGCAAATCGCCAGTGTGATAAAGCTGCGGTACTCGGGGCAATATGATACCTATCCGTTCGAGGGGGAAGTGGCTGAGATGGCGTTTGATGCAAGCAATAACGTGCTCACTCTGTCCGGTCAAAAAACGAGCCTTGAATACAATAAGGTACCGGTCACTTTGTCAGGTACAGGTTTGCGCGTTGATCTTGATAAGGAAACGCTGGAGTCTCCGGAACTGGGCATTCAACTTGATGATGCGAACATAAATATAAGCCTGCAGATAAGCGGCTTGATGAGCGATATTCAGGCGAGTGGGCATTTGGTGTCCAATACCTTTAACCCCAGGGAGCTGGCGGATAAACTGGGCGTGGATGTGCTGAATGATATGCCCGAAAACGCTATGCAATCACTTGCGTTGGAGGCCGATTTTAGCGGAGGCATGTCTTCGGTAGCCATTGAGAATATGGCGGTTAAACTGGATGAATCAAACCTCACCGGCAGGTTTTCAATGCAGGATTTTACGCAACCGGCGTATCGTTTCAATTTGCAGCTCGATCAGATTAATGTGGATGATTATTCAGGTGAAGCACCGCCTTCTGAAGCCAAACAGGCAGCAGCGAGTGACGTAGCAACGGCCAGCAAAGCCGTCTCCGAAAATGCCGACGCTTCTAACGCTGCATCCCGGGCTAGTGGGCCGGCCGCAGCAGTAGCGGCATTACCTTTTGATGAACTCAAGGGGCTGGATATACAGGGTGAAATCACCATTGGCGAGCTGCGTATGCAGAATTTGTTGTCAAACAATGTGTCGGTTAAAGTAGGAGCGGAGGCAGATCGTATTGAGATTTCGCCTTTACGTGCGCGGGTTTATGCCGGTGAAACCGTCAATACGCTGGTCTACGACATCTCGGGTGACATTCCGCGTATCGATATTTCTTCAGAACTACTTAGCCTGGATATGGGTTCCTTCCTTCAGGCAATGGACATAAGCGATCGTTTTGAGGGTTTTGGCTCGGTGACGGCCAATTTATCAAGCTCGGGTCTGTTGGTTGATGAGTTGATTTCAAGTTTGAATGGTGAAATCGATATTCAGCTTAGCGATGGTGCTATTCGGGGTGTAGATTTGCAGGCGTCGCTTATCAAGGCTGAAGCCCTTGTGAAAAAATTGAGTGGGCAGGAGGCGGGTTTAAGTGCTGATTTGGGCGATAAAACCGAATTTTCGGATTTTGACAGCGATATTATAATTAAGAACGGAGTAATGACGATTCGTAGCATCAATTTAAAGGCGCCGGCCCTACGGGTTGCTGGAGGTGGCACGGTTGATCTGAATACCGAACAACTTGATTTAAAGCTCGATGTATCTATTGTTGGTAGCTTCGAGGGGCAGGGAGGAGAAACGCTGGACAAATTGAAAGGGCAAACCATACCAATGAAAATTACCGGTTCACTGGAGTCTCCCAGTGTATTGCCGGATTTGAGCAAGCTCTTTCAAAAAGAGCTGGAACGCAAGCTGACCGAAAAATATCTGGGTGAGGGTGCCAGTGGTGAGAGTTTTAACGATGCGCTTAACCAAACACTGGATGCAAAAATAGCCAAAGAGCTTGGTCAGGATCAAGCTGTCACGGAAGGTTCGAACGCAGATGGTACCGCTGATCCAACGCCTGCGGATTCTGCGCCCGAAGCGACCGATGAGGAACCCTTAAGCGATAAGCAAAAACTAAGAAAAGAGCTGAAAAAGGAAGGTGCTAAACTGCTAAAAGGTCTGTTTGGCGGCTAAGTTGCACCGTATTATTCAACCGGTAAATTCGGATCGCTGCCCCATTCGGACCATGATCCGGCGTAGCCTTTGACGTTTGGATACCCCAGGTACCTGAGTACGGCGTAGGTGTGCGCTGCGCGGTGATGAGTATAACAGTAGGTGATGATCTCTTTGTTTTTGCTGACACCCAGCGCATCGAAGCGTGCCTGAAGTCGCGTTTTAGGATAAAACCGTAGTTGGTTGCTTCGATCAATTGCGTCCAGCCAATTGAAGTTAATCGCACCGGGTATGTGCCCTTTACGCAGGCCGCCGCCTCGCTCGCCGTTGTATTCTGCGGCGGTGCGGGTATCGAGTAAAATGTGATTGTCACTATCCAGGATGCTTAAAACATACTCTTTATCTGCTACCGGCATATCATGGAAAACTAGCCTTGATTCGGTCGATTGGGGGCGAACCGCCTCCTGGCTGCAGGGGTGGCCTTCATTGGCCCAGCTATGAATGCCGCCGTTTAACAGGTTATAGTATGGATGGCCAATCACGTCCAGCGTCCAGATAAAACGACAGGCCTTGCCCCCACCTTCATCATCGTATACCAGAACATTCGTTTCCGGTGTTAACCCAATCGCATTAAATAGCGCCCGTAGGCGGTCATGCGTTGGCAGGCCGCCCGGGGCGGGTAGTTTCCCAAGAATAATATGTTCGTAGTTCAGGTTGATGGCGCCGGGCAGATGTTGCTTCTGGTAAGTTTCAGCCTTGCCCAGATCGATGATCAGCAGGTTATCGTAATCCAGCAGTGCTTCGGCCTGATCAGGCTCTATC
>JAUVBY010000153.1 GCA_030590945.1 Gammaproteobacteria bacterium | reverse complement strand
TGGCCATCTGCGACGGCGTGAATCACGTCAGGGCCATTGACCATATCCCCGGCCGACCACAACCAGGCCTGCGAAGTTCGTCCATTTTCGTCAATCTGCAGACGACCCCGGTTCCATTCCAGACGCTCGGTCAAGTCTTCACCCAACAGGGAGATATCACTACTCTGCCCAATCGCTTCAATAATCATATCCGCGGCGTGGAACTGCTCATCGTTTTCATTATATTTAGGCGCGAACCGGTGCTGCTCGTCGAAAATAGAGGTCACTCCCAGCGTCACCAGGCCGCTTATATTCCCGGCTTCGTCGATCCGGCAGGATTTTGGGCCACGACTATCCAGTAGTTCAACACCTTCTTCTCGAGACTCTTTTACTTCAACCGGGTCTGCGAGAAAATGATCAAAATCTTCCATCGCCGCAAGCGTGACCTGAACCGTGCCAAACTCAGTTTTCTGCTTGCGCGCCAGGCTACGCGCAATATCCATCGCAACGTTGCCACCGCCAATAACCACTACCGACTGCGGGACATCAAATGGCTCATTATTTGTGATACGACGTAACAAAGACACCGAACGGAGTACCTGAGGATGGTCACTGCCCGGTATGCGCGTAGAACGCCCCGTCTGCAGGCCAATCGCCACTACCACGGCGTCATAATCGCGTTCAAGATCCGCCATGCTGATGCCTTCACCAATACGCGTGTTGTACTGTATGTCCACCCCGGCAGCACGAATCACGGCAACATCCGCATCCAGCCGATCATAAGGCAGGCGATACTCGGGTATGCCGTAACGCGTCATCCCGCCCGATTTATCCAGGGCTTCAAACACCTTAACTTCATGCCCTTTCAGGGCCAGGTCATAGGCGGCGGTCAAACCCGCCGGGCCGGCACCGATAATGGCTATTTTCCTGCCCGTCACATAGTCTACTTTGGTCTCGGTAGCAATTTCCCGCACGCGTTCATCCGAAATGGAATCCATCGCATAGCGTTTGAGCCATTGAATCGCCACCGGCTGGCCGCGACGCCCAATCGAGCAGGCGTCTTCACAGCGATGCGTGCAAACCCTTCCACATACATGCGCGAAGGGATTGGTACGATAGATTTCACGCACTGCCTGCTCAAGGTTGCCTTCCCATATATTGCGGATGTATTCCGGGGCATGCATATTGGCCGGGCAGGCATCATGACACATCCCGCACTGTACACAGCGCGAGGCTTCGAGCAATGCATTTTGAGCGTCGAAACCATCGACGATTTCCTCAAACGAGTCGATGCGCTCATCCGCCTCCATCTCAGACATGGGCAGGCGTTTGAGATCCACCAGATCAGCATCTTCACTTTTCGCCCAGCCTTCGGGAAACGGCTTGCCGTGCATCCCACTGGAATCGGGCAGGATAAAATAACTATCCAGTTCGTCTTCGCGGCAGATGTGTACATACTCACCCGTCAGCGCTAACGAAGCCGTCGGGCAGATATCCACACATAAACCACACCAGCAGCAGCGGCCATAATCGATGGCCGGCCGTTCATTGCGGATACCGTTTATTGGATCATCGGGTAAGTCCGGAATGCGCACCATCGTAATCGCGGCGTTATCGCAGACTTTCTGGCAGGTGCTGCAACCGATACACTTTTCCCAGTCGTTGACATGAAAACCACGGTAATTGGCTGACGCTTCGCGTGGCCGAAGTGGCTCGGTAACCGGCTTGCGTGCAAAGAACCCGAGGTTTTTGAGCGGGTTAAGAATGCTGCCTTTGTATTTATAGGGAATATCCGGCATCAGCGATCCACCTCCGGCGGGCAGGCATCCAGTGAAAACATGATCTGCGCGATATCTTCCAGGCGTGAACCCACGGCAAGTTTTTCCAGAACCTGAACCGCGTGCATGCTTGACGGCCCACGCACGTGAACGCGATAGGGTTTATCGCCGCCATTGGAAACCACATAATAGGCGAGCTCACCTTTGGATGATTCTACTCTTGGGTAACTCTCCCCCACGGGCACATTCCAGGCCAGCGGGTTGGGAATCGGGCAGCGTATCGGCCCTTTGATAGAAGGTAGCCGCTCGATAACCTGGCGTAAAATCCGGATGCTTTGAAGCAACTCAGATCGTCGCACCAGGTTACGCGACAGGCAGTCTCCACCCGGTTCGGTAGGTATATCGAAATCAATCTGATCATAGACCAGGTACGGGTCGTCCCTTCGAACATCAAAGGCCAGCCCGGTAGCACGAAGATTCGGCCCTGTCACACCCCATTTTAGCGCCTGCTCCTGGCTCATCACGCCCACATCCCGCGCGCGACGTATAAATATCTGGTTGGTAAAAAACAGGTTATCATAATCAGGCAGCCGTGATTCAAGGTAGTCCAGCAGGCTACCCAGGCGCTCGAGAAAACCCGTCGGAACATCCCGGCGTACACCGCCGGGGATGTTATAGATACTATAGACCCGCCCTCCCGTTAGCTCTTCAAATCGGTCGAGGATTAAATCCCGATCCGCCACCCCCCAGAACATTGTGGTATACATGCCGCAGGTCGCGGCATGTCCGCCAAAAGCGAACAGGTGCGCAGCCAGTCGCGACATCTCCAGTTGCATGACACGAATCCACTGCGCGCGTTCAGGCACCTCCAACCCGGCAATCTCCTCAATCGCCAGTGAATAACACACCTCCATCGGCACCGGATCCGGCACGCAGATACGCGGCACCAGGGCAATATTCTGAATCCACAGGCGACCTTCCATGAGCTTTTCAAAGCCTCGATGCAAATAACCCGCATCCGCTTTGGCTTCCAGCACCTCATCCCCGTTGAGTTTAACCTTGAAAGCATAGTTGCCTTCGATGCCCGGATGGTTTGGCCCGAAATTTAATTCGAATTCGTTGCTTGGCGGATGCTTGCGCGCCTCATAATTTTCTGGCCTCATTTGCGTGCATCCTCAGCGGGCGTGGTGATGCCACCACCTTCCTTCTCCAGATCCTTGAGCCATTGCGGATGGTATTGCTCCCGGTTGAAGGTTTCATTGACAAATTTTTCGCTATCAAAATCCTTACGCATCGGCGGCGGACCGTCCCATTCGGTGAGAATAAATTTCCCCATATCCGGGCTGCCTTCGAAATAAACGCCGAACATTTCGTGTATATCCCGCTCGAAAAACGCTGCGGGCACATACAGATCATAGATGGACAAATACACGCCGGGGTCACGTGGAATACGCGTATGCGCAGATACCAGCGAGCGAGCCTCATAAGACCAGACATGGTAAACCAGCTCAAATTCATCATCGTCAATTCGATCCACGCAGGAGATAGCGGATAAATGCACGTAACTGGCACGACCCTGTAATAACTCTAATACGGCAGGCAACGCCCTGGCATCCACATCAACGCGCAATCGATTTGAACGCTTGCGCTCAATCTTAACGTTTTCGATATCGCCAAGAATTTTATCCAGCCAGACGTTTAGTTCCTGAGTCATACGCGTTCCCTGTTTTGCTGCAGCGTCATTTCCAGCGCCTGTAATGGTGCCTGATGTTTCTCAAGCAAGGCCGTATGTTTGCCCAGTGTATTTTCTGTGATCAGATCATAGTGACGCGCCTCGCTGATGATGTCCGTCGGAGTCTGCCAGTGATCGCCAAACAATTTTTGCTGGTTGCCCAGATAATAATCATAGTTCTGGAAATATCGCTTCCAGTTCTCGGCACGCCCGGTTTTAATATCGTCCATCAGCACCTGCAAACCTTCGATGATCGCTTCAGGGCGCGGCATGCAACCGGCGATATAAATATCCACCGGCAGATATTCTCTGAGCACTTTGGCGGTCGCATAACTTTGCCAGTACATGCCGCCATTAACCGTACAGGAACAGATCCCGATTACGTATTTCGGTGCGGCCATCTGCTCGTAAGTTAAAATAATACGCTTTAGCGTCTTCACCGAAACGTAACCCGTAATCAACAAAATATCGGCCTGACGCGGCGTGACCATCGGCTGAATACCGAGACGCTCCATATCAAATCGTGAAGTCATGGCCGGCGGCAATTCGATTGCACCGCAGCCGGTACAATAGTGCAACATAAACATGGAGCGTGACTGGCAAAACCTGACCAGGCCATCGAATACGTTTGCCATTGGATTTGTGCGTGGCCGGGTAAAATCAACCAACATTTGCTGGCCATCCTGCGCCTTATCCTGTTGCATCTGATCTTTTTTTGTAAGGGTTTTATTTTTACTCATATCAAGCCTCGTAATTTTTCTTCATGACTGGAACTCATCACACCTGAATCATCACCACAGCCAGGCCAAGCAAGCCCACCAGCACCGGCCACTTCCACATCAAACGCAGCATATCTTCGGTACGATAGCGCGGAAACATAAACGCGATAGACATCGGAATGGCCACCACCACAAAAATCTTAAACAGGAAGCTTAGCCAGTTTTCTCCACCGCCCAGGAACAGGGTGGTATACAAAACACCCACCGTATAAAGCTGAAAGCACTGCATAACAAACAGGCCACCCATAAACTTTCCGCCCATTTCTACCATCGGCCCTGTGGCGATTTCGGCAGGTGCAACGTAAATTTCAAAGGGTTGTTTGCCCAGCATCGCGGGCAGCACCATTAAACCGGCGAGCGCCAGCAATGGCATTTGAATAATACCCCAGGATTGCATGCCAGCCTGCTGCTGAATCGCGATCATCTCCGCCAGGTTGGTAGTGCCATACGACCAGGACATTCCAAACACCACTAAAATAAAAGGAATATCATAGGCTAGCATAGCGGTCAGGGCACGCGAAATACCGATAGAACCGTTCGGATTGGCACATTGCCCCACCCCCAGCGCCAGGCCGAGTTGAGGGATCATTAATAAATAGGTCAGGGTGACTATCCCGCCCTTGTCGGCAAGACCATCCATGCCTGGCACCGGCAGCAGCGTTTCTGCGGCAATATACCCTCCTACCGCCATAATGATGCCCATCTCATGAATCATGCCATGCGAGATCTGGGTATCTTTGCTATACAATTTAACGATATCGTAAACCGGCTGCAAAAAAGGCGGCCCGATGCGCCTTTGCAAACGCGCTGCGATTTTACGCAACATCAATACCATGGCCAGCCCGACCGTGAACGCCACCAGCGGCATCAGAATTAATTCTATTATGAGGTGCGTTATATTCATCACTTATTTATGGTTTCAGGCAACCCAGATTACCGACAGGACGACCACCAGCAACAGAAAAAACACCGGCTGGGTTTGTCGATAGAAGCCCTGCATCATCAGCGACACGGTATCCAGGACAGACGTGAAGCCACGCTCAGCCCACTGAAAACTGCTGCGATACAGTGGCCCGATCAGATGCATTAAGCCCGGATAGAAATTGTCGCTGTAGTGATACGCAGTATCAGCACTAAGAAAATGGCCGCCCGCGTAATTATCCAGCTGATGCACGCGTTTGCTTTTTCCGCCGGTAAAAAATACCAGCGTGCCAATCAAAAACCCCGCCAACAATATAGAGACGATCCAGATCATATCCAACCCGCCCTTATCCGATGCGACACCGCCCAGATGATGTTCGAGCACCGGCAAGCCGACCGCGGCCTGAACTGCGCTGGTCCAGTCGAGTACCAGACCCGGGAAATAGCCCGTCACAAAAACCAGCCCACCCAGTATCATCATCGGCGCCAACATGCTCCAGGGAGCTTCATCAACGGTATCGTGTTCCAGCCTGAGCTGACCGAGGAAGGTATTGTGAATCAGTTTGTAGACGCTAAGTATAGTACCCAGAGTACCGATGACCGCGGCAACAAATAACAGAGGGCTGCCATCGATGATCAGCGAACGATAAATTAACCACTTGGACACAAACCCGTTCATCGGCGGCAACCCGGCCAGCCCGATAATACCGAACAGCATCAGGAAAAATGAAAGCGGCATGCGCGCAACCAGCCCTCCCAGCTTATTGAGATCAGAGGTGCCGGTACGGTGAATCACCGCCGTTACGACCATGAACAACAAGGCCTGGTAGCTTGCATGGTTAAATACGTGCATCAAACCACCTGCCGAGCCAAGATCATCGGCAATCAAGATGCCCAGCAGCATATACCCCCCCTGCCCGATACCATGCCAGGCCAGCAAGCGACGGGCATCATGCTGCTGCAGCGCGGTAAAGGTGGCGAAGATAATGGTCAAAACTGCAACCCAGGACAAAACATCACGCGCGCTGAGGAAGGTAAAGGGGATATCCATTTGTGCCATTCGCGCCACACCCACCAATTGCACTAACACCACAATAATAGCGAATAGTCCCATGCGTGATGAAATGGCGCCCAGGAACGACGCGCCGGGACCAGGGGTTTCGGCATAGGCTTTGGCCTGCCAGAGATGAAATGGCAACAAGGCCATCTTGACGCCAAAACCACTGGCAAAAAGAATAAACAATAACCACACGATGCGCGTATCCATGCCCGGGACCGAGTCCATCAAGGCCTGGTATTCGAAACT
>JAUVBY010000081.1 GCA_030590945.1 Gammaproteobacteria bacterium | reverse complement strand
CGCCACCGTATTCTTTCGCCAGAACCATGGTCAGCGCCGCGGTTAAGGTGGTCTTGCCGTGGTCAACGTGACCAATCGTGCCTACGTTAACGTGTGGTTTGTTTCTTTCAAATTTTTGCTTAGACACTTTTTCTACCTCGTGAAAATTTTAATCTAATAACTATTGTTTAATAATATGCTTAGTGCGGGTTCAGGCTTTAGCCTTAACCTTTAGCGATCTCTTCGGCAATACTTGCTGGTACCGGCGCGTACTTCTCAAACTGCATGGTATAGGTAGCACGCCCCTGGGTTGCTGAACGCAAAGATGTAGAATATCCAAACATCTCAGATAAAGGCACTTCTGCCTGAACCTGTTTACCGGATGGTGTATCTTCCATTCCCAGGATGACGCCACGACGAGAGTTAATATCACCGTTTACGCCACCCATATAATCTTCTGGCGTAACGACTTCTACCGACATAATCGGCTCAAGCAATTGCGGACCGGCTTTACGCGCACCTTCACGGAACGCCTGGATACCAGCCGCCTTAAAAGAGTGCTCGGATGAATCCACGTCGTGGTAAGAGCCATCGTAAAGCGTAGCACGGATGTTCAGCATCGGGTACCCCGCAACCACGCCGGATTGCATTGCTTCCTGGATGCCCTTTTGTACGGACGGAATATATTCACGCGGTACAGAGCCACCTTTGATAGCATCAACAAATTCAAAGTTCGGCGCATCCGGATCGTCACTCTTGGGCAACGGCTCAAAACGCACGTGCACGTGACCATACTGACCACGACCACCTGTTTGCTTGGCGTATTTGGCTTCCTGTTCGATTACTTTAGTAATCGTTTCACGATACGCCACCTGTGGTTTACCCACATTGGCTTCAACACCAAATTCACGGCGCATACGGTCAATAATGATGTCCAGATGCAACTCGCCCATGCCGGATATGATGGTTTGCCCTGACTCTTCATCAGTACGCACACGGAAAGACGGATCTTCCTGCGCCAACTTGCCCAGCGCGACACCCATTTTTTCCTGGTCAACCTTGGTTTTAGGCTCAACCGCCTGAGATATAACAGGCTCAGGAAACTCCATGCGCTCCAGGATGACTATATTTTGCGGATCACACAAAGTGTCACCCGTAGTAATGGTTTTCAGGCCAACCGCCGCAGCGATATCGCCCGCACGCACTTCTTTGATCTCTTCACGATCATTTGAATGCATCTGCAGGATACGACCAATGCGCTCTTTCTTTACTTTGACTGAGTTCAGCACCGTATCTCCGGATTTCAGCACGCCGGAGTAAACCCGAAAGAACACCAGCTGACCCACGAATGGATCGGTCATGATTTTAAAACCCAGCGCAGAAAAAGGCTCATCGTCGCTCGCCTTACGCGTCATCGGCTCGCCAGTTTCGCTTTCACCTTCGATCGCCTTCACATCCAGCGGACTGGGCATGAAATCCACGATGCCATCCAGCATCGCCTGAACGCCTTTGTTCTTAAAAGCAGTACCACAAAACACAGGAATGATTTCATTCGCCAGGGTTTGCATACGAATGCCTTTTTTAATTTCTTCAGCCGACAAATCACCGTCTTCGAAATACTTTTCCATCATCGCTTCGTCAGATTCGGCCGCCGCTTCTACCAGCTTCTCGCGGTACTCCTGACACACATCAAGCAGATTTTCGGGAATATCTTTCTCTTCGAAAGTAACACCCATGTTCTCTTTGTCCCAGTAGATTGCCTTCATCTTGACCAGATCGATAACCCCTTCGAAATCCTCTTCCGCGCCGATCGGAACCTGCATCGACACAGGGTTAGCACCCAGGCGGTTTTCAATTTGCTCAACTACGCGGAAATAATCTGCGCCAATCCGATCCATCTTGTTGACGAAAGCCATGCGCGGAACCTGGTATTTGTTCGCCTGACGCCAAACTGTCTCCGACTGAGGCTCAACGCCACCCACCGCACAGAATACTGCGCAAGCGCCATCCAGTACGCGCAGGCTGCGCTCTACTTCAATGGTGAAATCTACGTGGCCCGGCGTATCAATAATGTTAATGCGATGCTCGGGGTAATTCTTATCCATGCCTTCCCAGAAACAGGTAGTCGCAGCTGACGTAATCGTAATACCACGTTCCTGCTCCTGCTCCATCCAGTCCATAACAGCATTACCGTCATGAACCTCACCGATTTTGTGTGACAAACCTGTATAGAACAGCACGCGCTCGGTAGTCGTCGTCTTACCGGCGTCGATATGCGCCATGATGCCGACGTTGCGGTAACGGTTAAGGGGGGTTTTCCTGGCCACGATAAAATCTCTTTAAATGGATATTATATGAAACAAATTAGAATCTGAAATGAGAGAATGCTTTGTTCGCTTCTGCCATTTTATGCGTATCTTCACGCTTTTTGACAGCTGCGCCGCGCTCTTCAGCAGCATCGATCAATTCACCTGCCAAACGCAGCATCATGGTCTTCTCACCTCGGCGGCGTGCAGCCTCAACCAACCAGCGCATTGCGAGCGCAACCTGGCGTGAAGGACGAACCTCCATCGGCACTTGATAGGTAGCACCACCCACCCGGCGACTTTTTACTTCCACCGAAGGACTGACTTTCTCAAGCGCCACATTAAATATTTCAACCGGGTCACCCTTACCACGGGACTCAATGGTATCCAGAGCGCCGTACATAATACGTTCGGCAACGGATTTTTTACCATCTGACATGATGGTATTAATGAACTTGGCGACAGTTTGATCCTTATATTTAGGATCAGGCAATATGTCTCGTTTGGGTACTTCGCGTCTTCTAGGCATAACGTGCTCAACAGAATACTAATACTTAACCCAGCGTCGAATATCGACACTGCGTCGTTAAAATTTAAGTTTTAATCGAACCACCCTATTGACCAACGCCGATGAACTGGCTGATGGCAACTCCCATTGCGGTGACTAGCTTTTATCAGGAGTTTATGAACCGCGCTTTAATAAGCAGGCTTTCAAACAAGCCCCTGCGCTTTAATAGTTAAAGTCTTATGACTTAGGGCGCTTTGCCCCGTATTTTGATCGACCTTGTCGTCGATCCGGTACACCGGAAGTATCGAGCGCACCACGAACAACGTGGTAACGCACACCCGGCAAATCCTTAACACGGCCGCCGCGAATCAACACAACGGAGTGTTCCTGGAGATTGTGGCCCTCGCCCCCGATATAGGAGCTGACCTCAAATTTATTAGTTAAGCGAACACGTGCAACCTTACGCAAAGCCGAGTTTGGCTTTTTGGGAGTGGTAGTATATACGCGAGTACACACGCCGCGTTTTTGCGGGCATGCTTCAAGCGCCGGTACGTTTGACTTCTGTACCTGCTTTTTTCTAGGATTTCTAACCAGTTGGTTAATTGTTGGCATGGGAAAATTCTTTGTAAACCGTTAAAAAATACCACTCTTTTAATTGCACTGTGCAACAAAAGGGCGGCGAATTCTAGGCACTTACACCAAAGCTGTCAAGACTATTTTTGACTTGATTTGAATTCAGTGTAGAGTACCAGTTTATATTGCTATTTTATTGTGAACCTTCGCTCGCTTCAGGTACAGCTGGCTCGACTGATTCAGCCGTATTAGCAAGCTCCTGGGCGATTAACTGATCCAGGTCCATTTCGCTGGAGGCCAGACGCTCAGCCTTCAGGCGTGCGCGCTCCTGATGATAGGCCAGACCCGTACCCGCTGGTATAAGACGACCCACTATCACGTTCTCTTTCAATCCACGCAAATGGTCGACTTTGCCGTTGATAGAAGCTTCGGTTAGTACACGCGTCGTTTCCTGAAAAGAAGCGGCCGAAATGAATGAATCCGTCAACAATGAAGCTTTGGTAATCCCCAGCAGGACCGGCGCCCATTCTGCAGGCTTTTTGTCACTCGCGATCAGCGCATCATTTCCATCCAGCATGTGCGCTTTCTCTACCTGTTCACCCGGTAGATAGCCCGCATCACCGGAATCGGTAATACGCGCTTTACGCAGCATCTGACGCACGATGACTTCAATGTGTTTGTCATCAATCTTAACGCCCTGCAGACGATATACATCCTGGACTTCATCCACTATGTAACTGGCTAGTGCTTCAATACCTCTGAATTCAAGAATGTCCGCGGCCACAGGCAAGCCTTCGACCACTACATCACCACGTTCAACGTGCTCACCCTCAAAGACATTGATGGTTCGGGTCTTGGCAATCAATGTTTCAACGCTTTCACCCACATCATTGGTCACAACCAGGCGGTTCTTGGTCTTGGTTTCTTTACCAAATGAAACCACACCGGAAGCCGAAGCCAGCATGGCAGGCTCTTTTGGCTTACGCGCTTCAAACAGCTCCGCCACGCGCGGCAAACCACCGGTAATATCGCGAGTTTGTGTCGATTCCTGAGGAATACGTGCCACGGTATCACCAACATTGATGTGTGAACCGTTATCAAACTCAACAATCGCACCGGCAGGAAGTTGATAGCGCGCCGGTAAATCGGTGCCGGGAATTTTGGTGGGTTCGCCATCGTCTTCAAGCAACACAATGGTAGGTTTGATATCCTGAGCCGATCCACGGCGTTCAGAAGGGTCGCGCACCACATAGGTAGACAGACCCGTCAGTTCATCAGTTTGTTTGTTTACCGTCACGCCGTCGATAAAATCAACAAATTCCACCTTACCCGCCACTTCTGTGACAATCGGATGTGTATGCGGATCCCAATTAGCAACGTTATCTCCAACCGTAACCTTATCATCATTTGCAACGCTTAATACCGCACCGTATGGCAATTTATGGCGCTCACGCTCAACGCCGTTTTCATCGCGCACAATCAACAAACCGGAACGCGTGGTGACCACCGCTTTTCCATCTGAGTTAGTGACTGACTTCACATCGCGTAACACCGCGTTTCCGATGGTTTTAACGTCGATGCTGCTAATCGCCGCTCCAGTCGAAGCCGCTCCGCCGATATGGAAGGTACGCATGGTCAGCTGAGTGCCGGGCTCACCAATAGACTGGGCTGCAATAACCCCGACCGCTTCACCTTTGTTAATTTGATGGCCGCGCCCCAGATCACGCCCGTAACATTTTGCACAGACGCCATAACGCGTTTCACATTTTACCGCCGAACGCACTTCAATCGTATGTACGTTCGCCGTTTCAATTATCAAAACCAGATCTTCATCAATCATGGTATCGCGCGAAACGATCACTTCACCAGTTGACACGTCGATGACGTCTTCAGCCGGAAAGCGCCCCAAAATACGATCACTTAGAGGAATAACTACCTCACCGCCCTGAACCAGGGCTTCTTTGGTCATACCAATTTTAGTTTCACAATCATCTTCGGTAACGACCAGATCCTGACACACATCCACCAGACGGCGAGTCAGGTAACCTGAGTTCGCTGTTTTCAGTGCAGTATCAGCCAGACCTTTGCGCGCACCGTGCGTAGAGATGAAGTATTCACTCACGTTCAAGCCTTCGCGGAAGTTAGCGCGAATGGGAGTCTCAATGATTGAACCATCGGGCTTTGCCATCAATCCACGCATACCCGCGAGCTGTCGAATCTGGGCATGCGAGCCCCGCGCGCCCGAATCTGCCATCATGTATATTGAGTTAAAAGAAGCCTGTTCAACGGTTTCACCCTCGGCATTCACTACCTCTTCTACACCCAGGTGGTCCATCATCGCGGTCGCCACTTCTTCTGAAGTACGCGTCCAGATATCAACCACCTTGTTATAGCGTTCACCGTCGGTCAAAAGCCCGTTTGAATACTGCGTCTGGATATCTTTAACCTGATCCAGCGAGACATTGAGAATTTTTTCTTTCTCATTTGGGATTTCCATGTCATTCAAGCATATGGAAACACCTGACTTAGCCGCCATTTCAAACCCGGTATACATCAGCTGATCAGCAAAAATAACCGCTTCTTTGAGGCCGATTTCACGATAGACATAGTTAATCAAATCAGAAATTTCTTTCTTTTTAAGCGGCTTCTCCAGTTTCGCAATCGGCATGCCATCGGGCAAAATATCGGTCAGGATGGCGCGCCCGGCCGTGGTGTCGTGAAGTTTCATATTCTCACGACCCGTCTGGCCCTTAATTTCAGGCAATCGCACCTTAATTTTGGCGTGGTAGGATAACTCACCCATTTCAATAGCGCGGCGCACTTCTGCTGTGCTTCCGTAAAAAGTGCCCTCGCCTTTGGCATTGATACTTTCACGCGTAACGTAGTACAACCCCAGCACGATATCCTGTGAAGGTACAATAACGGGTTCACCGTTAGCAGGTGACAACACGTTATTGGTAGACATCATCAGGGTGCGCGCTTCGATTTGCGCTTCGAGTGAAAGCGGCACGTGTACCGCCATCTGATCCCCGTCAAAATCCGCGTTATAAGGGGTACATACCAGCGGATGCAACTGAATCGCTTTACCTTCAATCAATACCGGTTCAAAAGCCTGGATGCCGAGACGGTGAAGCGTAGGTGCACGGTTCAGCATGACCGGATGTTCCCGGATAACCTCTTCCAGGATATCCCATACCAGTGGCAACTCCTGCTCAACCAGCTTTTTAGCCTGCTTGATATTGGACGCATGCTCACGACCAATAATTTTAGAGAAGATAAACGGCTTAAATAATTCCAGCGCCATTTTCTTGGGCAGGCCACATTGATGCAGCTTCAGCGTAGGACCAACCACGATAACAGAACGTCCGGAATAATCCACACGCTTACCCAACAGGTTTTGGCGAAAGCGCCCCTGCTTACCTTTAATCATGTCTGCCAGTGATTTCAACTGACGCTTGTTGGAACCCAGAATTGCCTTGCCGCGACGACCATTGTCAATCAAGGCGTCGACCGCTTCCTGCAGCATACGCTTTTCATTGGCAATAATGATATCCGGTGCGCTCAGCTCAAGCAGGCGCGCGAGACGATTATTACGGTTAATGACACGACGATATAAGTCGTTCAAATCGGAGGTTGCAAAGCGACCGCCTTCCAGTGGTACCAGAGGACGCAAGTCAGGCGGCAGCACCGGCAGTACATCCAGGATCATCCATTCGGGTTTATTACCTGAAGTGATAAATGCTTCGACCACTTTCAAGCGCTTGGAAAATTTCTTGATCTTGGTTTCAGATTTGGTTGCATCCAGCTCGGCATGCAACATCGCAGCTTCTTCTTTCAGGTCTATCGACGACAACAAGGTTTTAATGGCTTCCGCGCCCATGCTGGCCTCAAACTGATCGCCCCACTCTTCTACCGCATCGATGTATTTATCTTCGGTCAACATTGCGCCGCGATCAAAATCTGTATAACCGGGTTCGGTTATCACATAGGCTTCGAAATACAATACGCGTTCAATTTCTCGCACGGTCATGTCCAGCAGCAAGCCTAAACGCGAAGGAAGCGACTTAAGAAACCAGATATGTGCGCAGGGCGCGGCTAGTTCAATATGGCCCATGCGCTCGCGACGCACCTCAGCCTTGGTGACTTCAACGCCACATTTTTCGCAGACTACGCCGCGATGCTTCAGGCGTTTGTACTTTCCGCACAAACACTCAAAATCGTTCATCGGGCCAAACAACTTGGCACAGAACAGGCCATCACGCTCGGGGCGGAAAGTACGATAGTTGATGGTCTCAGGCTTTTTAACTTCGCCGTACGACCAGGATCGGATTTTCGCCGGGGATGCGATCGAGACACGAATTGCGTCAAAATCTTCAGATTTATCTTCGTGTTTAAACAGGTTGAAAATGTCTTTCATGGTGTTTGCCTCTGAATGTTGTCTATCGGGGTTGGATGTCGGTTTAAGCTGCCTTAACCGTTGTCCTGCTCAAGCTCAACGTTGAGCCCCAGACCACGAATTTCTTTAACCAGTACGTTAAAGGACTCGGGCATACCCGGATCCATGTACTGATCTCCTCTGACGATGTTCTCGTACATCTTGGCGCGACCCAGCACATCATCTGATTTGACTGTCAGCATTTCCTGCAGCGTGTAGGAAGCGCCATAAGCTTCAAGCGCCCAGACTTCCATCTCACCAAATCGCTGCCCACCAAACTGCGCTTTACCACCCAGCGGTTGCTGCGTAATCAGGCTGTACGGGCCGGTAGAACGCGCGTGCATTTTGTCGTCCACCAGGTGGTTCAACTTCAACACGTACATATACCCAACCGTGACCGGGCGCTCAAACGCTTCGCCGGTCCGACCATCGTATAACGTTGTTTGACCACTGGTAGGCAAATCTGCCAATTTCAGCATGTCGCGAACTTCGCTTTCATGCGCACCATCGAAAACCGGTGTGGCCATCGGCACGCCTTCGCGTAGATTACCCGCCAGTTCCATAATCTCATCATCGCTAAATGATTTGAGATCTTCCTGCTTACCGCTGCTGTTATACACCTTATCCAGAAATTTGCGCATTTTCGCGACCGACTGCTGGGTCTTGATCATGGCATCAATTTTATGACCCAGGCCTTTTGCGGCCCAGCCCAGATGTGTTTCCAGAATCTGCCCAACGTTCATACGCGAAGGCACACCCAGCGGATTGAGCACTACGTCGACCGGGGTACCATCTTCCATATACGGCATATCTTCTTCAGGGATAATTTTTGAAATAACCCCTTTGTTCCCGTGACGACCGGCCATTTTATCGCCCGGCTGCAGGCGACGCTTGATCGCGACATATACCTTAACCGTTTTCAACACGCCCGGCGCCAGATCATCACCTGCCTGAATTTTGCCTTTCTTCTCTTCGAACAACTCGTCAAACGCATTCTTCTGGATGACCAGTTGCTTACGAATGGCTTCGATTGAGTCGTTGATATCCGCTTTTTTAAGGCGCAGTTCGAACAATTGAATATCGGACAAGTTATCCAGATACGCCTGCGTGACTTTGCCGCCCGCCTTAAGATCATTCGGACCACCTTCTGCGACCTTGTTCAACACCATGCTGCGAACACGCAAATGAGCGTCTTCTCTGATGATGCGCATCTGGTCGTCCAGATCCTTACGAATACCATTGATCTCGTCTTTATCGTTTGATACCGCACGTGCATCTTTTTCCATGCCATCGCGCGTAAACACCTGAACGTCAATAACGGTACCGGTCAGGCTTGAAGACATCTTCAGAGAGCTGTCTTTCACATCCGTCGCTTTTTCACCAAAAATAACACGTAGCAGTTTTTCCTCAGGGGTTAGCTGTGATTCGCCTTTAGGCGTCACCTTACCCACCAGGATATCTCCCGGATTCACCTTGGCACCGATATACACTATGCCGGATTCGTCGAGCTTCGACAGAGCCGCTTCACCTGCATTCGGTATATCGCGCGTAATTTCTTCGGAACCCAGTTTAGTGTCGCGTGCCACGCAACTTAACTCTACGATATGGATTGTGGTATAGACGTCCTGTTTCACCAGGCGCTCTGAGATAAGAATCGAATCCTCAAAGTTGTACCCGTTCCAGGGCATAAATGCGATCAGTGCATTACGGCCCAGCGCCAGTTCGCCCATATCCGTAGACGGGCCATCGGCCATTACGTCACCGCGCTCAATTGAATCACCGGCTTTCACCAATGTTTTCTGATTGACCGTGGTGTTCTGATTTGAACGCGTAAATTTGGTCAGGTTGTAGATATCAACGTCAGACACGCCTGCTACGCGCTCGTCATCATTCACCCGCACCACGATACGTGAAGCATCAACCATCTCAATGGTACCGCCACGTTTCGCGATCTCAGTAACGCCTGAATCTACCGCGACAACGCGCTCAACACCGGTTCCCACCAGCGGCTTTTCCGCAACCAGGGTTGGTACGGCCTGACGTTGCATGTTGGATCCCATCAACGCGCGGTTGGCATCATCGTGCTCCAGAAAAGGAACGATAGATGCGGCGACCGAGACGATTTGTGCCGGGCCAACGTCGATAAAATCTATATCTCCTGCAGGGGACAGAGTAAATTCATTCTTGTGCCGACATGAAACAAGGTCATTGACAAATTTGCCGTTTCTGTTTACCTCGGCACTCGCCTGTGCGATGGAGAAATTATGTTCTTCAATCGCAGACAAATACTGTATATCGGCTGTAACAACGCCTTTCACTACCTTTTTATACGGTGTTTCAAGGAAGCCGTGATCATTGGTACGCGCATACGTCGCCAGAGAATTAATCAGGCCAATGTTCGGGCCCTCAGGCGTTTCAATCGGACAAACACGACCGTAGTGTGAAGGATGCACATCGCGCACCTCAAATCCGGCACGCTCACGCGTCAAACCACCCGGGCCTAAAGCAGAAACGCGGCGCTTATGGGTGATTTCAGATAAGGGATTGGTTTGATCCATAAATTGAGACAACTGGCTGGAACCGAAAAATTCACGCACCACCGCTGAAACCGGCTTGGCATTGATAAGATCAGTCGGCGTCAGGCCATCACTTTCAACCTGATTCAGGCGCTCTTTGACGGCGCGCTCTACTCGAACCAGGCCAATGCGAAACTGATTTTCAACCAACTCACCAACCGCACGAATTCGGCGATTTCCGAGGCTGTCGATATCATCCACTTCGCCTTTACCATTTTTAAGATCAACGATCACTTTCATGACGTCGATAATGTCATTCTGATCCAGCACGCCCTCACCCAAATCGCTTTCACGGCCGAGGCGGCGATTGAGCTTCATTCGGCCTACCGCTGACATATCATAGCGTTCGTTAGAGAAAAACAGATTGCCAAACAAATTAGCTGACGCTTCTTTCGTAGGTGGCTCACCCGGGCGCATCATACGGTATATTTCCTGCTGCGCTTGCTCTTCCGTACGTGTGGAATCAATATTCAGCGTATCAGAAATATAAGAACCCGCATCAATATCATTGGTGTAGATGACGTCCAGTTGCTTTATTTTTTGCTCTTTAAGCTTTTCCAGCAACTCCGCTGTCAGATCCTGATTCGCCTCGGCGATCAATTCACCCGTGGATGTGTCTACGATATCGGCGACTATACGGCGGCCATAAAGGTATTCTTCAGGCACTTCGATAAATTTAACGTTATCTTTTTCCAGTTGCTTAATATGGCGCGCCGTGATGCGCTTACCTTCAGCAACGACCACTTTTTTGCCTTTGCCCAGGATATCGAATTCAAATAACTGGCCACGCAAACGACTTGGCACCAGCGCCATATCGATGCTGTCTTTTTTGAATTTAAAGGTATCGTTTTCAAAAAAGGTTTCAAGGATATCCCGGGTGCTTAGGCCCATTGCGCGCAAAAGTATGGATGCAGGCAACTTACGTCGCCGGTCAATACGTACGTAGAACAGGTCTTTATGGTCAAATTCCATATCCAGCCAGGAGCCACGATAAGGAATAATTCGCGCAGAAAACAGAAGTTTACCTGAAGCATGTGATTTACCGCCATCGTGGTCAAACAGCACGCCCGGAGAGCGGTGCAACTGCGATACGATGACGCGTTCTGTGCCGTTTATGACAAAAGTACCATTGTCAGTCATCAAGGGAATATCACCCAGAAATACTTCCTGTTCGATCACATCCTTAATTTTCTTCTTCTTGCGATTCTTTTCAAAAATCACCAGGCGCAGCGTTGCATAAATGGGCGCGCTGAATACCATGCCACGCTGCATACATTCTTTTACGTCAAAGCGAGGTGCCGCCAGGCGATACTCAACAAAATCCAGCATCACACTGCCGTTATAGCTCTCAATCGGGAAGACCGATGTAAACGCAGCCTGCAGGCCGGTGTTCGGGCGATCCTCGATGGCGATACCTTCCTGCAAAAACTTGCGGTAAGACGCCTTCTGAGTTTCCAGAAGGTAGGGAACTTCTACGTCGCCCGTCCTTTTGCTAAAGTTTTTACGAATTCGTCTTTTTTCGGTATAAGAATAACCCATGGCTTGCCCTCTCGTTCACACGTAAAAATGGAATTGATCAGATTTAGCGGCTGCTAAAGCTAATCAATTAAATCTCGCCGATTAATATTGATAAATTGCCGTTTTAAAACGGCGTAATCGCCCCTGCCGGTAATCTCGCGATTACCAACAAGAGCGATACATCAATCAGGCATCTGCCTGACTGGGTTTGCATCGAAGCACTACTTAAGCTCTGCGCTACCGCCAATTTCTTCGATTTGCTTGACGATCTCTTCGCCTTCGCCTTTAGGAACGCCTTCTTTGATTGGAGCAGGTGCGCTCTCAACCAAATCTTTCGCTTCTTTCAGACCCAGACCTGTGAGCGACCGAACCAATTTGATAACACCTACCTTCTTGTCACCGAAGCTGGTTAATACTACGTCGAACTCATCCTTCTCTGCTTCAGCTGCGTCGCCACCAGCTGCCGGAGCAGCCACTGCAACGGCGGCTGCTGCAGACACGTCAAATTTTTCTTCCATTGCCTTGATCAAATCTGAAAGGTCTAGAACCGACATTTCAGCAATTGCGTCAAGAATTTCGTCTTTTGATAAAGCCATTTTAAAACTCCTAATTAATAAGGAAAACCATAAACAATAAAAACTAAACTACCTAACAATAAACTAAGCCGCTTCCTTCGCGTCACGAACAGCCGATAAAGCGCGAACCGCTTTGGTCGGTACTTCATTCATTGTTCGAACCAGCTTAACGATTGGTGCCTGCATTGTTGCAACCAGAGTTGCAAGCAATTCTTCACGTCCCGGTAATTTCGACAGGGCTACGATAGCTGTAATATCCAGTGGATCGCCATTCATGACGCCCGCTGTGATCTTCAAAGTATCGTTATCCTTAGCAAAATTGGACATTACCTTTGCAACAGCGACAGGATCGTCTGAAGCAGAGAAAATGACCGGGCCAACCAAATGCTCGTCCAAACATGCAAAATCAGTATCTTTGACTGCAAGTTTAGCCAGTGTGTTCTTAATTACTTTTAAGTACACACCTGCTTTGTGCGCATCCTTACGCAACTCAGTTAATTGCGAGACAGTTAGCCCTCGATACTCAGCCAGTACGGCAGCTTGCGCAGACGACAAATTGTCGGCTACTTCACTAACTACGGCTTTTTTCTTTTGAAGCGCTGTACTCATATAAGCAATCTCCTAAGTGTTGATGGTG
>JAUVBY010000105.1 GCA_030590945.1 Gammaproteobacteria bacterium | reverse complement strand
TCGGCATCATTGTTGTAGTAAACGCCCGGGCGGTATTGACTACCGCGATCAACGAATGAACCTTCACCATCGGTTGGATCAAACTGCCGCCAGAAACCTTCCAGAAGATCATCGTAAGTAATTACGCCTGGGTCATAATGCACCTGTACGGCCTCAGTATGGCCTGTTACTCCACGCGAAACCTGTTTGTAAGTCGGGTTCTCCATGTGTCCAGCGGTATAACCTGAGACAGCATCATCGACACCGGCAAGCTTTTCAAAATCCGATTCTGTACACCAGAAACAACCGCCCGCAAAGGTAGCGACCGCCAGGCCATTGTCATCCATCATTGCATCCTTTTTGGGCATTTGCTCCGCATTCAACTGGGTAAATGCCAGACCGGCAATTAGAGCAGCGCTAAGCAAGCCAATGGTATTTCGTGTTTTCGTTTTCATGGGTATTTCTCGTAATATTGAGGAATGAATAATAAGCCTATCGTATGACAGGGAGTTCACGAAGTCTTAACAAATTTATAACAATGACATATAAGCTGAATATTCTGTTGGACACTGCAAGCAAAGATCCCCTCTTTGCTAGAGGGTGTCGTAAAAGCTCCCCTCTTTGGCAAAGAGGGGTTGGGGGAGATTTGGATGCCAGACAAAATGAAGCATTATCAACATGTTATTTGTCATTTCAAATCCCCCTCTATCCCCCTTTTCCAAAGGGGGAGGTTTATACGCAATTAGACCACCACCTTTGCTGGCATTATGCCAGCGGCAGATAAACTGTAAAGACCACACCATCGGAGGTATTTCTGACCGTTATTTCTCCGTTCATGCTCTCCATAATGCGCTTGGAAATTGCCAGCCCCAGGCCAGCATGGCGTTTGTCTGCTGAATGCGAGCCTGCGCGATAAAACGGGTCAAACAAAGCATCCTGTTCACTATTGTTTATCGGGTCACCACGATTACTGACCGCCACACCTATCTTCCCCGTTGCGCTTTCTAAGCGTAGAGTAATCTCGCTCGACGGCGTTGCATGCACCATTGCATTATCGATCAAATTATCCAGCACGCGTTCAAATAGCGAAACATCGCCTATGGCAAATGCCCCGGCTTGTTGATGCTCGATGTCGAGAGTCAATCCGGCTTCTTTAATTCGAATCGCGTATTTCTGGCGAACATCAAACAACAGTTCCAGCGGTACAAACGGCTCAAGCTGGGGATTAACCTCCTTGGCTTCGAGGCTGGATAGTTGAAACAGGCTATCAATCATGTGGCTGAGACGCCGCCCCTGCCGGTAGGCGATTTCCAGAAATTCTTCCTGTTCCGCAGCGGAAAGCTTATCGCGTTTAAGCTTTAGTGACTCAATAAACCCCAGCATGGATGCCAGCGGGGTACGCAGATCATGCGATACCTGGGCAACCAGCTGACGGCGCTGTTTATCTTTAGTTGTCAGGGCCGCTAACTGGCTCTGGATTCGCGCGGCCATCTGTTCAAAGATGCGTTCTATCTGAGCAATTTCATCATCGCTCCCATCCACGGTTTCCGGTGCAGACAAATGCTTGAAATCACCTTCGTTAAAGTCCTCAATACGGCGCGATACGCGGCGCAGGCGTTTGGTCAACCAGTAAAATATCGCCAGACCTGCCAGCAAGCCCAGCCCCAGGCTGAGCGCCATAGACCACAGCCCTGCGCGCGCCCAAAAGCCCTGAAACGCCATCGATTCCAGGGCATCATACTGCTCACCACGCAGCACCACGTATAAATACCCTTCCGGTGCTGAGCCGGATGGGACTTCGGTCACGGAAAACGCTTTTTGCTTGTCATGACTGCGGGGATCGTCTCCCAGAGGGTATTTCTCTGCGCCGCTCAGAAAGGCCTTGATTGGGCCGAGGCTAACGCGGCTGCGCATTACCGAATGCGGGTCAGCCGAATACGAAAGTAAGGTTCCGTCAAGATCAAGCAGGTAAATCTCAATGCTTGGATTGACCACCATGTATTGTTGGAAGGTCTCTTTAAGTGCGGCTTCGTTAAGTTTCCCCTGGGCCACCAGATTTTTATCCGCAACCAGGTTTTGCGCCAGAGAACGGTGCAAATCCTGATTGAGTTGTGCGACAAATCGCTGCGTTGCGATGGTGTTTAACGTGGTGTATAAAACGCCTATGACAAATAACAGCAACACGAGCCCGGCAGCCAGGCGCGTATAAAGTGATTTAAATCCGCTCACGACTCACCAAATTTATAACCCACACCCCATACGGTTTGCACGTATTCGGGATTAGCCGGATCATTTTCAATCTTAATGCGCAAGCGATTAATATGTGTATTAACAGTATGCTCATAACCATCGTGATCGTAACCCCATACCGCGTCTAACAGTTGCGCACGACTGAATACATGACCGGGAGAAGATGCCAGATAAACGAGCAAATCAAATTCTCGCGCAGTCAATTCAATGACGCCTTTGGGCGTCTCGACCCTATGCCGCGCCATATCGATTGTCAGGTCATGGAACTTTAATATAAGCGAAGTGGCAGGTGCCGCCTGTGATTCACCCAGTGCATCAACACGCCTGAACAGCGCCTTGATTCGCGCCATCAGTTCAACCACACTGAACGGCTTGGTCAGGTAATCATCTGCACCCAATTCCAGGCCCAGCACGCGATCCAGCTCGGTTGATTTTGCGGTCAGCATCAATACCGGTATACGCTCATTTTGCTTGCGTATCCGTTTGCACACTTCCAGGCCATTCATACCCGGCAGCATAAGATCGAGCACCAGCAAATCAGGGCCTGAGTTTTCAAATTCCCGCAGTCCCTGCTCGCCATTATCAACATGGATCGCTTCATACCCTGCTTCCCTGACGTGCATGGTAATTAATTGCGCAATATCAGGATCGTCTTCGATGATGAGTATTTTACGATTCATTGGTCAGGGCCCTTAGTATCGACAGGAAGGCATTTGAGTATTGCATATATCAAAAACGAATCGTCACCGCGAACGCAAAGCGGCAATCTAAATGCTTCTGTTGAAAGAGCACTAGATTGCCACTTCGCTTCGCTTCGCGCAAGATTTTTGATTAGCTGCCCATTGCGGCTTCTTTTTTGTGATCTTTCTTCATTTCGCCATCCATTTTACTCATCCCATCAGTCTTCATTTCATCCATTTTTTCCATGCCTTCTTTCTTCATACTATCCATTTCTTCCATCCCATCTTTTTTCATACCATCCATTTTCTCCATACCATCCGCTTTCATGCCGTCCATTTTTTCCATCCCGTCCGTTTTCGTCATTTCGTTGGTATCGCTTGAAGCGGCCATTGTAGTGCCTGCACCCAGCGTCAAAAGTGCCATTAATGCCATACTAATAGTGTTGTTCATTTTCATCGTTGTATTCCTGGAATAAAGGTGTGTTGATTCCCGATTTTCGGGAAACGCTATTAAACCCGGGGCAAATCACCCCACGATCACGAAATAATCACAACTTTATAACATCGATAAACTTATACGTCCTTTATTCCAGCAATTGGCCAATACTATCCAGGATATCATCCACCATGCCCATTTCGCGCAAGTGAGACACCGTGTTGAGCACGTATTCCCGGTTGCTACCCCGCGCCCCGTGGGCATGCCTGACCAGATCGATAATCACCTGCCGGTCCAGGCGCGGTGCATACTGAGGGTGGTCGTGGCGTGCCACCAGGCACACTCCTTCAACCTGCTCACCCGTGCCAAGCTTCAGGGGTTCCAGCGATGATCGATAGGCGCCGGTTATCATCTCCCGTTCATTTAACCGGGCGATGATGCCCGGCGCATCCGTTTCGCTAACCAGAAATGCCCTGCCCATGCAGGATCCACCATCATCCAGCCCCATCACCAGCCCCGGTTGTTCCGGTGTGCCTCGATACTCTACTGACCACAGGCATAAACAACGGTGAAAATGGCTTAAGCAAGCGGTTTCGCTGCGTAAAAAATTAAATTCCGGGTTCCACATCAAAGAGCCGTAGGCAAATACCCAGAAATCTCCTTCGGGATACACAATCCCTTCGTGCCGATTTGAATCAAATATCAGGCCACTAAAATCCGGCATATCGACTAGCGGCTTCAAAAGGACACTAACTATGTATGTACGATTCCAGCTGCTCTATCATGACGTTCTGTTCGTCAATTACTTCTTTGACCACGTCACCAATCGATATCAGCCCTACCAGTTTTCCGTCATCCAGTACCGGCAAATGTCGAATACGCTTACTGGTCATCAGTGCCATGCATTCATTGATCGTGGTCTCCAGCCTGGCCACCACCAACTTTTCAGACATGATCTCTTCGATTTTAGTGGTTTTGGACTGTTTACCCTTGATAATTACTTTACAAGCATAATCACGCTCGGTAATCACCCCCGTCAGCTCTCCCTGATCGGTTACAACGAGTGATCCGATATGATGAGTATCCATGAGCAAAATGGCATCATAAACGGATTGCTTGCGGTCAATGGTCACTACGTTACTACCTTTGGTCACGAGTATGTCTTTTACGGTTCGCATCGCTTCCTCCTCTAATCGTGTTAGACCACAATCATACCGCAATTGAGAATATTTTCATTAGGCGATTTACCTGTCTTTATTTTACTGGTTTTGACCCCATCTAGCCCTGCAACATAAGAAAGATTTAACCGACTTCATAATCCGCACCAAACTTAGTGAAAGACACGCTTAAAAATTTTAAAAACCAGCTTGTGCTGGTCACCGGCGCGACCGGGCTCACCGGCCAGGCCTTATGCCGAAAACTCGTCGTGGCGGGTGCCAGTGTACGCGCCATCGCACGTGAAACTTCAAATACTTCGGTACTTGATGATATCGATATCCAATGGTTTCGCGGTGAAGTGTTTGATGAAGCTATATTGGCGCCTGCGGCGGAAGGCGTTAATTATATTTTTCACGTAGCCGCTGCGTTCAATGAAGAAAAAGGCGACATCGAAGAGTACCGTAAGGTACACGTCTACAGTACCCAAATCCTGGCCAGGCTGGTTGCCGGAAAGCCCGGGTTCAAGCGCTTCCTGCACGTTTCAACGGTCGGCGTACACGGGCATATTGAGGTAGATCGAGCGGATGAAAACTATCGTTTCGCCCCCGCTGACGATTATCAACGCACTAAACTCGAAGCCGAGTTATGGCTAAGAGAATACGCGCCGGAACACAATCTTCCTTTTGCGGTTGTGCGCCCCTCCGCCATATATGGGCCGGGAGATAAACGCCTGTTAAAAATCTTCAAAATGGCCCGAAAAGGTTTTGTGCTGATGCTGGGCAAAGGAAAAGGCATGTATCATTTGATCCATGTCGATGATCTGACTAACATCTTTCTACTGGCAGCAATCAAGGAGAAAGCGCAGGGCGAAGTGTTTATTGGCGCTTCCGACGAACCCATTTCCATCATCGACATAGGCAAAACCATTGGTAAGCACATTGGGACGCAACCACGCACCCTGCGCCTGCCTCTCTGGCCTTTTTATCTCGCTGCAGATGTTTCTAAGGCTATTTTTCCCAGGCTGGGCATGCAGCCGCCGATCTATCGTCGACGCGTGGGGTTTTATACCAAGGATCGGCGGTTTGATAATAGCAAGGTAAGGGATTTGCTTGGGTATCAGCCTAAGTATTCGAATGATGAGGGTTTGGCTGAGACGGCCAGGTGGTATCAGGAGCAGGGGTTTATTTAGGTTTTTTGCTTTTTTTGTTTATGCGTTTTGCTCGCTGAGAGCTATAGGCTACGTCTTCTAAAAGCATGCGCTTCGCTTATTTAAAGCATGCACTTCGCTTATTTAAAGCATGCACTTCGCTTATTTAAAGCATGCACTTCGCTTATTTAAAGCCGAACGCTGGCGCGCCCTTACTTTTTGGGTCGCCAAAAAGTAAGCAAAAAGGCGACCCGGGCCACCAGCCCCTTCGGGGTTCCCTGCGCTACTCGATGATTTCGGGTGCTGCGGAACTCGCTGCGCTCAGACAGTCCTCGCACTGATCCGAAATAATCTCCGTTGCTCGGCTGGCTCTAACGGGATTTTAGGGTGTTGAATTTTGACTAAGATTTCTTTTTTGGTCGCTCAGGACCTCTGTTGGTTTCTAGTGGTTTTGCCTTAGAATACACTCGGATCAGGCCATCAGCTAGTATGCGCTCAATACCAAGTTTGATCTTTGAATTTAGGGGCTTTTGCTTTTGGGGTCCCCTTAGAGCCAGCCGAGCATCGCAGAATTCTATGGATTAAGTGCGAGGACTGTCTGAGCGTAAGCGAGTTCCGCAGCACCCATAGAATTTAAGAAGCGCAGGGCACCCCGAAGGGGCTGGCGGCCGGGGTCGTCTTCTTTGTTTCTTTCTTGACGACACAAGAAAGAAAAGTGAGCGCGAGCGCATCGCTTGTAAGTAAGCGCAGCGTATGCTTTCAATAAGCAAAGCGCATGCTTTTAGTAGGCGTTAGCGAATAAAAAACAAAACACATAAAAATCAAATCGACTCTTTGAGCGCCCGCAAACACAACTCCACATTCTCTTCCCTGCTCGCATATCCCATCAACCCGATGCGCCAGACTTTCCCCGCCAACGCCCCTAAACCGGCGCCGATTTCCAGCTGGTAGTTCTCCAGCAAGTTACGCCGCACAGCGGCATCATCGACTCCTTCAGGGATATAAACTGTGTTCAGCTGCGGCAGGCGATACGCTTCATCTACCAGAAATTTAATGCCCATCTCAGCTAGCCCGGATTTCAGCAGCAGGTGGTTTTTCTGGTGGCGTGCCCACGAATTTTCCAGGCCTTCTTCGTGCAGCATTAACAGGGATTCATGCAAGGCATAAAGTGAATTTACCGGTGCGGTATGATGGTATGAACGTGCGCCATCAGACCCCCAGTATCCCATGATCAGGTTTAAATCCATGAACCAGCTTTGCACTTTGCTTTTACGATTACGAATTTTCTCGAGCGCACGCTCATTAAAACTTACCGGAGACAGGCCCGGCAGGCAGGACAGGCATTTCTGTGAACCGGAATAAATGGCATCGATATCCCAGCCGTCTACTTCCAGTGGCGAACCCGCGAGTGAGGTCACGGCGTCGACGATCACCATAGCATCATGCTGATGCGCAAGGCGAGTGATCTGTTGCGCATCTGAGCTGGCACCCGTCGATGTTTCCGCGTGCACAAATGCGACCAGGCTGATCTGGGGATGTTCATTCAAAGCCTGTTCGACTTTTTCCAGGCTAACCGGAGCACCCCAGTCATCTTCTATCACAATTGCAGTGGCGCCGCAGCGTTCAGCATTTTCCTGCATACGCCCGCCAAAAACACCGTTGATGCAGACCAGCACCGTTTCACCCGGTTCCACCAGGTTCACGAAACAGGTTTCCATGCCCGAAGAACCCGGTGCGGACACCGGCATGGTCAGGGCGTTGTCCGTTTTATAGGCCTGTTGTAACATTACCTTGATTTCATCCATCAGGGTAATAAAGAAAGGATCGAGATGGCCTATTGTCTGTCGAGCGCTGGCATCCAGAACACGGCGGGGCACATCAGAAGGGCCAGGGCCCATTAAAGTACGTTTAGGAGGAATAAAAGATGAATACATTTGTTTTTGAGAATGAGATTAGTCACACGTATAATGCTCGACCTTGTTTTATAACAAAATATTCATAATGGGCCAAAACGCGGACAATAGGGTGTATAACTTTAGCGCTGGACCGTGCACGCTGCCACTTGAAGTGCTTGAAGAAGCGCAGGCTGAGCTGGTGGATTATTGTGGTCTGGGCATGTCGCTGCTGGAGATGAGCCACCGGGGGCCAATATCCGAGCCGATATTTGAACCCATAATCGAAGAGACGCGACGCCTGGCGCTGTCTCTCTGGAATGCACCGGATGATTTTGACGTATTATTCATGCAGGGCGGTGCCAGCGGGCAGTTTCCGATGGTGCCGATGAACCTACTGGATGAACATAGTCGGGGCGCGTACATAAATACGGGTCACTGGGTTAAAATGGCGCTCAATGATGCGCAGTTTTCCGGCAATATTTACCAGGCATGGAGTGGCGAAGACGAAGCCTTCACGCGTTCACCCGATAGCAGCGAGATCCGACTCAAAGACCGTACTCGTTATGTGCACCTGTGTTCAAACGAAACCATCGGCGGGCTGCGCTTTTCAGATTTTCCCGGGCTGGACGTACCCCTCGTGGCAGACATGTCCTCCGAGATGCTTGCGCGTGCCATTCCCTGGGAGAAATTTGATATTGTTTTCGGCGGCGCACAAAAAAACCTGGGTCCGGCGGGTGTCACACTGATCTATATCCGAAAATCTATTCTGGGCTCATTGAACGTAGAAGTACCGCGTACTTTTAGCTACGCTGCCCAACATGCCAGCCGGTCGATGGCCAATACGCCACCCGTATTTTCCATCTGGATGGTTAACAAAGTATTGCACTGGCTCGAACGTAATGGCGGCGTAAACGAGATGGAAAAACGCGCCAACGCCCGCTCGAAATTGCTTTACGATTGCATTGATAACAGCGATGAGTTCTATCGTTGTCCTGTTCAAACCGCGCATCGCTCGCAAATGAATGTAGTATACAAATTGCCGACACTGGAGCTGGAAAAATCCTTTCTGGAACAGGCCGCTCAGCACAGGCTTGTGAACCTGCGCGGGCACGGTAGTGTCGGTGGAATTCGCGCCAGCATTTATAATGCCATGCCCTTGAAAGGCGTGGAAACGCTGGTAAACTTCATGCAGGAATTCAAACATAAAAATGCTTAGTCCTAATTTCACCTTAAGCCTGATTTCAACCAGGGCTATTGCGCCCAGGCTTGATACCATCAAGGCTGAGCTTAGCGCGCGGGGTTTCAATTTACTCAGCGAAACTCATCTGAACCCGGGGTTCAACGCTCATGCTCCCGACCCCATGGGCGATGCATTTGCGCTAACCTTTGAAGCTGAACTAACCACCGTTGAGTGCAAATCGATTGCCCGGCACCTGAGCACCACATTCGAACTGGATGCGCTTATTCAAAATCAACAACACGCTGGCATGCCCAAAAAGCTGGCCTGTTTTGATATGGATTCCACGCTGATTCAGCATGAAGTAATGGATGAGCTCGCCTATGAATATGGAATCGGCGAGAAAATTTCTGCCATTACCGAATCGGCTATGCGCGGCAAAATATCCTTCAAAGCGAGTTTTGAGCAGCGCCTGGCCTGCCTTGAAGGCTTTGATGCATCACTCATGCCGGGCATCGCCCGGAGCCTGAAGCTGATGCCTGGCGCCGAAATACTGATTAAAACCCTGAGAGCAAACGGCACAAAGGTTACGATTTTATCCGGTGGCTTTGAGAATTTTGCAACGCTTTTACAGGAAACGCTCGGCCCGCTGGATGCAATTTACTCAAACGTTCTGGAGGTCAAAAATGGTCGTCTAACAGGCAAAATAAGCAATCAACTGGTAAATGAAACCCGAAAACTCACCTTAATCAAGGAACTGGCTCGAAAACAGGGGATAGATGATCAACAAACTCTAGCCGTGGGAGATGGAGCGAACGATATTCCGATGTTACTGCATGCCGGTCTCGGCGTTGCCTATCGTGCAAAACCGCTGGTTCAGGAAAAGGTACGGCACTGTATTAATCACACTAACCTGGCGGCCATTTTGTACGTGCTGGGTTATACACGATCGGAATTTGTTGAGCAATAGAAGGAGTAGTTATAATCTGATAGGCCGGGGCTGAAGCCCCGGTCCCGGGAAAAGTGTTAAAACAACGACGCACTCAACTCCTCAACCGCTTTCAGCATCTCCGGATCATCCGTCAAAGCCTGTGTGATGGCACCCTGGCAGGCGGCTACCGGCTCGATGCCCGTTACGATTAACTTCGCAGCATGTACCAGCAGGCGCGTGCTCGCACCCTCCTCCAGGCCGTTACCTTTTAAGTTGCGCGTCATGCCGGCAAATTTAACCAGCTGTCTGGCCAGTGCATCGTCTACCCCGCTTTCCCTGACAATAATCTGTTGTTCCTGCCGGGCATCAGGATAATCAAATTCGACCGCGACAAAGCGCTGTTTCGTGCTTGGCTTGAGGTCTTTTAATACGCTTTGGTAACCCGGGTTATAGGAAATAGCCAGACAGAACTCTTCTCCTGCCTGCACCAGTTCGCCAGTTTTTTCGATCGGCAACGCGCGCCGGTCATCCGCCAGAGGATGGATCACAACCGTTGTGTCTTTACGCGCTTCAACGACCTCATCCAAATAACAAATCCCGCCACAACGTACCGCACGGGTCAGCGGCCCATCTGTCCAGCGCGTCTCACCCCCGACAATCAGGTAGCGCCCGACCAGATCAGAAGAAGTTAAATCATCGTGGCAGGAAACCGTAATCAGCGGGCGCTTTAAACGCCACGCCATATATTCCATGAAGCGACTCTTACCGCAACCCGTGGGGCCTTTTAGCAGAACAGGGATTCCATTTTTATACGCTGCCTCAAAAATTTCTA
>JAUVBY010000060.1 GCA_030590945.1 Gammaproteobacteria bacterium | reverse complement strand
TTGGCAGGTGATCGTATACAACACGCCGTACCAGATCGGATCAAAACCCAGCGCAATGACCAATGGCACGTATAAGGGCGCGACGATTACCAGCATCGCAGTATCATCCAGAAAGGTGCCCATTAACAGGTACGATAACTGCATCATGATCAGAACTTCCCAGGGGGTTAAATCCCAACGGGTAATAAACAATGACTCAATCGCCTTAACCGCGCCAATACCGTCAAATACAGCCCCAAATGACAACGCAGCGAGGATGATCCACATGAACATACAGGATATGCCCAGGGTTTTGCGCATGGTCTCTTCCAGGACCTTTTTATTCAATTTTCCCTTGGCGGCTGCGGCAATGGTCGCTGCGGTGGCACCTACCGCCGAGCTTTCAACCAGGCTGGTGATGCCCATGATAAACAGGCCCGTCATGAAGAAGAAAATCAAAAACGGAATAATGCCTGCCCGTAGCAGCTTGAGCTTTTCCCTCATGGGAATATCACGCTCTTCTTCACTGAGAGCTGGCGCGAGATTGGGCTGTAATTTGCACCGTATTATTATATAAATAATGAACAGACCAGCCATCATCAAGCCGGGAATTGCACCCGCCAGCCAGAGTTTACCGACCGGTTGGCGCGCAATCATCCCATATAAAACCAGGACCACGCTGGGCGGCACCAGGATGCCCAGGGAACTACCCGCCTGAACCACGCCGGTAATCATTATTTTATCGTAACCACGCCGTAGCATTTCCGGAAGCGCGATGGTCGCGCCAATCGCCATACCCGCTACGCTCAAGCCATTCATGGCAGAAATCACTACCATCAGGGCAATGGTACCAATCGCAAGCCCGCCTTTAAGCCCGCCGAACCAGACGTGAAACATCCGGTATAAGTCGTTAGCGATGCCCGATTCCGACATAATGTAACCCATGTAAATAAACAGGGGCAGTGTCAACAAGGGATACCAGTTAAACAGTTTAAAAGCCGCGTTAAACGGCATCTCAATTCCACCGGTACCCCATAACAGCAACGCAGCAGCAGCCGAAACAAAGCCGATGGCGCCAAAAACGCGCTGGCCAGTGAGCATCGAGGCGAGCATGCCGGAAAACATGAGGATACCGATGGTTTCGTAACTCATGATATTTCCTTTTCGCTTGCTATAGCCCAATCCTTGAAGAAGGTGGAAATCGCCTGCAATAATATCAAAACAATACCCGTCACCATGATGATCTTGATCGGAATCATGGAAGGATTCCATTGAGAAAACTTTCTTTGACCGTATTCGATCGCGTACATGGTGCTAGATATTGAGCCAATCAGCAGGCAAACCAGGTAGAACACCAGGAAAAAACTGGTGAACAAGTCTATTTTTGCCTTGGTTTTGTCGGAATACAGACCATAAATCAAATCCATTCGCACATGATCGTCCATCTGAATTGAATAGGCGCCCCCCATAATATAATAGGCTGTCATGGTGAACTGCGCCATTTCAATCGTCCATGAAAGCGGGATATTAAGAACATTTCGGGTTATCGCGCCCAGTAGCAGAACCCCGATCATCATAAAGATCAGGTACATGGCCATGCGACCGAATTTGGTGGAAATGTAATCGACATACTTTACGTATGCTCTTATGAAACTGGGCATTTACCCTGCTCCTCCTTTACATATTTTTAGTTATTCAGGGCGAATCCTGAGGAAAGCTATTCTTATTCTATCCATCAAGGATATTTATACACTTCTAGCCGTGAGTCGTCAAATCATATTTAGACCTTAAGCCGATTTGTCGAGATGCTAATTTGCTAGAATAGCCCACCATGAACCAGCGAAGCCTTCTTTTATCAATATTTAACGCGGCCATACGCGCCGTATCTGGCAAAGAATCGCTTATTCTCGCGCTAAAAAATAAAACCAGCTTCAAGCCCGACTTGATTATTGCAGTTGGTAAAGCGGCCAGTGATATGTGCCTGGGTGCTCAGGCTATTTATGGATGCAACACCCCGGCAATTGTTGCGACAAAGTATCAACACAGCCATCCTGACCTGCTCAATAGCGCGCAGGTATCAATAATTGAAGCGGGCCACCCGATACCCGACGAGAATTCGTTGGCTGCGGGTAGACTGTTGATCGAAAAAATCCATGCACTACCCGCCGACAGTCGGCTTTTGCTACTGGTTTCAGGCGGTGCGTCGGCCATCGCAGAACATCTGCCAGACAATATGACGCTGGCGGAGTGGCAGAAATTGAACCGCCAGATGGTGGCTTCCGGCCTGGACATAGCGGAGATAAACCGCAGGCGAAAATCCATATCTTTGATCAAAGACGGCCATTTACTGAATGCATTTTCTGGCCAGCAGGTCATAGTCTGTGCCATTTCAGATGTTGAAGGTGACAGCATCTCTATCATTGGTTCTGGCATTGGAGACATCAATCGAGCCACGGCACGTCACGAAGTTATCGTGGTTGCATCCAACCAAACCGCGCGAAATGCCGCCGCGGTGCAAGCACAAACACTCGGACTTTGCGTTAAACATAACCAGGAAACCCTGTATGGTGATGTATTTGAGCTCGGCGCAAAAATAGGCACTTTTTTGCGTGACGCGGGAAAAGGTGTTTATATCTGGGGAGGCGAGCCTACCATTGAGCTGCCCGACAACCCCGGCAATGGCGGCCGCAATCAGAGCCTCGGCCTGACTCTGGCGAAAGAAATTTCCGGCATAGACAATATCCAGGTTCTAGTAGCAGGCACGGATGGCACAGATGGGCCGACAGATGCAGCGGGTGCGATGATTGATGGCACGACATTTCGGCATCCGGAAGAGGCCCGGGCAGCATTGAACAAAGCCAGTGCAGGCGACTATCTGGAAAAAGTTGGGGATCGCTTTGTCACCGGCCCGACGGGCACCAACGTAATGGACCTGGTAATTGCGATTGTGGAGTGATCTTCACTATTGATAATTCCGTAAAAGCTCCCCTCTTTGATAAAGAGGGGCTGGGGGAGATTTAGGGTATTAGACTAAATCCCCCTCTATCCCCCTTTGACAAAGGGGGAGCTTAGGGAAAACACCTAATCGATCACAGGCAAATATTCCGAAGCCCGCCGGGACAACATCCGCGCCCCATCCCCGGAATTATCCGTAAAAGCTCCCCTCTTTGATAAAGAGGGGCTGGGGGAGATTTAAGGTATTAGACTAAATCCCCCTCTATCCCCCTTTGACAAAGGGGGAGGTTAAGAATAGAGGCATAGACAATACCTATTCAAGAACGGGTAAACTTTCTGAGGCCCGCCGGGACAACATCCGCGCCCCATCCTCAGTAATCACAATATTCTCCTCGTGCACCATCTGCTTTCCATTGTCATAGGTCATGCCCGGCTCCAGAGTAATGACCATGCCTTCCTCGAGCACAGTGTGATCATTTTCACTTAGCGATGGCCATTCGGTCAGCTGGGCACCCAACCCATGTCCCATGCGACCGATATTGTTTCCTTGCGCGCCACCCGACTCGAGTACTGACCACATGACTTGCCAGATATCACGCGTAGTTACGCCCGGCCGTGCAACATTGAAACCCGCTTCGGTGGCGCTGAAAACAAGCTCATAGACGCGGCTCGCCTCATCGGACGCGTGGCCAAATGCAAAATTTCGATCAAAATCGCAAAAGTAACCATCATAAACCGTACCCGTATCAATAATCAGCAGGTCCCCCTTTTCCAGCACGCGATCACCCGGCCCCATAATAATATTATCGTAACCATCGGGGCCGGACGCCGACACTATAAACGGCACGTTATCTGCACCCCTTTGCAATAGATCAAGTTTCATCGCCTGTACGATCTGCCGCTCGCTGTCACCTGATTTAGCGAAGCCCGGTAATGCCGCAAAACTATTTGATACCAAGGTGCAGGCATACTGTATTTTCTCTACCTCGGCTACCGATTTCACGCTGCACAAACGGGCCAGAGAATCGCAACAGTCTACGAAATGTAAACCGGGACACATGTTTAGTTTTTGAAAACTCTGCGCCGGCATGCGTAAATGACTACCATGCCCAAGCGGGATTCCAATTTGAGAAAACCGTTTGGGGAGGTCTTCAAGCGCTTGCATAAGCAATGAAATACCATCGTCTTCCGGTTGCGGCGCTGACCAGCAGCGTATGTCCTCGATCCAGGTGCCGCGCATCCCAACCTCACCTATGCTCGGGATCACCGCGATGGGTTTGCCCTCCAGAGGCACCAGCAAAAACCAGGGGCGCGTCGGGCTTTGCCAGAACTGGGTGAAAAATCCACTGAAATAACGCACATCGGCTTCGGTGGTCAGCAACATACCATCCATTTTTTGCGCGTGCATCATACGCTGTGCTGACTGCGTTCGCGCCTCAAACTCAGCCTGCGAAAAACCCCGGGATGGCGTGCTTTGCAAATCTTATTCCTTTATCAGGTGTTGGTACAACTCCGGGTCAGTGGCGCCTTCCGTACCCAGAATAAAAATGCGACTGGACTCATCCAGCGCCAGTTGCCCGGAAAGCCCGGATGAATTACGCGCCGTGATCAGCGCCGCCAATCCGGCCACCGCAGACTCGCCCGCTTCAATTGGCGGGTCATCATCAACCCCTTTTGCCAGGAGCCGCATGGTATGCGGAACAGCTACTTCGTTCACTGTAAGGAAATCATCCACCCCGGGTTTTAATATTTCCCAGGCCAGTGCAGACACCTCGCCGCAAGCCAGGCCCGCCATCAGCGTATCAAGATCACCCTCCACGACCACTGGTTCTCCGGCACGCGCGCTTTGCTGTAAACAGTTCGCCTGCTCAGGCTCCACAACGATAAAGCGCGGCCGCTGCTTGCCCCATAGCTCCCAGAAATATGCGCATACCACCGAGGCCAAGCCACCGACACCGCCCTGAATAAAAACATGCGTGGGTATTTCACCACCCATTTGCTGCACCGCTTCGGCAAGCAATACGGTATAGCCTAGCGCGACGTCTTTGGGAATGTCCATGTAATCTGTATAAGAGGTATCAGAAACAATCGTGCGCCCATATTGCTCAGCATCCGCCGCTGCCTGCCTGACCGAATCATCGTAGTTCCCGCTGATGCGTATCACCTCGGCGCCAAATGCTTCCATCGCCTGCTGTCGCGCTTCAGACACATCCCGGTGAATATAGATCACGCAGCTGCATCCAAACATTTGGCAGCCCCAGGCTACCGAACGTCCATGGTTTCCGTCTGTGGCGCAACTAATCATCGACTGACTGACAATGTTTTCAAACTTTCTGTCCAGCAGAGTCTGCATATCGGGCAGAACTCCAGTCGCTTCCTTTACCCGTAGCTGCAATTGCCGCGCCACTGCATAGGCACCGCCCAGCGCCTTAAAACTTTTCAGGCCAAAACGTGGTGATTCATCTTTGTACCAGATCCTGCTGACCCGGATATTATTGGCCAGGTTTTCCAGGTTGTGCAAGGGCGTTGGTGCATAAGCCGGCCATTTGGAAATCTCACCCTCCGCATGACGAGATTTTTCCAGACTGGCTATGTTCATCAGCTCATCAGGGTAAGCGTCCGCCTGAGATTTATGCGGGTTATTGAAACAGTTCAGCTTGCCATTAGCGGTTATCATGGGGACGATTGTCGCATGATCTGACAGGAAATGTTAATCTGCCTGTATATATCTGAACCTGAAAGAATCATGCCCGGCGGAATTGGATCAATTGACCAGGAACTGGCTCAAGGCTTACGTTGTAACGACCGCGCGACGGGACTGAACACGAACACCTCGCACCAGGAAATTTATTACAACCTGGGCATGGACCGCGTGCATTATGTTCCGCAAAAGCAGTTTTTATACTTCCCCCGCTCCAGCTATTTTCCAATTCTTGAGACGCTTGAATCAGTACACAAAGGACTAAAACAGTCGCTTGAAATCGAGCAATTGTTTATGGATGAGCATGGCTACTACAAAGGCGCACAACGCATCTTTTTGTCAACTGGAGCGGCTGATGCAATTCTCGTAGCCTTGCGACTCAGGGGCATCAAAATCAGCATTGCCAGTGATTGCCTGTGAACGTTTGTCAGAACGGTGGCCTGGATGCCCTGGGGTAAAGGTTCCATTACCCCGGACATGGCCACGGGCCTGCGATGCCAGGATCGTCAGACAGGTCTGGACATCAAGGCCACTCACACACAAATTTTTTATAACCTGGGCATGGATCGAGTGCATTTCGCACCACAGACCGGCATACTTTACTTTGTTGACTCGGAGCACTTTAAGGTACTGGGTATCATCAATACTGTCTATCAGGGCCTGGGGAGTACGCCAGGCATTGAGCAGTTGTTTCTCGATGAGCACGGCTATTACAAAGGGGCGCTAATGTTAACGATGTCTGCCGGTGACGTGGAAGCTGTGCTGGTCGCATTGAGATTAAAAGACATCAAAATCAGCATTGCCAGTAATTGAGCATATTATGGGCCGGGAGGGCCTGATGAATCGGCATGAGTGCAACAAATTCGCCAAAAAATAGTGTCCCGATGGTGGATTCGCGTGGCCCATACAAATAATTTGGCACCCTACATTGAACATAACAATCTATGAGCATCGTTCGAGAGTATATTGAAATAGCTGAACATATCGCAACCCAAATTGACTTACCCAAAATAGCCCGGCTTTACTTGCCGGACCGGGATGAGTCCCCGGATGTGCGTGACGAATTTGGTCTGATATTTTTGCAGGGCGGCGTGGTCGCACCCTTTTATGCCAGTTTACCCGGTGCGCTGAATACGCTGTGGGAGACGTTTAAGGTAGGGCGAAAACCCGGGCTTGATTTACTTGAACTGATTAGATTACTCGCCGATTCGAATCTGGCCAACAAGGCCATCGCGCTGGGTGCGTATAATGCGATGAGCCAGTATGTGATGCAACACGCCGGCTTGCTGCCTCTGAACGATGAGGCCAACGCCAGCATGGGTTCTGCAAAACCCCTTGCGGGTGAACGTATCGGCATGATTGGCTATTTCTGCCCGTTGATTGATAAGCTGTTAGACAAGGGAGTAGAAGTATTAGTGCTGGAGAAACAGCCAGAACGCGTTGAACAGCGCCCCGGGGTCTATTTGAGCGAAAATCCAGCAGATCTCGAGTCGTGCAGGATCATCCTGTGTACCGCCGCCACGCTAGTCAATGACAGTATTGATGAGGTGCTCTCCCACTGTACAAACGCGGAAAACATTAGTCTTATCGGTCCCAGCGGAAGCGGCCTGCCGGATGCATTATTTAAACGCGGCATTGACGCGGTAGGTGGTGTGTATTTCCCCGATCAAAAACAGTTAGGCCTGCGCCTGCGCGACCGGGAATCCTGGGGCGAGGCAGGGCAAAAATATCAGCTTACGTCGGCCAACTATCCAGGCTACAAAAAGCTGCTTTCCCTTTGTAAACGCTCTACCGATAGCACATTAAGCTAGTCGTCGTGGATAAGCTGTAGGCGCATCCACCAAATGTGAAACATAAGGTGGATGCACTGCGTTTATCCACCCTACACTGAACTCCCACTCGAACAACTTGAATTCGAGCTGACTTATGGGTAGTATAAACCTGATAAATTGCGCGGCGTACGCACTTCGCTGACAATAATAATTAGTGGCTCCGAATTTAACACTGGCCCAAACCAACAGGAGAGATGATGCACAAAGCTTTGGTCATGATACCCGAGAAATGCACGGATTGTTCACAGTGCGAAATGATGTGTTCCTACGAACTCACTGGTGCTTTTAATGCACCCAAATCGCGCATCAAAATTTTCTCTTTCGACGAGCCGGACCGAAACGTTCCATTTACCTGTACACAATGCGAAGAAGCCTGGTGTATGCGCGCCTGCCCGGTCGAGGCGATTACCGTTGATGAATCCACCGGCGCCAAAGTAGTGTCCGAAGAACGCTGCGTAGGCTGCAAAGTCTGCACAATCGCCTGCCCGTTCGGCACCATTAATTACGATTTTGATCGCGGCAAGGTCACCAAGTGTGATCTGTGCGGTGGCGAACCGGCCTGCGCCAAAGTTTGCCCGCAGGATGCGATTCTGTATATGAATGTCGATGCAACCGGCAACCAGAGAATGAGAGACAGTGCTGAACTACTTGAGTAACAGCACACAAACCTTAAAAGTAGAACCTGAATAACCACGAGCTAGAGGAGAATTATTATGAGCTGGACACAAAAAGTATTACGCGTAAATTTGAGTACCGGAAGCTGTGAATCTGAACCACTCAACATGGAATGGGCGCACCAGTATTTAGGCCAACGCGGCCTGGCGACCAAATATCTGGTTGAGGAAACCGACCCGAAGGTCGATCCGCTTTCACCCGATAATAAAATGATTTTTGCTACCGGTCCTTTAACCGGGACCGCTGCGCCTACCAGTGGCCGCTGGTCAGTCGTTTGCAAAGGCCCTTTAACGGGCGCCATCGCCGCTTCAAATTCAGGCGGCTTTTTCGGCGCGGAAATGAAAAATGCGGGCTGGGATATGATTATTTTTGAAGGTGCTTCGGATAAGCCGGTCTATCTTAGTGTCAAAAACGATCAGGCGGAACTGAAAGATGCGAGTGCCCTATGGGGGAAAACCGTTTGGCAGACCGAAAAAGAGTTAATCGATAGTAGTGGTGACAAAGATTCTAAAGTCGCCTCAATTGGCCCTGCTGGTGAAAATGGCTCCATGTTTGCAGCGATCGTCAATGATCTGGATCGCGCAGCCGGTCGTTCCGGTGTAGGTGCAGTAATGGGTTCAAAGAACCTCAAAGCGGTAATCGTTCGCGGTACGGTTGGTGTAAGCGTGAAAGACCCGATGGCCTTTATGCAAGCCTGCACAGCTTCCAATAAAATTCTTGCAGAGAACGCTGTAACCGGCGAAGGCCTACCTACCTATGGCACACAGGTATTGATGAATGTCATTAACGGCATTGGTTCTTTACCCACTCGAAATGCCCAGGACGTTGAGTTTGAAGGGGCAGAAAACATCAGTGGTGAAGCTATGCACGAGGAACGCGAGAGTGATGGCAAAGCCAATCTGGTCTCAAACCACGCCTGTTTTGGTTGTCCTATTTCCTGCGCACGCCGCTCTAAAATGGATCCGAATAATCCGTTAATCGCTGGCAAGGAACAGTACCAGGTTACTAGTGGCGGGCTTGAGTATGAGGCGGCCTGGTCGCTTGGCGCGGGTACCGGGGTTGATGATCTTGAAGCACTGACCTATTGTAACTTTCTGTGCAACGACTACGGCATGGACCCGATCAGCCTCGGCTCCACCATCGCTGCCGCCATGGAATTATATGAAACCGGCGCCATCACCGATGCCGATACCGGCGGTGTCGAACTTAAGTTCGGTAGTACCGACGCACTGGTTAAAATGGTTGAAGCCATGGGTAAGAATGAAGGCTTTGGCAAAGAAATTGCGAAGGGCTCAAAGCGCCTGTGCGAGAAATATGGCAAACCTGAACTTTCCATGTCGGTTAAAGGTCAGGAATTCCCGGCTTACGATCCACGCGGCATTCAGGGCATGGGCCTGACTTACGCGACCTCGAACCGCGGTGGCTGCCACCTGAGAAGCTATACGGTTTCTTCTGAAGTACTCGGTATTCCGGAAAAAACGGATCCGTTGACCACAGACGGCAAAGCCGCCCTGGTTAAGGCCTTCCAGGATGTAACCGCCGCAGTCGATTCCAGCGGTACCTGTATTTTCACTACCTTTGCCCTGAGCATGGATGACATCGCACCGGAAATCGCTGCCGCCTGTGAGGGCGACTGGTCGGTCGATAACCTGATGGAAGTGGGCGAGCGTATCTGGAACATGGAACGCCTGTATAACATCGAGGCGGGATTTACAGCCGCAGATGACACGCTGCCCCAACGACTGCTCAAAGACGCTGCGAAAAGCGGCGCTGCGAAAGGCTTAACATCAGGCCTTGATAAAATGTTGCCTGAGTACTATGAGTTACGCGGCTGGGGCACAGATGGTGTACCGAGTAGCGAAACGCAGCAGCGTTTGGGCTTGTAAACGAACTGGAGATCCCCCTTTAACAAAGGGAGACTGAGGGGGATTTACGAGAACTGCAAATCTCCCCCAACCCCTCTTTGTTAAAGAGGGGGGCTTATTGAACAACCTTTCACGAAGGGGGCCGAGGGGAATTTTGAGCACCCCAAACCTCCCCCTTTAACAAAGGGGGACTGAGGGGGATTTACGAGAACTGCAAATCTCCCCCAACCCCTCTTTTTTAAAGAGGGGGGCTTATTGAACAACCTTTCACGAAGAGGGCTGAGGGGAATTTTGAGCACCCCAAACCTCCCCCTTTAACAAAGGGGGACTGAGGGGGATTTACGAGAACTGCAAATCTCCCCCAACCCCTCTTTGTTAAACAGGGGAGCTTTCGAACAACCATATAAACTACTTATAAAATGAAACACGTCATTATTGGTGCCGGGCCGACTGGTGTTACCGCCGCTGAGGAAATTCGTCGCCAGGATCCGTCCGCGGATATTACGCTGATCAGCCATGAACCGGAACCGCCGTATTCACGCATGGCGATCCCCTACCTGATTAAAAATCAGATCAAGGAGAGCGGTACGTATATACGCCTGTCCGATACGCATTTCGACGATCAAAAGATCACGCTACTTGAGGGGACGGTTGACTCCATCGACACCGGAGGAAAAAACCTGAACTTGTCCGGAGGTGAAAGTTTAAGCTACGACAAACTGCTCATCGCTAGTGGCGGCACCCCTCTTACACCCCCGATTAAAGGCATCGACCTACCTGGTGTAACACCGTGCTGGACACTGGAACACGCCAGGAAAATTATCGAGCGTGCCGTATCAGATGCGCACATCGTACTGATCGGCGCAGGATTCATCAGCACCACCATCGTCGAAGCGCTGGTCGAACGCGGCGGTTCGCTCACCATCATTGAGATGGAAGATCGCCTGATACCACGCATGATGGATAACAAGGGCGCTGACATCATTCGAAGATGGGTTGAAGCCAGGGGTGTAACAATTCTAACCTCCGCGCGCGTGGATACCATCAAACAGGCGGGGGAAAGATTGTCTGTTTCTTTCGCCGGACAGGATGCAATAGAGGCTGACCTGGTCATTTCCGCTACGGGTGTCGCACCCAACATCAGTTTTCTTGAGGGCAGCGGCATCGATACGGATATGGGCATACTGGTTGACGAATACCTCACCAGCAGTGACCCGAATATTTATGCCGCTGGTGATGTTGCCCAGGCACCGGATTTTTTGAGCGATGAGAAAACCGTCATGGCCGTACAACCTGTCGCAGCCGAGCATGGCCGGCTTGCGGGCATCAATATGGTCAAGGGCAATACGCTCGCATGGAACGGCAGCATCAATATGAACGTTCTGGACATGCTTGGCCTGGTCTCCTGCTCATTTGGCCTCTGGGAAGGCATTGATGGTGGCGACTCTGCTGAGCTTCATAGACCCGAACAGAATAAATACATCAAACTTCAATTTCAAAAAGATCGATTGATCGGTGCCAGCAGCGTGGGCTACACCGATCACGTGGGTATATTTCAGGGTCTTATCATGGGCAAGGTAGCACTCGGTGAGTGGAAAGAGAAACTCATAGAAGATCCCAGCCAGGTTATGAAAGCCTGGATCGGCAGCACACAAGGGGCGATTTAGGCTATTGGCATGAAAATCACCATTAAACTGTACGCCTCTTTGATGCCCTATATGCCGGAAACGGACCAACGGCACGCCTTTGATATTGAGATTGATCCTGCTGACACGCCCTACCAGGTCATTGATTCACTCAGCATCCCGCGGGAACTTGCGCACCTGGTCATCGTGAACGGCTTATTTGTGTGCGGAGACGATCGCAATCAGGCACGATTTAAAGAAGGCGATGTGCTTGCCATGTGGCCCGAGGTTGCCGGTGGCTGAGAAATTTCACGCCTTCTCAAACAAGGTACCGAAACGATTTGAACGCGACATGGGATATAACGAAAAGGAGTTTTTTCGGGTGCTGCCGGCTGCAATAGGCGACTACCAGCATACCGTGTCTGGAGATACCATACGCATTAGTCATCCGGACAACAATCAAATTTTAGAACTGCGTATCACCCCCCTCCCGGATCGGTGCCTGGGGCTAATGCGTATTCAACACATCGACGTGCAGTTTTCGTTTTCAGGCATGAACGAGGAAGAGAGAAATCGTTTTATGCACCGCTTTGATCGGCGGTTCCAGCGGGGCGGGGGTTAGGTTTACGTTCTACTCATTTTCGTAGGGTGGATAAGCGTGAGCTACTTCGCCATTCTTGAGCTACCCGCCCAGGAATAAACGCCCCACATCCGGGTTATCCAGTAGCCCATCGCCTGAATCAGCCATCGCCAGCTCGCCTGACACCAGCACATAACCGATATCAGCAAACTCCAGGCCTTTCTTGGCATTTTGTTCAACCATGATGATCGTTTTGCCCTCGCTGTTTTGCAGATCATCGAGTATTTCAAATACCATATCGATGAAACGCGGCTCAAGGCCGATTGATGGCTCATCTACCAGCAGCAATTCAGGGTCCATAATTAAGGCCCGTGATATTTCCAGCAATCGACGCTCGCCACCGGATAAGACCCCGGCGCGCTGATTTCGCCGCTCGGCAAGACGCCCATATTTTTCAAATACTCTATCTGCAGCACGTTTGGCATCCGCAATATCGGGCAGTAGATAGCCCCCCATCAACAGGTTTTCTTCTACCGTCATATCCGGAAAAACTGAATTATCCTGCAATATGTAAGCAATGCCCGCATTCTTGAGTTTCTCGTTGGGGCTAAGATTGGTCACATCCTGTCCATCAACACGAATATGCCCGCCACCAATATTGGTGAAGCCATAAATAGAATGCAGGATAGTCGATTTTCCGGCCCCGTTGGGGCCAATCAGGCAAAGTGACTGTCCCTTACCCACGCGCAGATCAAGGCCATGAAGAATCTCCATCTTACCGTAACCCGCAAGCAAGCCATCGATTGAAATAAAATCATCTCCGCCCGCGAGCGTCTCCAGATGCGCAACGGTTGGACGATCTTTTGCCAGCTGCGCGGCTTCTTTTGCTACCGCATCAATGGACAATACAGTATCTACCGAGCCACTTCCGTAACCGGATATTTTTTGTGAATCCTTATTCTCTTTTTGATTTGTCATGCTAACTCGCTCCTAAATAAGCATCCACCACTCTTTGATCATTCTGGATTTCTTCCGGCGGGCCTTCTGCCAGCATCTTACCGTGCGCAAGGCAGTAGATGTGTTCGGCCAGATTCATGATCACACGCATATTATGCTCAATTACAAATAAGGTAATACCAAACTCAGAGTTTGCCCGTCGCAGGCGGTCTATCAAACCATTGATCAGAGTCGGATTGATTCCGGCGGTTGGCTCATCAAGCATCAGTAAGCGCGGCTTACGCATCAGCGCCATTGCAAACTCCAGCAGTTTTTGCTGCCCGAAAGACAGATTACCTGCGAGTAACAATCGCTTGCTATGCAAGCCGACAAAATCAAGCAACTCTTCGGCGTGCTCGTCTATTTCGGCAGAAACCGAAGAAAATAAATGGCGAAGCCCAGCCCCGCCGCCCTCGTCCGGGGCGGAGATACGCATGTTATCCATGCAATTCATTTCTCCGTAGATTCGAGTTTGCTGGAAGGTACGCAGCATGCCCAGGCGCGCAATTTCAGGCACTCTTAGCTTAGAAATCTCCTGCCCCTCAAAGCGGATGTTCCCCTCGTCGATCGGGTGATAGCCGACGACCGAGTTAAACATCGTGGTTTTACCCGAACCGTTAGGCCCGATCAAGCCAATAATAGATCCCTCGGGCACGTTCAGCGATATATCCTGATTCGCGCGTACGCCACCAAATGATTTTGACACATTTTTGACTTCGAGCATGGTCATCAGGAAGCCTCCTCAACGCGCTCGCCAAAGCGATGCGGCCACCGCTCACGCATCCAGCCCATAATTCCTGTCGGGAAAAATACCACGATGACCACGATCAGCAAACCCAACGCTACTCGCTGCCAGCCTAGCAGGTAGGTCCAGAAAAATTCCTTAGTTGCATAAAATATAACCGCGCCGATAACCGGGCCCCAAAGCGTACCTTTGCCCCCAAGGATCACGGTTAATATCATCCAGACTCCAAACGTAGCCCCGGTAAAGGCCACGTCAATCGGATCAATAAAACCAACCAGGTTTCCGGTTCCTGCCCCTGCGATGCCTAACACGAATGCAGCAATCGACCAGGCAATCGTTTTGTATCGGGTTGTATGCAAGCCCATCGCTTCGGCTTTATCTTCATCGTCACGAATCGCGTTGAGTACCAGACCAAAACGACTTTTGTATATTTTACTCAGCAATAAAAATGTGCCCACGGAGAGCGCAAAAAAGTAATAATAATAAAACGCTTCACGCGACCCTGCGCCTTCAGGGTATATAGGGGTAACCATACCCGAACCCGCACCAATATAATCTATACCGCTGGCAATTTCTCCGGCCGCGATTCCCAGTCCCAGGGTACATATCGCAAAATAGTGCCCACGCATACTAAGAATGGCCATGCCCAGCAGGATCGCTGCCAGTACGCAAATCACCGCAGCGAGTACGACACCGACACCCAGGCTAATGAAATATTCACTTTGCGAGAGACGCACGGCTACGCCGCCTGCGACATCGGCAAATCGATCTACTCCGCTGGAAAACATGTCGCGCTGAACCACCGCACTGACGTACATACCGATGCCAAAGAAGAAAATATTACCGAAGGAGTTGTAACCCATCTGGCCGCCGATAATATCCCAGGACAACGACAAAACCACCATCAACCAGACAAAGGCCAACAATGTTACGTAGGTAGGAAATAAGTAGGGTGCTGCCAGGCTTAGAAGCAAACCGACGACAAAAGCAATGTTTTTGATCATGACAGTACCTGCCGCTTACGCCTTACCATGGCATTACGAACAATCAGAATCACCACCAACAGGCCAAACACGAACGCCGATTGAAATTCGGCCCCGAGTATAAAACCGGCCACGTTCTCAAGCGCACCCAGACCCAGGCCTGATACCACCACCGCCGAAAGGTTCCCCAGACCGGCAATAATGACGATCATAAAAGAACGCACGGTATACACCAGGCCAATAAAGGGATGGATTACCCAGGTCATTACTACCAGGGCACCGGCAACACCGCATATGGCCGCATTTAGAGAAAACGTCGCGGCGTAAACTTTATCGGTATTCACACCCATAATACGTGCGGCACGTGCGTCCTGTGCGGTAGCGCGAATGGCTTGCCCCAGGCGGCTACGTTTTAGTGCGATGACCAGCAACACACCACAAATCAGTGCCAGCGTAAATGACACAAATTTAATTTTCGCAATGACAATGCTGCCATCGAATAATAACGCAGAACCCAGCCCTGCTTCCGCACCGACTACGTCTGCTCCGAATACCTGGTTCATCAATTGCTGTAATAAAATTGAAATCCCGAAGGTCGCCAGCAACGACGTAAACAGGTCCCGGTCTACCAGGCGATTGATAATCAACTTGTACAGCAGCCAGCCCACCCCGTATAAGACCACAAACGCAATAGGCACCGTCCATAATGGATTGATGCCGAACTGGTCATACAGGGTATAGGTCACGTAACCGCCAAGGATAACAAACTCACCCTGCGCCACGTTAATGATGTTCATCACCCCCCATACCAGGGCCAAACCGTAAGCGGCCAGGGCAAAAATAGCACCGGCCAGCAAACCATCGAGCACCAGTTGCCCGAGGATGGAGGGCGCTTGAAAGAGTAGAGATATATTGTCCATATGACTAGGAAAAGTTTATGAGCTACTGTTATTAATGTGATCCTGGAAAGCTCCCCTCTTTATCAAAGAGGGGCTGGGGGAGATTTAAGCATTTCTAATCCCCCTCGATCCCCCTTTGCAAAAGGGGGAAGTGCCAGGTAGAAATCCCCCCTTGCAAAAGGGGGAAGTGCCAGGTAACGCTCCCCTCTTTATCAAAGAGGGGTTGGGGGGAGAT
>JAUVBY010000179.1 GCA_030590945.1 Gammaproteobacteria bacterium | reverse complement strand
GCATTTAAAGACAAAATTTGTTGTTTTTCTTCAGCCAGAGGTGAATACAGTTCGAGTACATCCTCCAGCAGGGTAGTCACATTTAGTGCCTGAAACTGAGCAGCTCTATTGCCGGCCTGCAATTTTGAAATGCGCAGCAATGCGTTAAAGGTATCGATTATAGAATCGGTGTCATCAATCGAGTCCAATAGTTGCGGCAGTACCGGGCTGCCGGGCTCTACGTTTTTTTCAATAGATTCCAGTTTCAGGCGCAAATTAGACAAAGGGGTACGCATGTCATGCGCGATGTTATCTGAGACCTGAATAATGTCAGCCATGAGGCCTTCGATTTTATCGAGCATTGTATTGATATTCACGCTCAGGTCGTCGAGATCATCCTGTACCTGCGGAGTAACTTTAAGTCGTTGGCTAATATCACCATCTACGATGGTTCGGCACAGACGATTGATGCTTGATATACGTCGTACGGCGCGTTTTGAAAGCAAATAGCCGCCTATAAGACCCAGAATGAGTGTAATGATGGCCGCCCAGATAAAAGTATTGATGAGGCGGTGCTGTGCATTGATGATGCGTTGCCTGGAACGCGCAATCAACAATGAATAACCTTCCGGTAGTTTAATCACTTCCCCTCTAAAGACGGTGCGGTTTGATGTATCAAACGGACCGCTTATTTCAAACTCGACTAACCCCTGAGGAAGCAATCGAGTCGGCCAACTTGCCAGGTTTCCAGCGACGATCTCCTGGTCATCGCTGATCAAAGAATAGATTGAATCCTGTCCTTGCCCCTGTACGCGCGCATTGACCAGTCGAATCAAGCCGTTTAAATCAGATTGCAGGAACCGTTCAGCAAACGCAATTTTGTCGGATCGCAGGGTTTCATCCAGTTGCTCCGTGGCGCTGCGAGTGCCGTTATAAAAAATAAAGCCAAACAGTATCAGCGTCGATACCAGAAAAAACAACACATACAGCAGAGCGATACGAAAACTATAACTGTGCAGCGCACCCTTAAATGATTTACTGACCATGCAGGCGGTACCCCGCGCCCCGGATCGTATGCAGTAGCGGTTTGTCGAAAGGTTTGTCGATTTTAGTGCGTAACCGGCTGATGTGCACATCGATAATGTTGGTCTGAGGATCAAAATGGTAATCCCAGACATTTTCCAGCAGCATCATGCGCGTGACCACCTGGTCATGATGCTGCATAAGATACGCAAGAAGTTTGAATTCACGTGGCTGTAAATCGATTTTCTGTCCGTCACGAACGACCTCTCTTGAAAGTAAATCAAGGTGTAAATCTGCCACCTGATATTCGGATATCTGGCTTTGCTGAGTGTCACGTCGAATCAGGGCTTCGGTTCGTGCGACCAGTTCAGACATGGCGAAGGGTTTGGCCAGATAATCATCTGCCCCGGCCTTCAGGCCGATAACCCGTTCATCCACTTCGCCCAGCGCGCTCAAAAACAGAATAGGTTTTCTCATGCCGGATTCACGTAGTTTTTTCACGATCGAAATGCCATTCATAACCGGCAGCATTCTATCGATGATGATGAGTGCGTAATCATTTTGCAGGGCCAGGGCAAGGCCGTCTCCTCCAGAGGCGGTGTGTTCACAGGTGAAGTGATGGGTTTTTAAGCCTTTAACAATGTGTTCAGCGGTTTGACGGTCGTCTTCAATGAGCAAAATGTGCATACGGAATCTATCCTTTGTAGGTCTATTTCTTGAGTAAATTGCATAGTATTATTCAATGCCCAATTCTATCGCATCAGTAAAATCCAATGTCAGACAATATCAGCCAGATAGAAGCTCAGGCACAGGCCCTGCTTCGCACTCAGGAAATTATGCGCATACTGGGGGAGTGGGGCATCAATTCGGACGCACAAATCGCTGTTCTGGGCTGCCAGGAGCTAATTAAATCGCGTGATATGCGAAAATATCAGGAAGGCATGAAGGTTTTACCCGAATCCGAAGATATTAATGCAAGGGTTGAGCATATATTGGGGATCGCCCAGGCGCTGCATACCTCGTATCCCTCCCGCCCTGAGGCCGGAGTTGGCTGGATGGCGCAACGGAATGGAAAACTCCGTGGGCGCACCCCCATTCAATGTATTTTGCAGGATGGACGCCGGGGTATGGTGAAAATCAGAACCACGGTCGACTGTGCCTGGGCATGGCATCAGGATGATCAACTCAATCCATGTTGGGATAAGAACAAAGCATAAGCGGGTGCTTGTAGATTGAGAATTCGCGTTCACAGGGTCGACCGCGGCAACTGCTATAATCAGTTTTCAATGTTATAAAAGATGCGCATCCTGATTCAGGAGCAAGCCTGTTGCGAACCAAGTTTACAATTGTTGTTGTAACGATCCTGCTTTTTATAGCGGGAATTGGTTTCGCGTTAAGAGAAAGGCAAACACCACAAAATGCCTCTGTAGAACAGCCGTCCGAAAATCCCGTAAAAGATCGGATTGAAGCCCAGCGTACACTTTTTCAACCACTGGTACCTGACGCCACAATATTACCAATTATCCCGGCAAAACGCAGTAATCAAAAACTATCATCGGCTATAAAAACGAATACGCGCGATGTGGAGACCTCTGATTCCTCGCCTGGTTTATCCAGAATAAATTCAGGCAGAAAATTACTGCAGGGAAATCAGCACAAACAACGCGATACTCAATTTATCAAGATCGGCTTTGGCGGACAGATACTACCCAATTCAGCCTTACGCTGGTCGTGTGCACGTGATCAGCGAACCGGCCTGTTGTGGGAAACAAAGCTATTCGACGCAGGTGTAAGTGACGTCGATAATCGATATAGCTGGTACGCCCCGACACGCCTGATATCTGGCATCAAGAATCGGGGTAATTGTTATGGGATATTGTGCGATACACACGCTTATACACAGGAAATGAACCGCCTGGGCCTGTGTGGTTCAACTCAATGGCGCTTACCAGTTTTTGCTGAACTTGAAACCTTGCTTGATCGGAATTATTTCAACCCCGTAATAAACCAGGAGATATTTTTCAACACCCGTGGCGCATCGTACTGGACAAAATCACAACTGGGAAATAATCCTGAAATGGTCATGCAAATTGATTTCTTTAACGGTACTTCCAGTCCGGCGCCCATTCATTTTAAATTGGCGGTGAGGCTGGTAAGTGACTAGCGAACCCAACTTGGTTCACCAGCCCATTTTATCTGCGTAGCTATGCCAGCGAAGCACAATCGGCATAAACCACGGAGTTCCGTTATACATGAATCGAGATTCAAACGGGAAACGGGCAAACGGTGTTTCGCCGCCTGTTCCTAATATTTTTTGCGCGATTTTATTGCCCAGATAGGTGGCTCTGGCGACGCCTGAACCACAGTACCCCATCGAATAGTACAAGCCATCTAACTCGCCTATATGGGGCATATGGTCAAAGGTATAGGCGACCAGTCCCGACCACGCATGCGTGATGTCCACTCCGGATAGTTGTGGAAACAACGTAGTCATGTTTTTATGCAGAAATTGAGCGTACTCCGCTGGCTTGTCGTAATAATGCATTGCACGGCCACCGAACAATAATCTGCGCCCATCGGGAGAAGGGCGATAATAAAATACCAGTCGGTCTGTACCACCATGTGATCGCAAATTGGGTGATACGCTTTTTATCAGCGATTCGGGTAATTTCGCTGTGGCAATCATTGAAGATCTTATAGGCAAGATGCGTCGTTTCAGGCTTGAAAAAGGCTTGTCGGTATACCCGTTGGTAGCGAGCAATACGGTTTGAGCCTGAATCGTATGCGATCCAATATTGACGTCAAATCCTGAGTAGGTCTGTTTTATACCCGTTACTTTGGTATGGCTCAGTATGCGTACACCCGTAGCTTGCACGCGTCGTATTATTTCATTTATCAGGCGTGCCGGGTGTAATGTTGCGTCTGCGTGATAGACCACCCCACCATGATAGTTTTTGGAGCCAACTTCGGTATGCTGCTGCTGTTTGCTAACTATAGTCACCGGGTAGTCGATAATCTGGCTTATAGTTTCCGCTTGTCGTCGCAAGGCATCGAAGTGATTTCTTCTCAGAGCGCCACGAAACCGGCCACAGCGATTTAGCTGGCATTCGATGTTTTCAACTTTTATGAAATCGAGCAACCAGTTAAAACCTGCGATACTTTCACGCATGATCTCATTGGCAGTCTCGGCTCCAAAACGCCTAACCAAACCGTCCAGGCCAAGTTTATGGAAACTGGGGCCCAGCAAACCACCGTTACGGGAGCTGGCGCCACTACCAGCCTGATTTGCATCAACAATAACGACATTTTTTCCAGCACGAGAAAGAGTCAATGCTGCTGAGAGCCCCGTATAACCCGCACCGATGATCAATACTTCAGTTTGGTCAGATAGTAACTGATTCTGCTTTACTGATGTTGAAAAACCAACGTCATCCTGCCAGAAGGGCTGTAAAGAATAGCTTTGTAACATCGGATATT
>JAUVBY010000128.1 GCA_030590945.1 Gammaproteobacteria bacterium | reverse complement strand
TGCTGAATATCGACGGCAAGCTGGGTGAAAATAAACTCAATATTTCGGGAGAATGGGGCCCGATTCTACCCGACCGGAATTTGAATCTGCTGCTTGATATACACGTGCCATCTACTTCAGATCTGGCAGCCATCGCGGGATATGATGTCGATGATCTCGGGGAAATTGAGTTTTCTGCACGCGCCCGCGCCAACGAAGGCGTATTTTCAATTGAAGATATTGTCACAAAGCTGGATGGCGAGTTAACCACCAGCTCAATCAACGGTGGGATTGATGACCTGATGCTGCTGGAAGGCGTCGATATAGGCATTGAGTTGAATACCGAAACGCTTGAAAGGCTGGTTAAGGCATTAAAAATAGAACTACCCGTACCGATACCACCTGAAATTCAGTTAAGCGCAAACTTACAAGGCGGAAAAAATGGCCTGGGAATTAACGATATAAAAATTATCGTTCGCGATGAAGGCGTGGAAATCGCATTTACCGGTGCGCTTGAAAGCATTCTTAATGCACGCCAAATTGAAGGTGAGTTCAAGGCCGCCGTGGATAGCCTGTCACGACTCTCAAAATATGCAAATATGGAGCTACCCGCACTCGGCGCGATAGCCCTGTCCGGAAACTTGCAGTCCGAAGGTAAGTCCCTCGCCCTGCATTCACTGGATTTAAGTTTATCGGCTGACAATCTCAAGCTGAATGTCTCGGGTGGCGTCGAAGACTTACTTACCGTTAACGGTATCAATGCGCAGGTCGATGCGGATATCACCTCGTTTACACAACAAAATATTTCAGAACTCACTGCCCTGCTCAAATCATTTGGTGTTGAGTTGCCGGTTGAAATGCTGCCGCAAAGTTTAAAATTGAGTACCGGAATTCAGGGAAACCTCGAGCAATTATCGCTGACAGATATAAACGCTGAAGTGCTGGATAAGGGCATTAAGGTTTCATTGCTTGGTGCGGTTGAGAATGTTCTGGCTCCCTCCGGCATAGCGGCCGACATTAAGCTTAGTAGTGAATCCATCGCTACATTTAGCAAATATGCGGGAACTGAGTTACCCGACCTGGGCCCGCTTGAAGCCAATGCACGTGTCGTATCAAGCGGCGAGAGTTATCGTCTTGAGAGCCTGGAGGCGGATCTGGCATCCGACATTGTGCAGGCAAAAATAACCGCAAGCGTAGCTGATTTACTCGCGGTCAGCGGTATCCAGGCTGAGGTCACTGCCGAGACTCCGTCACTGGCATCACTTTCAGGCATCGCACAAACCGAATTGCCCGACACGGACCCGGTTAAGGTTCATGCTATCCTGGCTGGCGAAGATCTCGAACAGGCTAAACTAGATGTAACTGCCCAAAGCGCAGGGGCAGAAGTGGTGATAAACAGCTTGTTATCACAGCTCAAATCAGCCAGTGAACTACAGCTGGACGTATCGGTTAAAGCTGAAAATCTTGGCAACTTTGACAAATTTGCCCAAATGGAACTACCCGATCAGGGTCCGCTGGATTTGAGTGCCTCCGTGACCATTGAGCCGGGGGCCTATACGCTTCACACACTGAAATTGCAGCTTGCAGAGCAATCGGCCACGGGCGACCTGATGCTCAGGTTACCCGAAGCAGATAAGGAACAGAGCCTTACTGTGCTGCACGGCCAGCTGGATATACCCTACCTTGATCTGTCGCCCTTTCTTATGAGCGAAGAATTAGAAGTGGAGCAGACCGATATGCCGGTCACCACCGAACCAACAGTAGATACTGATGAAACAGCCGCAGACATGGTCGAGCCGGCCGAAGAAGAAATCGATACCAGCACCCCGCTGGAGGACTCTGAGCATCTGCTCTCAAAAGAACCGATACTATTTGAGTTATTGCACGATTACGATATCGATCTAAGCGTGAAAGGAACGCGCATAGACATGGGCAAGGCTGATCTGGAAGATATACACCTTAAAGTTCTGCTAAAAGATGGTCTGCTGAATATTGCACCGATTGAGGCCATTGGCAGCACGGGGGGCACGGTTAATGGCTCAGTTCAGGTCGATGGCCGCACCGAAACCCCCACACTTGTCGCGGACATAAAGCTTCAGGACATACCTTTTCCGAACATTGGAGGTACGCTCAATTTTAACCTGGACATTGACGGGAAGGGCAATTCGATTGCCGCATTGATGGCCAGCCTCAACGGACAGATACTCGCCGTCGCGCAGGACGGAGTAATTCCCAAATCATTCGCGTCACGCTTCGGCAAAGGATTAATGTCATTTTCCAGCGACAAGGACACCACTAATCTCGAATGTCTGATCCTGCGGGTCGACGTCAAAGACGGTGTGGCTGACTTCAAAAACAAAGTCGCCGCTCAATTGACAGAAGTAACCTGGCGAGGGGGCGGCACTATCGACTTCAATACTGAGAGGCTCAGCGCCGATATCGCTCCCAAACCTAGAAAGGGCATACCCATCAATATAGGTGGAAGCCTCGCGGGCCTGGTCAAGCTAAGCGGAACGCTCAAGAACCCAAAAATTGCACCTGACTATTCGGACGCCGCATTCAAATACGGGAAATATTCGGCTTACATCGCAACAGGCGGTTTGAGCCTGCTTGCAGAAATTATTGCCAACAAGGTTACGTCAAATCAGGATGTATGTGAGAAGATTCTCGATGGCACCGTGTTTGCAGCAGCCGACAAAACTAACAAGAAAAACCTGCCAAAATAAGCAATGTCCTATCTGAAACGCTTAGCTATTTTTATTGCCGCACTTGAAGTTGTTTATCTGGTTTTATTCAATATCGCCCTGAATATACCGCTCACGCAGGAACTGATAAACCGCATCAAGCCCGACAAATTTGCCGTTAGCTGGGATAGTGCCTGGACGCTTTATCCGTTTCGTATACACGCGAGCGGAGTGTCCACAAACGGTCAGGCACGTAGCCAGCAATGGCAACTTGAATCGCCCGAAGTCAGTGCATCGATATCCCTGCTACCCCTGATATTCAAGACCGTTTCACTTAACCGTGTTGAGGCCAGGGATGTTAGCTATTTTCAGCGCCCCAGACCCCGGGCTGACAAAGATTACGCTGAAACCCGTCAGTATTTTCCACACATCGAGGGGCGGGAACTGGAAGTTGAACCACCACAGTTACCACCACGTAAAACTGGAAAGAAGGGCTGGGCCATTCATATACGAGAGATGTTTGCCAGCGGCGAGCACAGCTTGTGGTTGTACCAGTTGCAGGCAAGCCTCAAAGGCGACGCAAGGGCAGATCTCTCTGTGGTCACACGCGGCGGCCCTTTATCCATCAGCCACGGCGACCTCGATCTGGCCGTGAATTCAATCAAAATAAACGGCAACCGCGAAATATCGCGAGAGGGGCATATCGAAGGGAAATTCGAATTACTGCCATTTGTGGTTAAAGAAAACAAAGGACTCAAGGCACTGGCCTTTCTCGATCTCGATGTCGAGCTTCATTCTCTGACCGAAAGCCTTAAATTCCTGAACGTATATCTGGATGCTTTCGAGGGCATGCAGCTCGATGGAGCCGGTGAAATTGATGGCCGCATTGTATTTAGCCAGGGCAAGCTACTGGAAAAAAGTAATTTTGATGTATTAGCCCATGCGCTAAGCCTGAAATTGCTGGAATACGAGATCGAGGGAGAAGGCAATATACATATTGACGTGCCCGCAAAGAAATTGAACTCTAGCGATCCGGATGCGCATTTCGCGATTGCCTTCACCGAGCTGGATGCTTTTTATGCCAATCGCCAGAACCCCATACTCACTGGAAATGGTCTGGTATTCGATGGCGTAGGCACGAATAATATTATTCCGCTGAACGGAACCCGGCCCAAAGCCAGAAGCATGGCACTTTCTATAGCTTCGCTAAAGATCCCGGACTTGAGTGCGTTCCAACGCTTTCTTCCCAAAAAATGGGCCTTCAAATTGCACGGTGGCGAGGGCGAATTAAGTGGTTTATTTTCGGTCGATCATTCAAGCTTATCCTCCAGTATCCAGCTGAGCTCCGATAAAGCTGACGTAGGCTTTAATGAATTCCGCTTTAATAGTAATCTGGATATGAGTCTGAACCTGGATAGCCCATCATTGGAAAGCGGCCGCATCGACATTTCAGGCTCTCATATTAAAGTGAATGAAACGCTAGTCGAAAACGATCAGGAACAATCTAAGCCCTGGCATGCTTTTATTAACATTGAAAAAGGCATCGTTCAACTCAACCTGGACGAAGCCGATGACGGCGTAAGTGGTGCGGTCCATGTTCTACAGGCTTTACGCGAGCAAGAAACCGGGGCGCTGCTGGCGGCAGCGGATGAAGAGCTTAAAATCAATGCCAGTATTTCCGACCTCAGATGGCTGAATGTTCTGCTCAGCAATCCCTACGACCTCGTTATAAATGGCAAGGGCGAGATTACCGCAAACGTAGCCATCAATGCAGGCTGGCTGGAAGCAGGAACTGAACTCGCGATCACTCCGCAGAAAATATCGGTTGAAATCCTGGACTACGTCTCCGATGGTGATGGCGCTGTCAGCCTCAAGGTCATTAAAGGGGGGGAATTCCCCGATATTGCGCTGGCGATTGACATTAATCAGGCGCAGTTTCGTCGCAAGACGGAAGATCAGGCTTTTGTCGAAGACGTTGATATTCTACTTCGTGCAGAGGCGAGGGCAGTTAAACCAGGCGCCGAAAACCAGGATGTCAGCCTTCACTTTCAAATCCCCTCGGCTAGAATCACCGATATGTCGGTGTATAACCAATATTTACCAGAAAACTCTCCCCTGCAAATTACCGGCGGTGAGGCTGATCTGGTAGCAGACATACGGCTAGAAGCAGAATATGCCGATGGTTATATTAATCTTCATACCCGTAACTTACGCGCGCAGGTGGATGACCAGAATATCTCTGCTGAACTTGGTGTAGAAATTAAACTGATCGATGGCCTGCCCAAAGACATGGAGTTTGATATATCCGGATCAACCATAAAGCTCGATGCGGTGAAAGTCGTTGGTGAATCGGCGACCTTCAGAGAGGATGACTGGGCCGCGGAAATCCGTTTTAAAAAAGCCAATACCATCTGGAAAAAGCCCGTACAGCTGGAGGTAAAAGCCGAAATTGATATGACCGATTCGATACCCATCGTAGCAATGATGGCAAACCAGAAAGGCAAAGAAACCTGGCTCACAAAGGCGCTAACGATTGATGATGTAAAGGGTGACATTGATCTGAGCATCGCAAACAATCAAATTGTTATACCTTACGCCTTCGCAGGTAGTGACAATATCGACATTGGCGCCAAGGCAATCATCAACAGTGAGAATCGCAACGGCATGCTCTACGTGCGCTACAAAGCCCTTAAAGGCCTGCTGAAAATAAACGATGGCGAGCGCAATATCGATGTGCTCAACGTGCAGGAGAAATTCGATGCATACTCAACGGATGAAGTCATACTCGAAAAAGGGCTTCCCGAAGAAGCAGAATTTTAATTCTGGAAACCATACAAGTTTTGGACCGGAAGTATAAAATTCGGGCCTGGCATAACGACCCTACGAACAGGTTTCGATATGATCTGGCAGAGCTCTCGTTTTTGCAATGGTTTTGAGGGCCTACCTCAACAGCTATTTTCAGATACATCGCAACCGCCTGGAGATTGTCTGGCTTTTTCTTTAAGAACTGTGAATAATCCCAATAATCTTACTCAAAGTAAACGAAGGAATATGAAATTCAAATATCTGTCTATTGCAATTGCCTGTTCTATTATATTTATTTGTACTGCATCTGCGTATGCCGCCAAGGGTGGAATAAAAGCCCCGGCGCTGGAAGCCTATGGAAATGCCAATAATAACGCCAACTTTAAACACGGAAACGGAAATCAGTTAAAGAATGGAAATATAGACCTGAAAAAACTGGATAAAGAATTGAATAAGGAACATAAACTTGATAACAAAGATACCCAACTAGAAAAGTCTATAAATAAGGAATTAAAAAAGGCCGTCAAGAAGGCTATTAAGTAGTCTGCAAATGTAAAATCCTGTATCGCTTTGAAAATATAATTCATGAATAAACTTAATCGTCTCTATTTCGTAGTTTTTGCTACTGCGGCCATCCTGGCCATGACATTTACCCAACAGATGGCCTACGCCAATTCGGCCAGGGAAATTAACATCAAGGTGGATTCCGCTCTACAACGATTTAAGAAAGAAGTTTCTGGTGGGAGTCGTTTTTTAAATAATGCCAAAGGCGTACTGGTATTTCCAGATGTAATCAAAGCGGGTTTCGGGATCGGGGGGGAATATGGCGAGGGGTCTCTTCGTATAGGCGGTAAAACCGTTGAATATTACAATACTGCTGCCGCTTCAATCGGTTTTCAGCTTGGCGGCCAGGTTAAAACGGTGGTCATCATATTCTTAGAACAAAACGCTTTGAATAAGTTTCGCCAGAGCGATGGCTGGAAAGTCGGGGTAGATGGCTCGGTCGCCATTGTTGAATGGGGGGTTGGTGAAGACATTAACACCATGGATATAAATAATCCGGTGGTTGGTTTTGTATTTGACAACAAGGGTTTGATGTATAACCTGACAATAGAAGGCTCAAAAATTACAAAAATCGTCCGCTGAATTATTGACCCTTAAATGCGCGAAAAATCAAAATAAACCATTCTAATAGTTTCCTCGGCATTAGACTTACAATCCTGGCTTAGTGTAGCAACTATTCTTAAGTTAGCCCGTTGCTCTGCAGTCGAATACTTTTACCTAGACAAAAAGCAACAATCTAATAGTACCGTATCCAAAACAGGGCGAAGTCTATTCTATAAACAATTGCTTTCTGACCCCTATTGCCTTTAAACATAATAATTATTATACACCTGAGTAAGGGGTATAAAGCTTGTTGGAAATGTGTGTAATGTCGCGGGCAAAATCGAAACCAACAAATTAATAGATTCCACTCATACTCACTTACCCCGCGATACCATTGGCGACCGGGCTGTCTCTATAAATCACGCATGGTAATCACTCTTATCTATATCGGTTTAAAACATCGATTTGGGTTTCAAGCGCCGCCTTAAACTCCAGTTTAAGGCGCGATATCAAATCTGCAACTGGTAGTACATCATCTATGGTACTCACGCCCTGACCCGCTGACCAAATTGTTTTCCAGGCTTTTGCTTCGTCCATTTCTTTTCCAAAATCTACCCGGGCAGGTGTATTCCACTGCTCCGGAGTAATCCCTATCGCTTCCAGACTGGGGCGTAAAAAATTTGCGCTGATGCCCGAGACAGCGGCGGTATACACAATATCACTCGCGCCGGCATCAATAATCATTTGCTGATATTCTGGTGCCGCCCTACTTTCTGATGTATTGATAAATCGAGTACCAATATAAGCCAGGTCTGCACCCATCTGTATCGCCGTCGCAATATCTCGCCCGCTACTGATGCAACCGGAGAGCAATATCGTCTGGTCAAAAAAACGTTTTATCTCAGCCACCAGCGGCATCGGATTAATACAACCTGCGTGCCCTCCTGCGCCGGCCGCGACCAGGATCAAACCGTCTACCCCGGCAGCAGCGGCTTTTTCGGCATGTCGACGCTTGATCACATCGTGAAACACCAGACCACCGTAACCATGCACCGAATCAACCAGTGTCGATACTGCTCCCAGTGATGTAATAATCAATGGAACCCGATGTTTAATACATATTTCAAGGTCCGCTGATAAGCGGGGGTTCGATTGGTGCACAATCAGGTTAACTCCAAACGGTGCCGGTTTGAGCCCTGTGTCCCGATGGTGGCGGGCCAACTCGTTTTGTATCTCCATCACCCATTGTTCGAAGCCTTCGCTGCTGGGCTGATTCAGCGCGGGAAACGTGCCCACAATGCCATTTTTACAACACTCTATTACCAGTTTGGGGCCGGAGATGAGAAACATTGGGGCGGCTAATATCGGTAAAACCAGTTGATCAATTAATTCATCTGCTTGCATGAGTGAGAAAGATAAACGCAATTCGGGAGACATATAACTATAGCAGGATAGCCATACATACTAAATATAACTCTGTGTGTCGGGAGAGGCTGCTTTGGGTGACCAGCCGATCAACTCTCAACT
>JAUVBY010000038.1 GCA_030590945.1 Gammaproteobacteria bacterium | reverse complement strand
ATATCGATTGTCATCGTGATTACCGGCTTGATCGCGATAGTCGCCCTGCCGATTTCACAATATCCCCAGTTAACTCCCCCCCAGGTAAACGTTAGTGCTTTTTACCCGGGCGCAGATGCAGAAACCATCGCAGATACGGTTGCCGGGCCGCTGGAGTCAAAAATCAACGGGGTTGAAGACATGATTTATATGTCTTCCAACAGCGCCAATGATGGCTCGTATACCCTGACGGTCAGCTTTAAAGTCGGTTCCGATGAAGACATCAACACCGTCAACGTGCAAAACAGGGTGGCCCAGGCGACCGCACAGCTGCCCGAAGAGGTGCGCCGACAGGGGGTAACAACCACCAAACAATCCTCCAATATGCTGATGGTGGTGAACCTGATTTCGCCGGATAGAACCTATGATTCGCTGTTTCTAAATAACTACGCAAGTATCAATCTAACCGATTCACTGGCGCGGATTAACGGTGTGGGCAAGGCGGCGATACTCGGCGTGCAGGATTACAGCATGCGCATCTGGCTGGATCCGAATCAGCTCACCAGCCTTGGCTTAACCGCCGATGATGTGAATGCCGCGATTCGCGAGCAGAATGTGCAGGTTGCAGCTGGTAAGCTGGGCGCCTCCCCGGCGGTGCCCGGTATCCAGTTTGAATACAACCTTAAAACGCTGGGCCGCTTAAGCAGCCCTGAGGAGTTCGGCAATATTGTTGTGCGTGTGGGCGAGAGTGGAGCGGTGGTACGCGTTCGGGATGTGGCCAGGGTTGAATTGGGGTCCAAGACCTATGATTCCAGGGGCGGATTTAACGGCCAGCCGGCGGTGGTGCTGGCGATATACCAGTTGCCGGACGCCAATGCACTTGAAGTGGCCGATGATGTGATTGCGGAAATGGAGCACCTGTCGGCGCAATTTCCGGATGATCTGGAATATCATATTGCTTATGACACCACGCGATTTGTCCGTGCATCGATTGAGGAAGTAGTGACAACCCTGCTGATTGCTGTATTTTTGGTGGTATTGGTGGTGTTTATTTTTATCCAGGACTGGCGTTCTACCATTATTCCCTCTATTGCGATTCCAGTGTCCTTGATCGGGACCTTTGGTGGCTTGCTGGCATTGGGATATTCCCTGAACATGATTACCCTGTTCGGCCTGATCCTGGCGATCGGTATCGTGGTCGATGACGCTATTATCGTGGTGGAAAACACCCAGCGGCACATGGCCGATGGAATGGACCCTGTCTCGGCCACGCGCAAAGCCATGGAGGAAATCACCGGTGCGGTAGTGGCAACAACACTAGTATTACTGGCTGTATTTGTACCGCTGGCTTTTATACCGGGTCTGACGGGGGAATTGTATCGGCAGTTCTCAGTCACCATTTCAATCGCGGTTGCTATTTCTTCGATTAATGCCCTGACACTGAGCCCTGCACTGTGCGCTACATTCCTGAAGCCGGGCAGTGCAGGTTTGTCAGAACGCGGATTCTTTGGCTGGTTTAACCGCGTGTTTGACCGGAGTACGCAAGGTTATCGGGGGCTGATTGGTGGCATGTTAAAACGCAGCGGTCGGGTATTGATTCTGTTCCTTGGCATGGTTGTGCTCATGGGCTTTTTGTTTGCGCGTCTGCCCGGCGGCTTCGTACCTCAGGAAGATCAGGGTGCATTTATGATTGATATCCAGCTGCCGCAGGGTGCATCCAAAGAGCGTACCGAACGCGTGATGGCGGACATTGAAGAGATTGTCGAAAGCATGCCGGGGGTGGCAGATTATATCTCCGTGTCGGGCTACAGCATGATCAAACAGGGGGTATCCTCTAATGCGGGTTTGATAATTCTGGTGCTAGATGACTGGTCTGAACGCCAAACAGAGGAGCTTGAGGAGGCTAATCTTGTAGCCAGTCTGCGAGGCAAGTTGTCGGCCCTGTCGTCAGCGAACATTTTCCCATTTCAGACACCTTCTATTCCCGGCCTGGGAACGACCGGAGGCTTTGAATATATTTTACAGTCGACGACCAGCGCCTCGCCGCAGGATATGGCGGGCGTGATGGGGGGGCTGGTAATCGCGGCCAACCAGGAGCCGGAATTGAATGCGGTGTTCAGCAGTTTTAGTGCCTCGCTGCCACAGATTTTTCTGGATATCGACCGCGACAAGGCTAAAGTTCTGGGTGTTCCCCTGACCAATATTTTCAGTGCCCTGTCGAGCAACATGGGCAGTGCCTACGTGAATGATTTTAATCGTTTTGGAAAGACCTACCAGGTGATGATTCAGGCCGAAGCAGAAAATCGGAACAATGTCGAGGATATTTATAACCTGTATGTTGAAAGCAATACCGGCGCGCTAGTGCCATTGCGTACTCTGCTTGCATCGCGCACGGTGCTGGGGCCGGACGTGATAACGCGCTACAATATTTATCGTTCGGTGGTGGTCAACGGCTCACCTGCAGCAGGATACAGTTCCGGGCAATCGATCGAAGCCATGATTCGAGTGTCAGACGAAACCTTGCCAGCAGGGTATAGTTTTGACTGGACCGGGCAGGCGTATCAGGAATTGCTGGCGGGTGATCAAACCATCTATATTTTCTCGTTGGCGCTGATTTTTGTCTTTCTGTTTCTGGTAGCGCAATACGAGAGCTGGACGATACCGGTTTCTGTCTTGATGTCTGTGCCATTAGCGATACTGGGCGCGGCTGCTGCACAAACAATGGCAGGGCTGCAGAATGATATTTACATGCAGGTGGGTATCGTGCTGTTGATGGGTATGGCGACCAAGAATGCGATACTCATTGTGGAGTTTGCCAAGGAATTGCGAGAAGAGAAAAAGTTGAGTGTTTTTGACGCATCGATAGAAGCCGCACATTTACGCTTCAGGGCGGTATTGATGACGGCATTCTCTTTTATTCTCGGCGTGCTTCCCCTGGTGGTTGCGTCTGGCGCGGGTGCGGCCAGTCGACGCTCACTTGGGACTGCTGTGTTCGGCGGTATGGTGGCAGCGGCGATTTTTGTGCCTCTTTTTGTGCCGGTCTTCTTTAAGGTTATCCAATCCATGCGCGAGAAGTTCCACGGCCCGAAGCAGGATTCAAATAAACAGATTACAGATAAAATTTAGCAGGAAAAGTGAGAGGTTATTCTAAACCGAGGGTTTAAAATCCCCGGCCGGGCTCCCGGGAGCTCCTGTCAGATTTAACATTGTTTCGTCCAAAACAGCCAAGCCCGATAGGCTCCTGGAACAAATGCGATATAAGCGTTTAGCGTGGTCTATTCCTATTCCAGCGATTCACTTAATTTAGTTTTCGCGGCATCGCGTTCGGCGGCACGGGTGATTAACAGTGTATATGCGATATAATATTTATAGATATTGGCGACATACTGTACGGTTTCGCGGCCCACGCGTTTGGCGACGATATGTTCAACGTTTCCAAACCAGGTATTTGGGTCCAGGCCGCTGTCGATCGTTTCTTTACGTATTTTTCTTATTTTTGCGGGGCCGGCGTTGTAAGCGGCAAATGACAGCAGTGTCTGGTTAAGTTCATCTATTTCCGGATCGGCAAAATAACGGTCTCTCAGAAAACGCAGATATTTGGTGCCGGCATGAATATTATTTTCCAGATCCTCGATTTCCGGGATGCCTACATTCTTGTCTGCTGCGGTAGACGGTAAAATCTGCATAATGCCTATCGCACCCGCGCCACTCCGCGCGCTGTGATCAAGTCCGGATTCCTGAAAGGCGAGCGATACCAGCATCAACCAGTCGAATGAATATTGATCTGCATAGTGTTGGAAAAAGTCGGTATTTTTGTGAAAACTCACGAGTTCTTCTTTGCCCAGCGAGTTTTTTGCCCATTTGTTATCGCGCAAATAACGGTTCAGAATCATGTTTCCATGCAAGGTACCCTTTTTGTTGTTTTTTACAAACTCGTTGACGATTTTTGTAAGCGTAGGGCTGTCTTTGCGAATCGCCCAGGCGATGGAACCACCTACGGTAATCGCAATGTCTTCACGTACGGTAATATGTTCAAAAACATTGCCCCAGAATTGCGCCTTGTGATTGTCCACGATGATCATGGGCAGCAAACCGGCGTTGACCATTTCCAATAAATCGCTATCTTCCAGGTACTCTTCGGTGGTTATCAGTTTGATCGGGGCCAGACCATTCTCTTCGAGTTGAATATTGAGTTTGGTCAAACTCGTGTAATAACTGCTTGATTCGCGCACATGAATTTCTTTGCCTGCAAGATCCGCCAGGGAGGAGATTTCGGATGAGTTAGGTCCGGTTACCAACACTTCCTTGACATCGACAAGAAAAGGATCAGAAAAATCTACCTGCTCAAGCCGTTCCGGCGTAATCGTCAGGTTGGCGCTTGCAATATCGCCCTGGCCATCAAGCAGGGCAGGGATTAGTTCTTCCCGGGTGACAGGTAGAAAGACGACGTTTATTTTGCGAGTTTTGAGCTTGTATTTCTCATTAATATAATTCTCGAAATTTCTAAACGAATCGGTTGTTGTACCCCGTTGCTGCGGCCCGTCCAGGAAGTACATGAGCTTGTTATATACCACCAGTACCCTGATTTCCCGGCGTTCAAGCATGTCTTCAAAATCACCGGTCCAGGTCTCCAGCTTGTCTGAAATTGCGCTGGCATGCATGGGCCAAATACTCCCCAGTAGAATAGAGCAAAAAATCACCAGTCGTGTTATTGTGGCGCGTTTCATCATCCTGGGCGCTTTGTGCGAGTTTAATTTTTGCATGTTTTCAAAGGTCAGAGCTAAATGTATTGAGGATTACGTGGGTCACATTTTAGCAAGTTGCGTGAAATTAAGCGAATTGATCAACCCGGGGAAACAGCAATGAAATTCTCTCGACCGGGTTTCGAAGAACTAAATTATAATGGAACAAAAAGTAACGATCTCTATGTATAAATTCTTCGAAAACCCGACAAGCATAATATTATCTGAATTCCATGCAGACGAGCGTCAGCCACGCTTGCTGAATAAAGTTGCGATTGTGCTGCGTGCTCTAAGCCTGTTCGGAGTAATGCTGCTCACTTCAGCCTGTGCGACACTGGATTTTGACCAGCCGCGCGAATCCAGTTACGCGCTGGCGGATACGAGTGACACCCCGCTCGCAGAAAAAATTCTGCCCGATGCTGCAGCCCACCCCGGCAAATCAGGTTTTGCCTTGCTCAATGATGGCATTGAAGCATTGGCCGCCCGGGTACTATTAATGAGGGAGGCTACACGCAGCATTGATGCGCAGTACTATTTTATCCTCAACGACACAACCGGAAATCTGTTTGTTCGTGAGTTGCTGGCGGCGGCCGACAGGGGGGTTCGCGTGCGCCTGCTGCTTGATGATATTGCAACTCAGGGTTACGATCTGGGTATGGCCGCGCTGGATGCGCACCCGAATTTTGAAATCAGGATTTTTAATCCCTTTACGCGCAGAACCGGGCGATACCTGAACGTAAGAGACTTTGCTCGTGTGAACCGGCGTATGCACAATAAATCATTTATTGTTGATAACCAGGTGATCATAGTCGGTGGCCGAAATATTGGTAATGAATATTTCGTCGCACAGCAGGACATGAATTTTGCCGATATGGACGTATTTGGTGTAGGCCCGGTGGCCCGGCAGGGTTCGGCTGTATTTGACGAGTTCTGGAATGATCGGCATAGTTTGCCAGTCAGTACCCTGGTTGCTCCGCTGGAAGACCCGGATGCGGGTATGTTGGCGCTGCGCGAACACATCGAGGAGAAATTACTCGAACTTAAAAGTACGCCTTACGCAAATGCTTTTGTTGATACTGGACTGGATCTAATCTCACCCGGTTCGAAAACACTCAGTTGGGTGCCGTATAAACTGGTCTCGGATCCGCCCTCCAAAGCTTGGGATGACAAAGACTCGGATAAAAAACTTATTTCGCCGATCAGTGCTGTAATTAAAGAGGCGGAAAATGAATTTATTTTGATTTCCCCCTATTTTGTTCCTCGAAATGCTGGCATCGCCGAGTTTCAAAAGCTGCGTGATCGAGGTGTGGAGGTGAGGGTTTTGACCAATTCACTGGCAGCAACGGATGTGTCAGCGGTTCACGGTGGTTATGCGCCGGCTCGAAAGCCGCTGCTTAGAATGGGTGTAAAACTGTATGAGGTTCGTGCTGACGCGGATATTAAAGGTATTAAGCGCAGCGGTATAAAGGGATCGAGGTCAAGTTTGCATACCAAAGGGTTTATTGTTGATCGTCGTACTGTGTTTTTTGGTTCATTTAATTTCGATCCGCGTTCAGCGCATATCAATACTGAAATGGGCATTTTTATGGATGCGCCCGAGATGGCAGAAGAGTTGGCGGAAAGCCTTAACTCGGCGCTTGAGCGTGGCCATAAAACCTATGAGGTTGTGCTTTCCGACGGGCAGCAATTGCGTTGGCTGGATAAGCATGACGGTACGGTGGATATGCTAAACAAAGAGCCGCAAACCAGTTTCTGGAATCGCTTCGTTGCAGGCTTTTTCAGGATCCTGCCAATAAGGGGGCAGTTATGATTGCCAAAAGCAATTCAAAGAGGAAATTCGCGTGAACATTAATCTAAATCCACAGCAACAACGTATCGCCGCTGCGGGTGTGACGACGTTTGCTGCGGGTGTAGTCGTAACGGCAGTGGTTTTGTTTTTTGTGTTTTCCGTGCGGTTTCTGGGCGCATTTTCGCATGTTTTCCTGCCGCTCGCGGTCGCGGGTGTTCTGGCGCTGGTGCTTGAGCCCTGGTTTAACTGGCTTAAAATTAAAGCGAAGCTGCCGGATGTACTCGCCCTGATTGTGGTGTTTTTGTCTTTTTTGTTACCTGTTACGTTAATCTTTATATTTTTCGGGGGTGTCATAGGAAGCCAGATATCGGATCTGGTTGATCAAATGCCCGAGTTGTGGCAGCGGTTTATTGCCTGGCTCAAGGAGCGTCGCCCAGAGATCGATCATTTTTTTAGGGAAAACACGCTGGGCGAGAAAATTAGTGCGGCGATCAAACAGCCGGGAGGACCGACCGCAGATGTTGTTAATTATTTCCTGGGTAGTATGGTTTCAGCGGGTAGCGGTATCGCCTCGGGCGTTGCATCGCTTATGTCATGGGTCATCGCGCCGGTTTATCTAATTTTCTTTTTGTTAATGCCGACCCTGCGCCCGGAAACGCTCTCAACCACTAGTTTTCCATTTCTTAAGGAAGAAACCGCTAAAGACCTGGTATATCTGTTGAGCGAATTTGTACATCTTGTCGTCACGTTTTTCCGCGGGCAAATTGTTATCGCATTGTTGCAAGGTATTTTATTTTCCATCGGGTTTAGCCTGGTGGGGTTGGAGTATGGCGCCGTGCTGGGCCTGATCCTCGGGTTTCTGAATATCGTTCCCTACCTGGGCAGCATGATAGGTCTGGCAATCACCCTGCCGACTGCCTGGTTTCAGGTGGGCGGCGGCTGGGATCTGTTGTTAATGGTGGTACTTGTTTTCAGTATCGTTCAGGTGATAGAAGGTTATGTTCTAACGCCCAGAATTATGGGAGATCGCACTGGCCTGCACCCGCTGACAATCATAGTCGCAATATTTTTCTGGGGTTCCGCCCTGGGGGGAATACTCGGAATGATTTTAGCGATACCACTAACCGCCTTTTTAGTTGTTTTTTGGCGTCTGGCGCGCGAAAAGTACATCGGCCAGCTTTTCTAAACACCGGGGCTGCCACCCGGAAGTGGGGCTTCAATAAATGCCAAACTCCCATTTGGAAACGGGACTTCAGTCCCGCAAAAAATAACATGCCAAATACGCTATTCACCGAGAACTTCAAAACCCAACCCTACTGGTGGGATTCCACGCCAGTATTTAAACAGCCCGAAAAATCGCTACCAAAATCAATTGATGTATTGGTCATAGGCTCAGGTTACACGGGGCTGAGCGCGGCCCTGCAAACTGCACGAGGAGGTAGATCAACCCTGGTAGTCGATACCAACGCTGCAGCCTCGGGATGCAGTTCGCGCAACGGGGGTCAGGTTAGTAATTCACTCAAGCCGGATTATGAAAACCTGCGCAAAAGGGTTGGCGAATCAATCGCGAAGGGCGTGCTTAAGGAGGGTCTGAACGCGCTTAAATACATGGATCAATTTATTCATGACGAAGAAATCGATTGTGACTGGACACGCTGCGGCCGTTTTGTAGGTGCGCATAATCGACGCGAATTTGAACGATTAAGTGAAAAATCCCGGTACACTGATAATGAATTGTCATTACCCTTTCGCCTGGTTCAACCGCACGAAACACGCACAGAAATCGGCACAGAGTTTTACCATGGTGGCTGTGTTTACCCGGATATCGGGTCATTGCATCCCGGAAAATATTCTTCAGAACTGCTGCGTCTGGCTTTGCAGGCCGGTGTGCAGTTTCAGTCTGGCTGCGAAGTCACGCGTATCGACAGGCAAAATGACGCGCAGGGAAAAGGGTTTGTTGTCAACACAAGGCGAGGCCAACTTGTGGCGCGCGATATTATTGTTGCGACGAATGGCTATACCGGCAAGTTATTTCCCGGGTTCAAGCGCCGCGTCATTCCTATTGGCAGTTATCTGATCGCGACCGAGCCGTTGTCGGCGGAATTGATGCAGGAATTGTTACCCACCCGGCGCATGATTATCGATACCCGAAAAATGGTTTATTACTACCGTGCCTGCCCGCAAGGAAAGCGTATCCTCTTTGGCGGTCGCGTGGCGATCAGCGAAACAGATCCAGTCAATAGTGCACCCAAATTACATAAAAGTATGTGTCAGATTTTTCCGCAACTTGGCGACACCAGAATTTCCCATTCCTGGATGGGGTTTGTTGCCTATACTTTCGACGATATGCCACATATTGGAAAGACTGACGGTCTGTATTATTCGATGGGATACTGTGGGTCGGGCGTGTCTTTATCTTCTTACTTTGGAATGAAAATCGGCCAGCAGGTATTAGGCAACGAGCAGGGAGACACGCCTTTATCCAATGTCAGTTTCCAGACTCGCCCATATTACACTGGCAAGCCCTGGTTCCTGGCGCCGAGTATGTTGTATTACCGCTTGCGTGACAGGATTCCTGTATAAGCCATTAGCATAGATAATTAAGACGATGATTTAGAAGCCGGGCTCACTTAGAGCTATTTTTATATCACTGGCTGTGACGGGCAAGGTGAGGACGGCATCAATTTTAAACAACGCTTCAAGTTTAGGTACATAAGGGAGGTCAACTTTTTCGGCGAGTACGATCACCTTTGCCTGCGGGGCATGCCGTTGCAGGGCATGCAGGCTGACATCCAGATTGCTGATGTTGATGCCGGCGTAGTTATTACCAAAGCCATAGTAGAATTGTGCAAGCACAATATCGGGTGCGGTTTTGGCGATCGCTTTGTTGAATTGGCGCGCGGCTTTGAAGCGAGTTTCCTCGATGTCGATCAATCTATACAAATCCGGAAATTGCAAAAAAGTGGGCGATTCAAGCAGGGTATAAAGCTGTTTCACGTGACTGTTTGATTTAGTACCTCGCTATATTATAGTCGTGTACTAATTCGAAGCTGCGCTTTTTAAAGACCCGCCATGTTAATTTCTTACATTATAAACACCCTTATTGTAGCCACCGCGGTGGGCATCCACTTTGAGATGCTAAACTGGCTCTCGGTCAAAGTGCCCGCCATGACAATTCAGAATCGAACGCGTGTCGTGGTGGCGCTGATGGGGGCTATTCTTGCTCATATCGTAGAAATATGGTTGTTTGCATTGGCCTACTATTTCATTATTTCCGTTGGGAATATGGGCGCACTGGAAGGCAGTTTCGACGGTAGTCTATACGATTGCTTTTACTTTTCCATTTCAACGTATACCACCGTCGGGTATGGTGATATCGCGCCGTTGGGTGATGTGCGTTTTCTAGCGGGGCTTGAAGCGCTGACCGGGTTGGTACTGATTACCTGGACAGCGTCATTTTTGTTTGTCGAGATGCAGAAGTTCTGGGTTAAGCCGAATCACGATTAGCAACTGGGTTAATGCCCTGCGCCCAAGATACCCCAGAGGACATTACTCGCTGGACTCAGGCCAGTCTGACAGAGGGAAGGGGCGCGTTTCAGAATTGAAGTTAATGAACTCCATTATCTCCCAGGTATAACGGTTCAGCCCCTTGGTAAAATGCCTCAGGCGGGCATTAGGCTCTCCTGTAAACAGGACCAGAATCCATTGTACGAGCAGGCTAATGGTTGCGATAAGCTGCACCAGAGTAAATAAAATGGTGTACATCAAGGCCATCAACAACAGGCGCATCCAGTGCTTTGGATTCATAATTTTATTTTTTAGTTCCTCTTTACCAGCGCTGTTTGATAATTTTCTGGAAGAATCTGAGACGTTGTTCTCACTCATTTTTTAGTCCTGTAGTGGTTTGCTTAATTTTACAAAGAGTTATAGTCAATATACAGTAAACTAGCCGCCTTTACGCGACTGTCGGGTGTGCTGCCTGTTTGTCCGGATAATGTGGTTGATTCCATAAAATGCAAGCCACACTATCTATTGTTGTTATTTTAAGTGTATGTACAATTAATGGTTTCTGAAAAAATTAAATGGTTAGGAGGGGTATGCCTGATTTGGTTGCTCTCAGGCTGCGGTTCGCACCCTGGTGCGCCAGTGATCGATCTTTCGCCACTGGATCGGCGTAATACTCAATATACCGTTGAAGAGGGGGATACCCTGCATGCCATTTCTTTTCGAACGGGCGTGCCTTATCAAAATCTGGCGAACTGGAACGCTATACCGCCGCCGTATCGAATCTATGTGGGCGATGTGTTGAACTTGCGTGCGGGTGCAGCACCACAGAATCGTGCGCTGGCAAAAACCGCTCCAGCTAGCAGTACCCGGTCCGTAAAACCGGTGCTGGCCTCTAAACCATTGCCAGAGGCCAGGTTGCCTGCTAATGTGTCGAGTTGGCGTTGGCCCGCGAAAGGTAAGTTGACGGAAACGTTTTCCAGAGATAAGGCGCAATATGGAATCGAGATCAAAGGGAATCGCTCGTCCGCGGTGGTATCCGCCGCCCCGGGGCAGGTGGTTTACGCGGGCAGCGGCATTAAGGGCTACGGCGAACTGGTGATCGTAAAACATTCCGCGCGGTACATTAGCGCCTACGCCTACAATGATCGAATCCTGGTCAAAGAGGGTGATCAGGTTAAAGCAGGCCAGCAACTGGCCAATATGGGAAGCACGGGGACACGCGGGGTAAAGCTGCATTTTGAGATTCGAAAAGATGGTGAGCCGGTAAACCCCTTGCGTTATCTGCCATTGCAAAGTGGCTAAGCAGTTCAATAATATGATGGATAAACCCTTTTCGCAGGCCTGTGAAAATAATAAGGCTGCCATCCTGGAAGTACTAAAAACCGAGCTGACTGATAGCCGGAATATTTTGGAAGTGGGTAGCGGCACGGGTCAGCACGCGGTCTATTTCTCAAAGCATCTGCCGCATGTATACTGGCAGACCAGCGATCAGGCGCAGTACCATTCTGGTATCAGGCAATGGCTGGCCGAATCGATGCTTAACAATGTTTGCGAGCCGCTGTGTTTGGATGTGCGTGACTACGCATGGGGCGAAACGCGCTACGACGCGGTGTTTACCGCCAATAGCCTGCATATCATGGCACTCAAGTCTGCGCAACATTTTATCAGCCAGGTTGCGAAGGCGCTGCCTGTCGGTGGTCGCTTTTTAGCGTATGGCCCGTTTAATTATAACGGTGGCTACACCTCTGAGAGCAATGCGAGATTTGATCTCTGGCTTAAGCAACAGGATCCACAAAGTGCTATTCGAGATTTTGAAATGCTGGATGAGTATGCCTGCTCGGCACGGCTGAACCTGGCGGGCGATTACACCATGCCTGCAAATAATCGCCTGCTGGTTTGGCAGAAAAGCGCCGCGCAAGATGAGGTGGGTGCTTGATCAGTATAGTAATTCCCGTTCTTAACGAAGGTGAGGCCATAATTGCTCGCCTGCAAAGTTTATTCCAGCGGCACGCAGTTGATCAATGTATCGTGGTGGATGCGAGTGAAGTTGAAGCGTTTGAAGACATTCGCGGTAAGGTATTTGCTACTTTTCCGGATCAAAAGTTGAACTACATTGCCGCGAATACAAAAGGCCGGGGTGCACAAATGAATGTGGGTGCGGCCAGTAGTGACGGTAGTATTTTACTTTTTCTCCATGCGGATACTCGATTGCCCAAAGGTGCGTTAAAGCAAATACACCGGGGGGTTAAAGCGGGCTGGCACTGGGGGCGTTTTGATGTGCTCTTTGATCAGGGGAGCTGGCCTTTTAGAATGATTGCATCAATGATGAACTGGCGCTCGCGCAAAACCGGAATTGCAACCGGCGATCAGGCCATGTTTATGACACGTGCTGCTTTTGATCTGGTAGGCGGGTTCGAAGAGATTGATCTGATGGAAGACATCGCGATGTCAAAAAATCTTAAAACCATTGGCGCACCATTGTGCCTTGATATGACGGTCAGGACCGCTGCCCGTCGCTGGCAACAGAAAGGGGTATTTCGAACCGTATTGCTAATGTGGTGCTTGCGCCTGGCGTACTGGCTGGGTGTGTCTCCAACCCGTCTCGCGCGGTGGTACCGATAGGTCGTCGTGCCGGACGCACCTTTATATCTATTTGCCAAAGCGCCTGTAGCGGGTCGGGTAAAACGGCGATTATGCCCACCACTTAATGCCGAACAGGCCGCGCAAGTGGCGACAGCAATGTTGGCGCATATCTCCACGGTAGTCGAGCTTGGCTGGTCAGGGCAGAAGGTTCTGAATGTCGCTCCGGATTTATCTCACGCGACCTTTTCCGCCTATCAGCAGGGAATGAACTGGCGAACCCGGGTTCAGGTTCAGGCAGATTTGGGCGAACGTATGCGCGATGTATTGCTTGAAGGCATCGAGGCTTCTGGCTCAGCGGTAGTATTAGGGACGGATATACCAACGCTGGATGTCACAATTCTCAATGATGTGTTTAGTGCATTGCATTCAGGGCAGTCTGTAGTGGGCCCGAGCCAGGACGGTGGTTTTTATTTGCTGGCTTTGCGTGAAATGCCCGCGGGCCTGTTTAATGGAATCGAGTGGGGGAGTGTTGAGGTCTACGCCAGGCTAATGAAAAATGCGCGTGCGTCGGGTGTGGATTTGCAACCCTTGCCTACGTTGTCAGATTGTGATTATTTTGAAGACTTGAAACTGGCCGCGCAGATGGTGCCTGAGTTTGATACGGCTTTGCGTCGAGCAGGATTCGATATGAGCCTCTTATTTTAAGCTGACTATTTGACTCCTAGCCACCGCTAATTCTGGGCCAGAACTGAAACAGCTGTCCTTCTGCGGGCTTTGACCAATTCTGCAGTTCGATGTAACAACCGTCAGCAAGTACGAACTGCAGGTAATCGCGGTCAATTTTAAAGTGAGCCAGAATCCCGTCTACGCTGGGAGTGGTTTCAAATTCAAGGCGTGCCTGATTGTCCCGGTGCCCTTCGGGCAGGTAATCCTCCAGGCTGCCGTGCAGTATGCATTCAATAGTTACCATGCTTATTCTGCTACCTATGGCCTGATATGACCGTCTCCGATAACAATGTATTTCTGACAGGTCAGGCCTTCCAGGCCGACTGGCCCGCGCACGTGGAGTTTGTCGGTGCTGATGCCGATTTCAGCGCCCAGGCCATATTCAAAGCCGTCGGCAAACTGGGTTGAGGCATTTAACATCACCGAGCTTGAATCAACTTCGCGCATGAAACGATTCGCGGTGCTGGTATCCTGGGTGATGATTGAATCGGTATGATGTGAGCCCCGGGTATTAATATGCTCGATGGCTTCATTCGGGTCGTCAACGATTTTTACCGATAAGATCGCAGCGAGGTACTCTGTCTGCCAGTCCTCTTCGGTGGCCTCTTTGAGATGCGTGTTATCCGGGAACAGGTTCAATGTGCGTTGGCAAACGCGTAATTCGATGCCTTTATTCAGATATTGTTTGAATAGTTCCGGGAGTACCCGACTGGCAATCGACTGATTGACTAACAGGGTTTCCATTGCGCCACAAATTCCGTAGCGGCGGGCTTTTGCGTTATAGGCGATATCGATGGCTTTTTGCGCATCGGCCTGCGAGTCGATATACACATGACAGATTCCATCCAGGTGTTTGATTACCGGTATGGTTGCTTCGCCCGAGATGCGCTCGATCAAACCTTTTCCGCCCCTGGGAATAATGATATCAACGTACTCAGAGAGCGTAATGAGTTCTCCTACGGCCGCACGGTCAGTGGTATTGATGAGCTGTATACACGCTGCGGGCAGGTCGGCGGTTTCAAGTCCTACGGTAATACATTTAGCAATAGCAAGATTGGAGTGTATGGATTCAGAACCACCTCGCAGGATCACCGCATTGCCCGATTTCAGACACAAGGCTGCCGCATCCGCTGTGACGTTGGGTCGAGATTCGTAGATGATGCCGATGACCCCCAGGGGCACACGCATTTTACCCACCTGGATGCCGCTGGGCTGGTAATTCATGTCACTAATCTCGCCGACCGGATCCGGCAGAGCTGCAATTTGTAACAAACCGTCGGCCATCTGCTCTACGCGTTCGGGATTGAGTTCCAGGCGGTCGAGCAGAGCGGGGTCCAGCGCATGCTCGTGAGCGTGTGCCATATCTTTGGCATTTGCTGTGAGTAAATCCGTTTCATTCGCGCGTAATTGCCCGGCAATCGAGATCAGCGCCTCATTTTTTTGCTTTGTGCTGGCGCTGCTAAGTATGCGCGCAGCCTGCCGGGCGGTTTTGCCCAGGCTTTGCATGTATTGGTTTAGGGTTTTTTGCTTGGTCATGATTGAGCAGTATACGCCTAAGGTGTTTATACGCGCCGTGTAAAGCGGCATTTACTAAAGGGAGGTTCGGCGTTCACCCTTTACGGTCATTCCCGCGAAGGCGGGAATCTGTAAACCTGTCATTACCTGTGTTATGGGTACCCGCCTACGCGGGTATGACGTTCAGTCGGTATATATTTATTAAAGTTTACAAATACGGCCTATGCTTATAATTTTGACTAAATTCGCAGTCTAACCGATGGCCGGAATTTCGCCAAACCGCATTGAATGCTTGCTCGGCGGCGCTACGAATTTGGAATCGTCGATATCTTCCGGATTCACTGCAGGTTTGATCATGGGTTTATCCATCTGGAAATCGACATCGTCATAGTCACGCCTGGGCTGTGCAGGGCGTTCGCCACGTTCTTCACGAGGTGCAGACGAAGGGTTTTCTCTGCGTTGTGGTTTGCCGGCTGATCGGCTTGGATCGTCAGGCCGGCTTCTGCCACCCTGACTTCTGCCACTCTGACGGCCACGAGCATCCCGGGGCTTGCGCTCGCGAAACGCGGGTTTGTTTTCGGGTGGAACCAGTAAAGATTCATCGATCGGCCGTACCGGTAGAGGGTGGCCTATAAACGCTTCGATATCCATCATCGAATAGGCATATTTCTCGCAAATAAAGCTGACCGCGTGGCCGCTGGCACCCGCACGCGCAGTACGTCCGGAACGATGCACGTAATCTTCTGCATCCTGTGGCAGATCATAGTTATAGACGTGGCTAACGTTTGGGATATGTAATCCACGCGCGGCTACGTCTGTTGCAACCAGAATATCAACCTTGCCATCATGAAACTGCTTAAGCAGTTTTTCGCGCCGATCCTGGGGCACATCCCCGGACAGAATGGCTGCTTTAAGCCCATTGGCTTCCAGCCAGTCGAAAATTTTTGCCGCTTCATGTTTGGTGTTGATAAATACCAGTGCGCGATCTCGTTCACCCTGTTTAAGCAGGTTAATCAGCAGGCTTATTTTCTCGTTTTGAGCCGGATAGTACGCTACTTCTTCAATGCGCTGGACCACCATTTCCGATTCGACTTTAACCGGTTCAGGGGCGTTCATGTGCTCGTAGGCCAGTTCATCAACCCTGAATGACAGCGTTGCTGAGAACAGCAGGTTGAGTCGAGATTTAGGCTCGGGCATGCGCCGCAGTAAATAGCGTATATCGGTAATAAAGCCCAGATCAAACATGCGATCGGCTTCATCCATTACCGCTACCTGGATATTCTTAAGATGAAATACGCCCTGTTTGTAGTAATCGATGACGCGCCCCGGCGTGCCAATCAAAATATCGACGCCGGCTTCGATGGTCGCGCGCTGGCTTTCATAACCAGTGCCACCATAGGCCAGGCCGAGTTTCAGGTCGGTATTTTTAGCAAGCTGCACCGCATCTTTATGGATCTGGATAGCCAGTTCACGTGTCGGAGCGAGAATTAACGAGCGAATCGCTTTTAAGTCTTTTTTGTCGGACGCATTTTTAGGGCCTTTACTGTTTGCAGAAGCTTCAGTGCTTTCAATACCTTTATCGGCGCCGTCTTCTGTAGCATTGGTCTCAGTTTCTTCGGGTTCCGCAGGTACCTCAGTCTCAGCTTTGGCTGCACCCGCTTTTTTCTCATCGTCGAGAATCAGCCTTTGCATCGTGGCGAGCAGGAACGCGGCCGTCTTGCCGGTACCAGTCTGGGCCTGGCCGGCCACGTCTTTGCCATCGAGCGCCAGGGGCAGCGCAAGCGCCTGGATCGGAGTGCAATATTCGAAACCGGCATCGTCTACTCCTTTGAGTAGATCCGGGTGTAAATTGAGCGAGCTAAACTTAAGATCGCTTAGATGTGAGTCTTGCATAGGGTATAATCTTATGGTTTTTGGCTGGCGCGATTCGCGCGAGCACTAAGGCAAATGAACGCAATTTATGCGCGTAGGGCTTTTTTGCTGTACGTCAAGCCCGAATAACCCCTAATAGTAATCGATTTAACGGAAATTTAATATATGTCAGAGCAAATAGTACACCTTACAGACGATACATTTGACCAGGAAGTGCTTCAATCAGATGTGCCAGTACTGGTAGATTACTGGGCGGAATGGTGTGCCCCGTGCAAAATGATCGGCCCGATCCTTGAAGAACTGGCCGTGGAGTATGGTGATAGAATCAAAATTACTAAAATTAATATTGACGACAACGCACAAACACCGCCTAAATTCGGTATTCGTAGCATTCCTACGCTGATGGTGTTTAAAAATGGTGCGGTTGAAGGCACCAAAGTCGGCGCGGCCTCTAAATCGGATTTAGCTGCTTTTATTGAAAGTAGTATTGCTTGATTATTCCGGTAGCCTGGCGGTAATCTGAACGTTGCTCGTGGACGCGGTTCGATACGCGTCCCCGTTGTTGATCAAAAATCCTGGATAAGCGCTAGATTTATTCTATGAAGCAAGCCATTGAACGAGGTTTAAACCTCGCTGTGACCGTGTTAATTAATGAGAAGGTGTTGATGCCGGATGCGCTGGAACGCATCCGCATTGAACGAACGCGGGACCGCAGCCACGGAGATTTCGCCAGTAACATCGCAATGGCGGTGGCAAAAGAGGCCAAACGCAACCCGCGTGAAATTGCGCAGCAAATTGTCGATAACTTTCCACCTATCCCTGAGGTGGAAAAGCTGGATATTGCAGGCCCGGGGTTTATTAATTTTACGCTGGTGAAAAATGCGCACAGTCAGATTATCAATACTATTAAGATCGAAGGGCAAAACTTCGGTGTATCTGAGGCCGGTGCCGGGCAGAAAGTACTGGTAGAGTTTGTTTCAGCCAATCCGACCGGCCCGCTGCACGTTGGCCACGGTCGTGGCGCAGCATACGGTGATGCGCTGGTGCGCCTGCTCAAAGCAAATGGTTATGCGGTTGAAGCTGAGTATTATGTTAATGATGCCGGGCGTCAGATGCACATACTCGCGCTGAGTGTATATCTGCGTTACCTTGATTTGGCGGGGAGCGAGGTTAGCTTACCTGCCAATGGCTACAAAGGTGATTACGTCTGGGATATCGCCGCGACGCTGCATCGTGAAAACGGCGATGCATTTGTGCTGGATGTTGAATCCCTGTTCGCCGGTCTTCCGGAAGATCAGGAACGGGCCATGGATACACTGATCGAGCGCTGCCAGCTGAGCCTTGGAAAAACCAGCTATGATGTGGTGTTTGATGCGGGCCTCAATACGCTGGTAGACGATATTCGTGGTGATCTTCAGCAGTTTGGAGTGACCTATGACCAATGGTTTTCAGAGCGCGCGCTGGTAGATTCTTCAGCGATTGATGAAGCGATTGGCGTGCTCAAAGCCAACGATAAGTTATATGAAAAAGACGGTGCCTGGTGGTTTCGCTCCAGTGATGATGGGGATGAAAAAGACCGGGTGGTGCTCCGCGCCAATGGTCAGCATACGTATTTTGCGGCTGATATTGCCTATCATTTGCAGAAAGCCAACCGCGGTTTTGATCTGCTGATCAATATCTGGGGTGCTGACCATCATGGTTATGTCGCCAGAGTTAAGGCGGCTTTTAAAGCCATGGGCCAGGACCCGGATGCGCTCAAGCTTCTGTTGGTGCAGTTTGCCATTTTGTATCGAGGCGGAGAAAAAGTGTCGATGTCCACACGGGGCGGCGATTTCGTCACCCTACGGGAATTGCGCGAAGAAGTGGGTACCGACGCGGCACGTTTTTTCTACGTGATGCGTAAACCTGAACAACATCTGGATTTTGATCTGGATCTGGCTAAATCTCAGTCATCCGATAACCCGGTATATTATGTGCAGTATGCCCATGCGCGTGTTTGCAGTGTTTATCGACAGCTCGAAGAAAAAGGTGTGAAATTAGCCGGCGAAGCGGATGTATCCTTGCTGACGGAAGCGCATGAAATCGAATTATTGACAGAGTTGGCGCGTTATCCTGAAGTCCTGGAGCGGGCAGCGCGTGATTATGCGCCACACCAGCTTGCGTATTATCTGCGTGATCTGGCCAATGCTTTCCATACCTATTATAACGCGCATCCTTTTATATCCGCTGAAGAGGCTATGCGCCATGCGCGGCTGGTATTGGTTGACGCCGTACGCCAGGTAATCGCCAATGGCCTGAATCTGCTTGGGGTGAGTGCTCCGGAGCGCATGTAATGGCGCAGGCAAGGCGTACCAAAAAAGCAAAAGCCAAGGCAAATCCCAGGCGCGGCAGCGGGCGAAATACAAGGTCTTTTATGGATGCTATCCGGCAGGGGATGGGGTTTTTTATCACCGGAGTGTTCACGGGTGTGCTGGGGATCGTGTTATGGCAGGGTTATCAATCGGACGCACAAGGCGACATGGGCAGTGGCCTGAAAGCAATGATTGTGCAATCAAAGCAACAGGCTGCGATCCGCGCGGCTGAAAGCCTGGCTCCCGAGCCGGTGCTGGTGGATAATGCACCACGTATTAAACCCCAGTACGATTTTTATACCGTACTACCCGAAATCGAAGAGGTCCTGCCCAAGGACACGCCTGAGTCACCCCCCGTGGCTGCGGTTAAAACAAGGGCTGTCGCGAAACCAAAGCTGAAAGCACCGCCGAAGGATAAGCCCGGCCTACCAGCGGGAAGCGCATATATGTTGCAGGTAGTTTCATACGGACGGCAAATTGACGCAGAGAACCTCAAAGCGAAACTGGCATTTAATGGTATGCAGGCACTTATTCAAAAAGTCACCATTGAAAATAAAAATTATTTTCGGGTTCGTCTTGGTCCGTATTCTGATTATGGCACCATGACCTCTGACGATTACAAGCTTTCGCAGCTGGGCTTTAAGGCAATGCGCTTGCGAGTTTCCCGTGCTGGTTAAACGGTTATAAGCCGAGGAATAGAAAGAATGACACAGAAAATTAGAATCGGTACCCGTAAAAGCCCGCTGGCGTTGTGGCAGGCTTATTATGTGCGTGATGCGATAGTTCGCTTTCACCCCGGCACGCAGGTAGAACTGGTAGAAATTGTTTCAGCCGGTGATAAACACCTTGAAACCCCGCTGGCTAAAATTGGCGGGAAGGGCTTATTTCTCAAGGAACTGGAAACCGCATTGCTGGAAAATGAAGT
>JAUVBY010000028.1 GCA_030590945.1 Gammaproteobacteria bacterium | reverse complement strand
TGCTCATCTGCTGAATTCTTGGCAGCCTTGTATCTTTTCCCTTTATACAGTCCCTCAAGTGTTGAGGGTGATAACCCAATTCGCTGGGCTACTCTGCCACGGACATCGGCTATATTTTCAAGCTTCCCATCCCGAGGCCTTCTCCTTTTCTCTCTTTTGCTGATTTGCCACGCCAATCTAACTTGAAAAACTTTATGGGCGTTCTCTGAAACTGTATAAGGTTTCTTTGCCCGGGTGCCTTTCTCCCGTATTAATGCCTCTTTAGCTTGAACCAAATAAGGTAACAACTCCTTGGGTGGTGTTGCTCCATCCAACATGCAGCTCTCAATGGCTTCCAGTGCATGCTGTGCTGCCTGCGGTGTTCCTTCGTGTTTCCTGAACTGCCTCAGGTAAATGTGTTCAAATACGGTCCTGCTCATGCTGATCGCTCCAGCAATACCACATTATCCTGTTTGCCGATAATGATCTGTAATTGCTGACTCCACTTTCCCAATGCCTCTTTCCTTTCTTTCAGGAAATCATAATGATCGTAAACTTTTAAGATTCCACCCAGGCTATGATTCAAGCATCGTTCGGCAATATGGGGTGGTATCCCCAACTCACTTAAATTAGATCTCATAGTCCTTCGAAGATCGTGGGGTGTAAAAGCATCAATTGGTAATACCTTTTCTCCTCGAATACTTCGATCCAATAAAACACTAATCACATTGATCATTGTGGTTTCGTGTATCGGCTTATCTCTTCCTCTCCCCGGAAATACCCATTCACTATTTATTCCTTCCAGTTTTCTGAATAACTCCCTAGCCATTTTATCTAAAGGAACAACATAAGGCTTGGCCTGGCCTGCCTGCTCGATAGACAATTTCTGGTTCTCGACGGGGATAGTCAGCAATCCTTTTTTCAGGTCAATATCAGCCCATTTAATGAGCCTTAATTCACCACTACGTAATCCGAGCAGCAAAAGTAATTGAAGCCCTATACGGGTTTGTTTTGTCCCTTTGTAATTGTTTTCGAGAGCATTCCATAATAGCTTTATCTCTTTTGGGTCCAGAACACGATTCCTTTGACTGTTACTAATTCCCAGGTCTTTCTTATTCAGTGGTTGAGCTACATTAAATTGCAGGGCCCCAAGAACGACTCCATAATTCAGCATCTGCTTTAATATGGCTAATACTCTGCCTGCATGAACTGTTGCCCCTCGATCCACAACCTTGCTGACCAGGCTGTGTATAACCATGGTATTCACTAAATCCAATTTCATGGACCCAACGAATGGTAAAACATCATGATCCAGCACCTGTAAGACTATTTCAGGCCTCTTTCTGTTGGGCACTATCCGGCCCTCGTAAAAGACATCTGCCAGTTCCTGGATGGTTTTGGGTAGGTCGGCACTCACTTCACACATAACACCATCCCTGTATTGTTCCTGGGTCTTTTCATGCTTATTTCTGGCATCCTTCACTGACATTGATGGATATCTGCCGTAAGTAATATGCCTTGGTTTTTGTCCTTTCCCTCGATCCCATCTATATGACTTTACCCCCGATGGACCAATACGAACATATAGGCCCGACGTATTAGCCACCTTTACAGTAAATGCCTTATCCTTTCGTTTCAGCTTGCCAAGCTGTAAATCATTTTTAATAGCCTTATAATTGCCTATAGCCATATTGATACCTCAATATCTTTGTGTTTAGAAGCCCAGCCCCTGTTGTAGCAGTAGCTGGGTTTTGTGTTTTTACCATGTGGGGTACTATATGGGGTATGGTATCATGTTCTTCCTTGTAAAAATGATGTTTGGAAATGTTATCATCCTAATCCTTGAGTCTCTTTTAAATCAACAAATATAAGCTATAAAGCCCTTATCTACTCTGACCTGGGCCCATTGCAAAATATATACTCTAATACTATTGTCCGGTATTTGAGTTCATTGAAGGCATAAGGGTTTGGTGTTGTTGTTACCTTGTTTTTTTATGCGCTACTCGATGATTTCGGGTGCTGCGGAACTCGCTTCGCTCACAGAAAACTTTTCCGAAAGTTTTTTGCTTACCTTTGGGCGACCCAAAAAGTAAGGGCGCGCCAGCGTTCAGCTTTAATAAGCGCATGCTCTAAATAAGTGTTAGCGCATAAAAGAACAAGGCAACAATCCCAACACGTAAGTCCCGAAACAAACTACCCCTGCGTATAGCTCCCCACTTCAATCAAATTCAAATCCGGATCCCTAAAATAAAAAGAAGTAATTGGCCCCATCGCCCCGGTCCGGGCAACCGGTCCCTCCAAAATATTAATCCCCAATCCCCTCACATGCTCCATCGCAGCAGACAAATCTGAATCCGTAATAAAGCACAAATCCTGCGACCCCGGTAACGGTATATCAGCCCTGGGCTCAAACTCATTGCCATATTGATGCAGGTTTATCTTCTGTTGCCCAAAGCAAAGCGCCACACGGCCAGCACCAAAGGTCTCGGTGCGCATGCCCAGTACGGACTCGTAAAATTGGATGGTGGTGGGAATATCTTTGACGGTAAGTACGATATGATCAATTCGCAGGATATTCATCTGAGCGGGTGTGATGCCTCAACTCTGGCTGTTACGAATTTTATTCAGCAGGGCAGTGGTAGAGCGCTCGTGTTCAAAGGCGATCGAATGACATTGACCACCCCGTTTCTGAACCTCTTCGCATCCAATGATATTTTCTACCGGCCAGTCCCCCCCTTTAACCAGAATATCGGGCTGGCAGCGCATGATCAGTTCCAGCGGGGTATCACTATCAAAATTGCAAACCGCACTAACGCAAGCCAACGCAGCCATCACGGCCTGACGATCTTCGAGGGTATTAAGAGGGCGATCGTCGCCTTTGCCCTGGCGTTTGACGGAGCTATCCGTGTTCAGTGCGACCAACAAACTGGCGCCTAGATCGGCGGCCTGTTGAAGGTAACTCACGTGCCCGCGATGCAGAATGTCGAAACAGCCATTGGTGAATACCAGCGGTCGGGGTGCCGATTCCAGCCAGCCTCGTAATTCAGCAGCAGTGTTTAATACGGGAGTGCGCTGCTGTGGCATGAGCGTAATTCTTAGGCAGGCGCCATAAAGATTTTTACGATACGCACGACACCACCTACCTGCTTAGCCAGATTGACAGCCGTATCGCCTTCGGTGGAGCCAACAATGCCGAGCAGATAGACGATTCCACGCTCTGTTACTACCTTGATAGTGCTTGAGTTGACGCCCTTGTCACGAATTAATGCTGTTTTTACTTTCGCTGTGATTAATGTGTCATTGCTGCGACTGGTTAAAGATGTTTTACCGAGAACCTCCAGTTGGTTAACGACTTGTTCGACGCCCTGATATGCATTTGCAATCTGCGCGGTGTGAAATTTCTGAGAATTGTCGCTGACCTCTCCTGTCAGCAGAACCACGCCATTGACCACGGTCGTATTGATGTGTGTGTTGCCATCGAGCTTAGGGTCCTTATATATATCTTTAATGATGTTGGCCTCAATGATGTTGTCATCGACTAAGGTTCCAAATGTTCGGTCGTCTTTAGCGATATCAACGCTGCTGACCGCGATCACGCCTACGGTGGCTGTAATGCAGCCGGCCAGCAATAATACTAAACCTGCTAACAGCCCACGGTACGTATGGCTTAGGGTGGTATTATTCAATTTCATGCTTTTGCTCCAAATAGTTGTAGGTCAATTAAGTCACACAGGCAGTGAATGATCAATCCATGCACTTCCTGTATTCTGGCGGTTTCGTCATTGGGTACACGCAGTTCGATCGCGTCTTCAAGTAGCAATTTAGCGGCTGCACCACCTGTTTTCCCGCTCAGGGCGATAACGCGCATACCGATCTGGTTGGCGGATTTTATTGCGCGACTGATATTCGCGGAGTTTCCAGACGTTGTAAAAACGACCAGAATATCCTGTTTTTTGCCCAGAGCTTCTACCTGTTTGCTAAAAACGTACTCAAACGCAAAATCATTAGCGATGGATGTCAATGCCGAAACATCCGAGTTGAGTGAGATGGCTGCCAGAGGCGCGCGCTCCAAAACAAATTTGTTTAGCAGTTCGCTGGATAAATGCAGCGAGTCCGCCGCGGAGCCGCCATTGCCGCAAATTAATAACTTCCCGCCTGCGTCTAGTGTCTCTGCCATAGCCGCGGCAGAATTCGCAATTTTAGCGTTCAATACGGGAAGCGCATCGCTCAATGCCTTCTGGCTGCGCGCAAAGTGCTGAGATATCTGTTCGCCGGGGTTCATTTTATGGTGGTATTCAAATTAGTCGGCCCAAAAAGCATCTTTTATCCAGTTTATGTGCGGTTTGTTAAGTTTGCCGCTGATCTCAATGATATCAAAACGGCAGCTCTCGAAGTGAAAATTGTGATGCTTCTGCATATAGTATTCAGCCGTATTAATTAGTTTTTTCTGTTTACTGCGCGTAACGCTTTCCAGGCCGCCTCCAAATTGAGGAGATTGGCGTAAGCGAACTTCAACAAATACCCATTCATCAGCGTCGCGCATGATAATGTCGATTTCACCATAGCGGCTATTGAAGTTCCGTTCAATCAGGCGTAAGCCTTCGTTGACAAGATGGCGTAATGCGAGTCCTTCGCCATGGGTTCCCGTAGCGCGCGTGTTTTCGAATCCCTGCATGTTTTCGGCCTGGTATCTCAGGGGCTGATTCGGATGCCATCAGTGATGTATTTCCCCCATGCGACTCGATGTCGCAGGTTGCGGTGTTCATCCATATTTAGCGCCATGGTTCGCGTGGCAAATTGATACCACTCATCTGATTGCAGATAGCTCAGGCGTGGAATCGCCTCAAACGCGGCATATCCCAGCGCGTACAATCGGTTCAAGGTTGCGCTGCTATAGGGCAGGCCTTCAAATTGAGGCTTTTCAAGCGGCGCTTCTTTGTTTTGAGTGTCGGGCTCTTCGACAGCGGGGGCGCTATTGTCTGATACGTTTTTCGGCTTCGCCATTTCTTCTTCGAAGCTCATGTTTGGATCTATCGTCCGGGCTTGTAACAGCGCCAGGGCTTGCGCCTCAGTCGCTTCTTTCTCTGCCTTTATCCGGGCTTTCTCGCGTAGCCGGGCCTCAATTTGTTTGTTCAATAGCCAGGGCAGGTCTGCAAAATTCAGGTCCTTCAAGTCTTCATCGGTCAAGCGGTTAAATTTTCCGTTGAATGCGGCGGAGGTAGCATAGATGGGTAAATCGTGCGCGCGATAAAATTTAGCCAGTGGAATGAGGCGGCGTGCATCGCGAGTATTACCGGCCAGGAATATAAAATCGATGTCGTTTCGCCTGCGTACGCTGAATTCCAGTTTTGTGCCCAGCAGGTTTTGCAGTTGTTTGTGCCGAACTTCGCTGCGGCTGATATCCAGTATTTTTTTTACTTCGTAGCTATGATCGGCGTTATCAGGCTGATAGCGTTGGTTCGCTACCACAGTGCCGCCTTTGGCTTCAAATGACTGCGTAAAGGCTTCACCCAGGCGTGTACCCCAGTCATTATTCTTTTGTAAAACGAGCGCACTGCGCATGCCCTGGCTGATTGCGCGCTCGGCAATCGCGGTGGCGTCCTGTTCGGGTGATAATGCAAGGCCCCAGATATTCGGCAGGTGGTCGTATTCTGCGGGAAGTTCGCCCAACAACAGGGTAGACACGCCCGGATTCGAAGTGTTGTCCAGGTGTGCCAACATTGCTTGTGCGCCGGTTCGACCCAGTGGGCCGACGATAAAATCTGCGCCATCATTTATTGCGCTTTGGTAGTACAGGCCGATCAGATCGGTTTCGCTGCCAATATCGTATACACGGCTTTGTCGCGGGTGACCGTTGTTTGATGCGGCTGCGTCGAAACCGGCCTTAAATGCTTCGGCAGCCCGGCCCAGTTTTGAGGTAGTTGGTAACAGTAATGCAATGTTCCGGCTGCTAATGCCGGTATTGAGTTGCGCAGCAGCCAGGGCGGCGGCCTGGGCTGGATGTTGAAGATATTGTTGTTGCCATAGCGCGATTTCTTCGGTACTTAATCGATTCAGTCGGTTCAAACTGGCTAGCGCCAGCCATCCTTGTAAAACGGCATTTTGCGCGGCGGTCGGGCTTCCCGAAAATAGTTCGGATTCGCGTGTCAGGGTGTTGAGGATGCGTTGTTGATTGACGAGTTGTGCCCGGTCGAATAACAGCGAATCCAGTTCAATGCGGAATAAAACCACGCGTTTAAAATCCAGTTGTTGCGCGGCTATTGCGATATCCAGTTGCAACAGGCGTATACGATTCTCCCTGCTTACCGGGTTGTTGCGGGGAAATTGCGCAAGCAGGGTTCGTGCGCGGCTTGTGTTTCCGGTAAGCAGGGCATAACGCGCGTGGATCAAGGCGAAATATTGTTTTTCATTTTCGTCCAGCCAGCTCGAATCAACTTCTTCGAGCATGGTATAAGCTGTGGAGTAGTGCTGTTGATCCAGAAATAACTCACTCGCTTTCAATATCAGCGCATTACTTTCTGCGGGTAATTTTCCTGCGGACATGTCGACCAGTTGCCAGGGGTCCTGGATTTCGTTGCTTATCGGGTTTTCCGCGCTACGGATGGACTGATCCCGGTCAAGTGCGTGCGTTTTTGCCTGAGGTTGCTCTATCTGCACCGGCTCACTTTCGGCCGGCAGCGGTGTTTGCGTCGAGCTGCAACCGGCGAATAACAGGCCGAATCCTGCAAGGCCTGAAGCGAGAAATAAATGGCGAGGAAGCTTGCGGTGCATCTTAAGGGTTGTCACAATCGTTGCATAGAATGACGAGGAGTATAAAGTACAGACAGTGAGTAGCATAGCGGGTGAGTTATATATTGTCGCGACACCAATCGGAAACTTGCAGGATATGACATATCGTGCGGTGGAGGTACTGCAGCAGGTGGATCTGATCCTGGTGGAGGATACACGCAACGCCATCAAATTATTGCAGCACTACGGAATTCGCCAGCCAATGAAAGCCTTTCATGAACACAATGAAAGACAGCTGGCGGAGGGTATTGTGCAGAAAATCCGGCAGGGCAGTAACATCGCCCTGATTAGTGATGCCGGAACGCCACTGATGAGTGATCCCGGATTTCGCCTGGTGCGCGCAGCACAAAAGGCCGGGATTCAGCCGCTGACCGTGCCGGGCGCTTGCGCCGCTATTGCGGCTCTGTCTATTGCCGGGTTGCCCACAGACCGGTTTTCCTTTGAAGGGTTTTTACCCGCAAAAACCGCCGCACGTGAACAGCGCTTACAGGGTTTAAAGGATCTATCGTCTACCCTGGTATTTTACGAAGCCAGGCACCGGATAATTCCATTTTTACGCTCTATGCAATCGGTGTTGGGTGGTGCGCGCAATGTCGTAGTCGCGCGTGAGTTGACCAAAAAATTTGAATCGGTTTATCACGGAGACTTACAGAGCGTGGTTGAACGTATAGCAGAAGATGAACAGGCGCAAAAGGGTGAGTACGTGGTGATGGTCGAAGGCGTGAATGCCCGGGATCAAACGGTTGATCTGGACAGTGTCCTGCGGCCTTTGCTACATGAAATGAGTGTATCAAAGGCCAGCAAACTGGCGGCAACGCTCACCGGCGTGAGTAAAAACAAGTGTTACCAACGAGCACTGGAATTGGATAAGTAACGCTTTATTGCTTAAGATGCTGCTGAGTATTGGCAAACCGCATTAATCTACATTTCCCTCTGTGGTCTCCGTGCTCTCTGTGTTTTAATACGCCTTATATCAATTCTCCGATCAATTAAGCACGCACGTGATGAATAAATACTGGAACCAACGAACCAGGCGATTGCAACCCTATGTCCCGGGCGAGCAACCTCAGGATCAGCAATACATCAAGCTTAACACCAATGAAAACCCGGCACCTCCTTCGGCGGCAGTGCTTGAAGCCATGCACGCGGCAGTGGATGACGGATTGAATCTGTATCCGGATCCGGAGTGTCGAAAGCTCAAGCAATCGATTGCGAATTATTATTCGTTGCCCGCGAGTAGCGTTTTTGTCGGCAATGGTTCAGATGAAGTACTGGCACACATATTTGCGGGATTGTTTGATTCGGATAAGCCGCTGGTGTGCCCGGATATTTCGTATAGCTTTTACCCGGTGTATGCGCGCTTGTATGATATAAAGCTGCAGCAAATTCCGCTGGGCGAGCATTTTGAACTTGATCTGAATAACTATCCCACCGAAAATGGGGGCGTGATATTCGCCAATCCGAATGCACCTACTTCTTTGGCAATTTCACTCGGTGAAATAGAGGCGTTTTTATCGCGAAACACCAATTCCGTAGTGGTGGTCGATGAGGCCTATGTTGATTTTGGTGCGCAGTCATGCGCGGAGCTGGTCAGCGCTTATGCAAACCTTATGGTGGTGCAAACCGTCTCCAAATCACGCAGCCTGGCGGGAATGCGTGTCGGCTTTGCACTCGGGGATCCACAGCTCATAAATGGTCTGGAGCGGATCAAGAATTCGTTTAATTCCTACCCGCTGGATAAGGTGGCGCAGGCCGGAGCAATGGCAGCTTTTGAGGATGTTCAGGGGTTTGAAGCTGCCCGAAAAGAAGTTATCCGGGTTCGGAAACAGGCAGCGGCGAATTTGCGGGAACTGGGATTTGAAGTACTCAACTCAAGCGCGAATTTTTTATTCGCCAGGCCGTTATTTCTATCCGCAGAGGAGGTGTATGAGCGGCTCAGGCAGGCGGGCATTCTGGTGCGCTATTTTAATGCGCCCAGGATCAGCGAATATTTACGCATCACTGTGGGTACCGAACAGGAGATGGACGAGTTGCTTGAAAAGCTGGAGCAGCTAATAGTCAATGCAAAAGAGAACTGAGATTTTCCAGGGCGCGTCTGTTTTCGGGCCGGTATCAATTTTGCTTGCCAATTGGCCGCCACTATACTAATGTCGCACTTAAGTTGATCGGGCGATCGCGGTGGCGTATTTCGGCATCGAGGAAAGTCCGGGCTCCACAGGGTAAGGTGCCAGATAACGTCTGGGCGGCGTGAGCCGACGGCAAGTGCCACAGAAAATATACCGCCCGCCGCTTTAAGCGGTGTGGTAAGGGTGAAATGGTGCGGTAAGAGCGCACCGCGCGATTGGTAACAATCGTGGCAGGGTAAACCCCACCGGGAGCAAGACCAAATAGGAAACCATTCGGCGCGGCCCGCGTTGGTTTCGGGTAGGTTGCTTGAGGTATTTGGCGACAAATTACCCAGATGAATGATCGTCCACGACAGAACCCGGCTTACAGATCAACTTACTTTAACTTTCTGTTAAATTAGATTAAATAATCACCATATCTTGCTGATTTAAAAAGCAAGAAAGCGCGTCAAGATCTCTTCTTAAAGCGCGCGTATCTCCTTGAAAATCCTTGACTTAATCTGGTGCACCGCCTATATTCCCTTTGAGTGGTAAAAAGTGCAATTATTGGGAGTTTATAGGGTTTTTATACATGTATCGGGGTGCTAATCAACTTAAAGTGGATGGAAAGGGCAGAATGGCCCTACCGACCCGCTATCGCGAAGAGTTGCTTGAGCGCTGCAATGGTGCCCTGGTGGTGACGGTCAACGCGACCGCAGATAATTGTCTGTGGCTGTACCCGATGGATGTATGGGAGCAGGTTGAAAAGCAGGTGAACAAGTTATCGAGCATGAATGCCGAGCACGTCAAATTTAAGCGATTTTTCGTAGGCTATGCGGCCGATGTAGACATGGATAAAACCGGGCGTATTCTGTTGCCGCCGTCATTGCGTGAGTTTGCAAAAATCGATAAACAAATCCATTTTGTCGGGCAGGGCAATAAATTCGAGATATGGAACTCAAGCGACTGGGAGACCGATTGTGACGAGTGGCTCAATCAGTCTGCGAAAGATATTGTGCCTACGCCGGACATGGAGGAGCTTCAGTTGTGATGCCCGGGGCAGCGCACCAGTCAGTGTTGCTCCCCGAAGCTGTCGATGCGCTGCATATGCAGCCCGACGGCTTTTATGTGGATGGCACGTTTGGTCGGGGTGGCCACGCCAGTTTGATGCTGGATAAGCTCAATGACTCCGGCCGGCTGATGGTTATGGATCGCGATCCCGATGCCATCGCTGCGGCGATGGAGATGATGGGCGGTGATGCGCGTGTCACCATCGTACATGCGCCTTTCTCGAGTCTGGGTGAAAAACTGGAATCCCTGGGCTATATGGGCAAAGTGGATGGCATCCTGTTTGATTTTGGTGTGTCTTCGCCGCAGCTGGATACAGCAGAGCGAGGTTTTTCATTCCAGAGGGATGGTGCGCTGGATATGCGCATGGATACATCGCGCGGTCAAACTGCTGCACAATGGCTGGCTAAGGTGAAGTTTTCAGAGTTGGTCAGAGTATTGAGGGTCTACGGTGAAGAGCGCTTTGCCAAACGCATAGCCAATGCCGTTATTGAATCCCGGGAAGAAACTCCGCTGGAGACCACCGCACAGTTATCCAGGCTGATCTCGGATGCGATTCCGGTGCACGAGCGCGAGAAGCATCCGGCCACCCGGTCTTTTCAGGCGATTCGCATCGCAATCAACGAAGAGTTGAAGGAAATCACCAGCATGCTGCCCGATGCGCTGGATGCACTGGCCGTCGGCGGGCGTCTGGTGGTCATCAGTTTCCATTCGCTGGAGGACAGGCCGGTTAAGCAGCTGCTGCAAAAAGAGGCCAAGGGCGATGATTTCCCCCCGGATTTGCCAATACGCGCAGATCAGATTAATCCGCGCATCAAGCTGATCGGCAAGCCGGTGCGCGCGGGCGCGGGCGAACTAAAATCTAATCGGCGAGCCAGAAGCGCAATCATGCGTGTCGCAGAAAAGGTACGGGCATGAAAAAGCCGGGCACGCAGCTTGTTGTTAGCATTAGCTTGATACTGCTGGTGGTTTTTAGCGCTATGACGCTGGTTTCGGTGCGCCAGTTAAATCGCCTTGCATTTTATGATTTATTGAAACTTGAGCGTCAGCGTGATTCTCTTTCGATTGAGTGGCGCCAGTTGATGGCCGAGTTTTCAACCTGGCGCCTGGAGCACAACATAGAAAATGAAGTGCGCGGTGAATACAGCATGGAGCCACCTACCCGGGAACAGATTCAGACTATATTCCTGGCGTCCCGCCAGGGCAGTGAGCCTGCCGGGGGGGGAGTACAATGAGGCGCCAGCAGGAACGCCATATTCAGCGGACCTTGTTTCGTCAGCGTATTCTGCTGGGTTTGGTGTCTGCGGGTTTTGCTGTGCTGGCTATTAAACTGGTCAGTATTCAACTTTATGGGCACGACCGCCTGGTCGCGGAGGCCAATGCGCGCCATATTCGATCGGTTGTGCAAAAACCTGTTCGGGGCCCGATCTACGATCGCAATGAACGGTTGCTGGCGGTCAGCACGCCGGTAGATACGGTATGGGCCGAGGCACGAAAATTTTGCAATGCTCCGGAGCAGTGGCCGGATATGTTGCGTTTGCTCAAGCTTAAGCAACCCGGCTTGAACAAGGCATGTGAAAAACGGAAAGCCGGCGAGTTCAGGAATAATTTCATGTACGTGAAGCGCCAGATTCCACCCTTGCTGGCCGAACAGGTCATGGCTTTGAAGGTGCCGGGTGTTAGCCTGCAGCGAGATTACAAACGGTTTTATCCGCCCGGCCCGGCAGTAGGCCATTTAATCGGATTTACTGATATTGATGGTAAGGGTCAGGAAGGTATCGAAAAATCGTACAATCAGGATTTGCAGGGGGTAAGAGGTCGGCAAATAGTGCATCGCGACAGCAAAGGCCGCTTTGTTGAATTTGTTGAACAGGTTGAGGCGGTGGAGAACGGTACACCTTTGCGGCTTAGTATCGATAGCCGTTTGCAGTATCTGGCCAGCGGCTACCTTGAGCAGGCGGTGCGCAAACATAAAGCGCGCGGCGGTAGTGTGGTAATGGTGTATGCGCCTACGGGAGAGATCCTGGTGATGGTGGTTTCGCCGCAGTTTAATCCAAACGACCGCCGTACGTTTGTGCCTGACCGGTTTCGAAATCGTGCGGTAACCGATGTGCAGGAACCGGGCTCAACCATTAAGCCGTTCACCATTGCAACGGCGATTGAATCGGGGCAGTTTACTGCTGAATCAACCATTGACACGGGTGAAAAGCCGTTTCGGGTGCCCGGTGGGAGAATTTCGGATACGCATCCGAATGGTGTGCTGACCCTGGAAAATATCGTGGTTAAATCGAGCAATATAGGCGCCGCTAAATTATTGATGGAAATGCAGTATGACGGATTTCATGCGAAGCTGGATCAGCTTGGATTCGGGCATAAAGTTAATGCGGTGCCTGCGGAAGTGAGCGGGGTATTGCCCAAACGTAAACGATTGATCGATCGCCTGACACAATCTTACGGTTACGGCTTGAATGCGACGCCATTACAAATTGCGCGTGCGTATACCGTATTTGCAAATAATGGCGTGCTTAAGCCCCTGACTATACGCAAACGCGAGCAAGGCCTGGAGCAGGGTGCAGAACTGGCAGGAAAACGTGTATTTAGCGAGCAAACGACCGCTCAGGTTTTACGCATGCTTGAGCGGGTAGCAAGCCCGGATGGAACGGCCCGTCGGGCGCGTATTGATCGTTATCGAGTGGGGGGTAAAACCGGTACATCACGCCGTAATTCAGGGAATGGTTATGAAAAAGACCACTACGTCTCCTGGTTTGTGGGCATGGCGCCGATGAGCGACCCCAGGTTTGTTTTGGCCGTTATGGTGGACGACCCCGACCCTAAGGCTGGCGGTTACTACGGGGGCACTATTGCCGGTCCGGTGTTTGCAAAAACCATGCGCGATACCATGCGCCTGTATAACGTAACGCCGGACAAGCTCGACGCTGAAATCGAGGATCCTAACAAAATTGTGCTCGACCGGGAACCAAAATCAGGAGGGCAGATATAGTGGAACATCAGCTTGATGACTTGCTTAAGGGGCTGGATGTGTCAGGTTTGAGCACCAATCCAAACATCCGGAATATGTCGCTGGACAGTCGTGATATTCTGCCTGGTGGTTTATTTGTCGCCTTAAAAGGCGCGCAAATCGATGCGCGAAAATTCATACCCGAAGTGATGGCATCAGGCGCGGCGGCGGTACTCGTCGATAGTGATGAGCGGGGGGGCGAATTGCCTGAGCTTTCGGGAATGCAAAACATCATTACGGTTAAATATTTGCGCACGGAATTGAGCAATATTGCCGCGCGGTTCTTCAATCATCCTTCTAACAAGCTCAGGGTTATCGGTATTACCGGTACAAATGGAAAAACCACTATTGCCTGGTACATGGCTCAGGTGTTCGATAGCCTGGGTTTGCTGGCCGGCATGATCGGTACACTGGGGGCAGGTGCCGTAAATTCTGCCGACGGGCCGGGAATGGTACTGGATTCTATCGGCTTAACCACGCCTGATGCAGTGCAGTTGCAAAAGCGTCTGGCACAGATGCATGAAGCGGGTATACAGGTGGTGTGTATGGAGGTGTCATCACATGCACTTGAACTGGGGCGCGTCACCGGGGTGGCGTTCGATACCGTTGTGTTTAGTAACATCAGCCAGGACCACCTGGATTTTCATCAAACCATGGCGCAGTATGAGGCGGCCAAAATGCGCCTGTTTGAGGGTGAGGATTTTAAGCATGCCATCGTCAACGAAGATGATGAACTGGGATGCAAGATTACAGATAAACTGGGAAACAGAGTGTTTACCTACGGTATCGAGCATGGAAAGCTGCGCGCACAGGACATTGTGCTAGCCGCTAAGGGGCTGAATTTTTCTATTGTCTATTCAGACGAGGCTGTTTTGTTGCACAGCAGCATGATAGGTCGATTTAACGTGTACAACCTGCTGGCAGTGATCGGCACGGGTCTGGCTTTCGGTTTCACGCTGCAAGCTTTAGTTAAAGCGCTAAAGGAATGCCTTCCCGTTCCGGGGCGTATGGAACGCGTAAATGATCAACCGGGCCAGCCCGTTGTGGTAGTGGATTATGCGCATACTCCGGATGCACTGGAAAAGGCGTTAACCGCATGTCGCGGGCATTGTTCCGGTACGCTTGCGGTGGTATTTGGTTGTGGCGGAGATCGTGACAAGGCCAAGCGACCTCAAATGGGGCGCATTGCTCAGCGATTGGCGGATGAAGTATTTATTTCAGACGATAACCCCCGGGGTGAGCAACCGGCTGCGATCATAAGGGATATTCAGCGTGGCATGACGGAGCCCGCGTGGGTATTACACGATCGCGCGCAGGCGATATTTGCGGCTATTTCCCAGGCACAGGCACAAGACTGGGTGCTGGTAGCAGGCAAAGGCCATGAAACCCGGCAAGTTTATGCGGATCATATTGTTGAATTTGATGATCGCGTACAGGCCAGGGCAGCGCTGGAGCGCCTTGCAGCATGATGAAACTCAGCGAAGCCAGTAGCGTAATGCAGGGCCGTTTGAACGGTCACGACGGGCGTTTTCAATCCGTGGAGATTGATACGCGCCGGCTGGAAAAGGGTGCTTTGTATTTCGCGATTCATGGTGAGCTTAAAAACGGCCACGATTTTATTGAGCAGGCCATGCAACAGGGGTCCGCAGCATCGGTAGCCGATGAGGTGTTCGTTGAATCACAGTCGGCACGCCATATTCGGGTAGAAGACACCACGATAGCGTTGGGCATGCTGGCTGCGTACTGGCGGGAACGATTTTCGGTTCCTGTTGTTGGCATCACCGGAAGCAACGGCAAAACAACGGTTTGCAAAATTGTGAGCACTTTGTTCGCTGATTTTATACCGGGCATTACGCCGCAGGGCAGTTTTAATAATCACTGGGGGGTGCCGCTAACGCTATTGAAATTGCGCGAACAGCATCAATCCGCTGTGATCGAAATGGGCATGAACCACGCGGGGGAGCTTTCGTATCTGGGCAAGATAGTAAAGCCGAATATCGCGTTGATCACCAACGCAGCCGCGGCGCATCTTGAGGGTTTAAAAACTATCGAAGGGGTAGCGCAGGCAAAAGGGGAGTTGATCGATTTTGTCGATAAGAACGGAACCGTTGTACTTAATCGGGATGATGCTTTTTATTCGCAATGGAAAGCCCGGGCCGGTAATAAAAAATGTGTCAGCTTTGGTAGGCATACGGATGCTGATATCCGTATTCTGGCCACAGAGGGTGCGCGTCTGAAATTGAGCATAATGGCTAAGGAAACCACATTTGACTTTCCCTTGATCGGACAACACAACCGTCTCAATGCGGCAGCAGCAGTAGCCGTTGCAGTGGTAGCCGGGGTGCCGGTGGATGCCATTAGTGCCGGGTTGAAAAAAGTTAGCGCGGTACGCGGTCGGCTGGACGTGTTGCAAATCTCATCCGACTTTATGTTGATCGACGACAGCTACAACGCCAACCGGGCTTCTATGCTTGCGGCGATCGATGTATTAGCCGGGCAGCCGGGGCAAAAGGTGCTGGTGCTGGGGGCGATGGGCGAGTTGGGAGCAGATTCAACGCAAATACACTATGATGTTGCATGTTACGCAAAACAAAAGGGCGTCAATAATTTGTTGACCCTGGTTGAGCGCAATGATGCCGAATATCTGCAGAACATGGCGGCTTATCTCAAGGGGTTCGGAGTCGGTAGCGATGCGTTTGGCACGGTTCACGAGCTAACGACAAAAATCGCTTCATTTTCAGATGCTAAAACCGTTTTGGTTAAGGGCTCAAGATTCGCACGCATGGAGCGGATTTTAGATGCTCTGAAATTAACAGGGGGTGCATCATGTTGACCTGGCTTTTTGAACGGCTCACCGAATATTACAGCGTATTTGGCGTATTCCAGTACCTGACATTCCGCGCGATTATGAGTGTGTTAACCGCATTGGTCCTGTCGCTGGTGTTTGGCCCTATGATGATTCGAAAACTAAGCCAGTACAAAATCGGGCAGACGGTTCGTGATGACGGCCCCACCAGCCATTTTTCAAAAGTAGGCACGCCGACTATGGGTGGTGCCTTGATCCTGTTTGCGGTAGTTGTATCCACTTTGTTATGGATGGATCTTAGCAATCGTTACCTCTGGATTACTTTGTTTGTCACGCTTTCGTTTGGCTGTATTGGCTGGTATGACGATTATCAGAAACTGGTCAACAAAGATCCCCGCGGTATGGGATCGAAATTTAAATTTTTCACCCAGTCTGCTGCCGGATTTATCGCAGCTTACTGGTTATACGCAACGGCATCATCCCCGGCAGAGCTTCAGTTTATAGTGCCACTGTTCAAGAATGTGGCGTTTAATCTGGGCTGGTTGTTTATCCCCCTGGCATGGTTCGTGATTGTTGGCACGAGTAATGCGGTTAACCTGACTGATGGTCTGGATGGCCTGGCTATTCTACCCGTGGTCATGGTGGCGGGCGGCCTGGGCGTGTTCAGTTACATGTCGGGCAATACCAACTTTTCTGCATACCTGAACGTACCGTATCTGGTCGGCGCAGGCGAAATGATCATATTTTGTGCGGCGCTGGTGGGTGCGGGTCTGGGGTTTCTCTGGTTTAATGCGTATCCGGCGCAAGTTTTTATGGGTGATATCGGGGCTTTGTCTTTGGGCGCAGCGCTGGGTGTGCTCGCGATTATCGTCCGGCAGGAAATTGTGCTGGTGATTATGGGGGGGCTATTTGTAGTCGAGACGCTGTCGGTTATTATCCAGGTTGCTTCGTTTAAACTGGTTGGGCGCAGGGTGTTTAAGATGGCCCCCCTGCACCACCACTTTGAACTTAAGGGCTGGCCCGAGCCGCGCGTGATTGTACGTTTCTGGATCATCAGTTTCATCCTGGTCATCATCGGCCTTGCTACGCTGAAGGTGAGATGATTTTGATGAAAACTCATTCTAATCAACATCCTGTAAGCTCAGGCATGCCCTATAAAAAAGTCGCGGTGATTGGCTTTGGTATAACCGGGCAGTCGGTTATTCGCTATCTGGGTGATTCTACGAGCGAACTGATTGCCATGGATACTCGCAATCTCGCGGTGAATGCACGCCAACTTAAGCGAAGTTTCCCAAAAGTAAGACTGGTGACAGGGGGGCTTGATCAGCATACCCTGAAAACCGCTGATATGGTGGTAGTTAGCCCGGGCGTGTCCATACACGCGCTGGAACTGGCGAATAAGATTGGCCCGCAAACCGAGCTGCTTGGTGATATAGAGTTATTTGCCCGCCATGCGACTGCTCCCATTATCGCCATTACCGGGTCAAACGGTAAAAGTACGGTGGTAACACTGGTCGATATCCTGATCAACGCAGGCGGTAGAACAGCGCTACTGGGGGGGAATATCGGAGTGCCGGCGCTGGATTTATTTCAAAAGCCGACACCGGATGTATACGTGCTGGAATTATCCAGTTTTCAGCTTGAAACCACGGACAACCTCAAGGCGGATGTCGCAGTGGTACTTAACCTGAGTGAAGATCATCTCGATCGTTACCCTTCGTATGTGGCTTATACCGACGCGAAGGCTAGAGTGTATAGACATGCGCGCAGTGAAGTAATTAATCGTGATGAACCCGGGGCGCCGCAGATTCCTTTACCCAACAGCGTCAGTTTCGGACTGGGGGTGCCGCGCAACGGGCAGGAGTTCGGCCTCATTCATGAAGGCGAAGTAGATTGGCTGGCACAAGGAGATACAAAAATACTTCAGGCGGACAGGCTGGCATTAAAAGGACGGCAAAACTGGCTCAATGTGCTAGCTGCACTAGCAGTTGTATCACAGTACAGAATGAATATCACTTCAGCTATGCTGGATGCAATATGCGCATTTGAGGGTTTGGCGCATCGCTGCGAGCAGCTTGCGAATAAAGACGGGGTACTATGGATAAATGATTCCAAGGGAACCAATGTCGGTGCCACGCTCGCCGCAATAGCCGGCTTTGCACAGCCCAAGGTTTTGATCATGGGAGGCCAGGCCAAAGGGGCGGATTTTTCGCCGCTGGTGGCAGCCATGGACGAAAGTGTGCGCGAAGTCATTCTCATAGGCGAAGATGCCAGTGAGCTGGAAGCCGTTCTCAAGAATAAAGTGGCGCTATCTCAGGCACAAAACCTGGAAGGGGCTGTGCTTCGTGCCAAAGAGATTTCCAGCTCGGGTGAAGTGGTAATGTTATCTCCCGCCTGTGCCAGTTTTGATATGTTTGAAAATTACCGGCAACGCGGCGAAGCCTTCCGCCAACTGGTGAATCTGCACGTACTGGAGTTATGTGATTCCGGGGGGCAGGCATGAGTCACGCCGCGGCCTACCGAAGTAATCAACCCTATGATGAGCATGCGTTTGACGGGATACTCGCAGGCGTAATCGCAACGATTGTGTTGCTGGGTTTGGTGATGGTTTTTTCATCCGGTATTTCCGGCAGCATTGGTCAGTTTGAATTGCGGTTTTCGCATTTGTTAAAACACGGTGTACATATCTTAGCGGGCGTTGGTTTAATGCTGCTGGCGATGTATGTCAAACTGGACAGCCTGCAGGCGAATAGCAAAATATTATTGTTAATCGGTATGCTGGCACTGGCCGCACTTTTACTTCCCGGGGTAGGGCTGGAAATTAACGGCAGTACGCGCTGGTTTTCGGTCGCGGGTGTGAGGGTACAACCCGCCGAAATCATGAAACTGATCTGCCTGATTTATGTGGCCGATTATTATGCTCGAAAACAAAATAGCCTGCATCTTTTCACGGTAGGCGTTCTAAACCTCGGGCTGCCCATCCTGCTGGTGGCCGGGCTTTTGCTGGTGCAGCCTGATTTTGGTACGCTAGTGGTAATTATCGCAACCACTGCCGGCCTGATGTTTCTGGCCGGTGTGCCCTTCGGCCATTTTGTCGGTGTAATTTTCCTTACTCTGATTGCACTGGCAATCGTCGCGGTTATGGAGCCCTATCGGGTTGAGCGTTTATTAACCTATCAGAACCCCTGGGCGGACCCTTTTGACAGTGGTTTTCAGTTAACACAGGCGCTTATGGCGGTCGGTCGGGGCGGTTGGCTGGGCGTAGGTTTAGGCAATAGTTTACAAAAGCTGAGTTACCTTCCGCACGCAGATAATGACTTTTTAATTGCAATTATCGCCGAAGAACTCGGTGCGGCAGGCGTATTGGCAGTGTTGATACTGTTTACCCTGTTTTTGTGGAGGGCTTTTAAAATCGGCTCGCGTGCGCTGGAAAAAGGGTTTCGTTTTGAAGCGTACATGGCTTACGGCATTGGTTTGTTACTTGTATTTAACGCGGGTATTCACGTAGGCGTCAATACCGGGATACTACCTACCAAAGGGTTGACGTTACCCCTTATGAGTGCGGGCGGGTCCAGCCTGGTGACCACCTTTATTGCGATTGGGCTTTTATTTGCGGTCGATCGTAAAACCAGGGCACGCCCGAGCCCCAGGATTTTGCGAGCTAAGGCATCATGAAGACCTTACTTATCATGGCAGGTGGTACAGGCGGTCATGTGATGCCGGCTTTAGCAGTGGCTAAAGAGTTACGCGGCAGCGGGGTGAATATCGTCTGGATGGGCACCGAAAACGGTATTGAACATAAGCTGGTACCTGCCGCGGGCTTTGATCTGAGGTTGGTCAAAGTCAAGGGTATACGTGGCACTGGTTTGTGGCGGAAGTTATCAGCTCCATTTGTATTGCTGGGAGCAGCGTTCCAGGCCATGGTAATTATTCTAAATTGTAAAGCAAATGCGATCCTCGGCATGGGCGGGTATGTATCCGGCCCCGGGGGATTGGTGGGGCGTGTACTGTTAAAACCGTTATTGTTGCACGAACAAAATGCAGTGGCAGGAACCACCAATAAGTTGCTGGCGCCTTTCGCAAAATGCGTAATGACTGGTTTTGAAACGGTTCAGGGCTTGAGTAATACACGCTATATCGGTAATCCGGTTCGCAGTGATATCGCAAAAATAGAGGCGCCCGAAAACCGCCTGCGTGAAGTCCGGGGCAAATTCAGGATTTTACTGATCGGCGGTAGTCAGGGGGCAATGGTGTTCAATGAGAAACTGCCTGATTTACTTAAGGAATTGCAGCGCCGTCTGGGTGAAAAAATAAAACTTTTTGTAACCCATCAGTCTGGCAGAAACAATGCGGACGATGCCTCTTCGCTTTATGCAGATACGGGGCTGGATTTTGAAGTTCACGAGTTTATTGAAGATATGGCCGCCGCCTATACCGGCTCAGATCTCGTTATTTGTCGTGCGGGTGCCATGACCGTATCTGAGGTCGCTGCGGCGGGTGCGGTTGCGCTATTCGTTCCCTTGCCGTCCGCGATAGATGATCACCAGTTTTATAATGCAAAGGCAATGTCCGATAGCTCAGCCGCGATGTGTTTTCGTCAGGAACATTTTGTGGCAGGCGAGTGGATTGACGAAGTACGCGCGTTGGCAGGTGATCGCAGTAAATTGATTGTGATGGCGAAAAAGGCACGAGACTATGCGCGCCCGGATGCGACCCGCGAGGCCGCTGAAATTTGTCTGGAGGTGCTTAATGCGTGAATTCGTTAAGCATATTCATTTTGTGGGCCTTGGCGGCATTGGCATGAGCGGAATCGCTGAAGTATTGCTTGATCAGGGATACAAGATTTCCGGATCGGATTTGAATGACAGTCCGGTATTGCAACGGCTGGCGAATAAGGGCGCGAATACGTTTATTGGTCATTCGGAACAAAATATTCAGGGTGCGGATGTGGTGGTTGTATCCAGCGCCGTGGCGGGATCGAATCCCGAAGTGATGGCAGCCAGGGATCAGAAAATACCGGTGGTGCCGCGCGCTGAAATGTTGGCTGAGTTGATGCGCTTCAGACAGGGCATTGCGATCGCGGGAACGCATGGAAAAACCACCGCCACCAGTCTGGTATCAGACGTATTGATCAAGGCGGGTCTGGATCCGACCTTCGTTATCGGCGGTATCGTGGCCAGCCAGGCTTCGAATGCCCGGCTGGGTAGCGGCGAAATACTGGTTGCAGAGGCGGATGAAAGTGATGCTTCATTTTTACAGCTAACGCCGATGATGGCTGCGATCACCAACATCGACACAGACCATATGGAAACCTATGGCAATAGCTTTGAGCAGCTCAAACAAACCTTTATTCAGTTTGTGCATACACTGCCATTTTATGGATTAGCCATAATTTGCATTGATGATCCTGTGATCCGGGAAATATCAACGAAACTTAACCGGCGTATCGTCACTTTCGGTTTGAGCGACGGCGCACAAATTCAGGCTGTAAATTTGCGCCAGCGCGGTCTGAAAACAGATTTTGAAGTGATTCGTTTTGGCGAAAATGTGGGTCAATTCTCACTCGCCATGCCAGGGCAGCATAACGTGCTCAATGCTTTGGTAGCAATATCGGTGGCCAATCAACTGGGCCTGGATGATCAGGACGTGCGCACTGCGCTGGCAGAATTTAAGGGTATCGGGCGGCGCTTTGAGCAACTGGGCAAGCTAAAACTGCCCGAAGGTGGAGCGGTTGAGGTGATCGATGATTATGCGCATCACCCCAGAGAGTTGTCCGCCACCTTTGCGGCCGCAGCACTGGCGTGGCCAAATCGCCGTATCGTGTGCCTGTTTCAGCCGCATCGATATAGTCGTACCGAAGCCCTTCTGGATGATTTTGCACAGGTGCTGAGCAAGCAGGCAAATCTCATTCTACTGGAAGTATACGCCGCTGGCGAATCGGCGATTGAGGCGGCGGATGGTCGGGCACTTACGCAGGCGATTCGGGCGCGCGGTGGAGAGGTAGTATTTAGCGAAGATTTTGAGCAGGCCAGCACGGTACTGCTGCATCAATTACAGGATAAGGATGTACTCCTGTGCCTGGGGGCGGGCGATATTGGCCGCTATGCGCGTACCATCGTTGAGGAAGGACTATGCGCAGCATAATGCAGCGATCTCTACAAAGCCATCTTGACGGGGTGGAAGGTCTATTGTTGCACGATGAGCCAATGGCAAAGCACACCTCCTGGCGGGTAGGTGGAAAGGCCGAGATGTTCTACGTACCAATAGATAAAGCTTCACTGGTGCAATTGATGTGCCAGCTGCCGGGTAACGTACCGGTATTCTGGATGGGGCTGGGTAGCAATATTCTGGTGCGTGATGCGGGCATCCCGGGCGTGGTGGTGTGTACCTTTAAAGGGATGGATGAAATCGAACGCGTGGATTCTGACAGTGTTTACGCACAAGCGGGGGTGAGCAGCGCGAAGCTTGCAAAATATTGCGCCAGGCATGGTCTGGAGGGCGCAGAGTTTCTGGCGGGTATTCCTGGAAGTTTCGGGGGGGCTGTTGCGATGAATGCGGGAGCATTTGGTGGCGATACCTGGTCGATGATTGAGCGCATTGAGTGTCTGGATCGTGATGGCAATATCAACTGGTTTGATAAAAGTGAAATTTCCTACCAGTATCGTCACGTCGAGCTGCCTGAGAACAACTGGATTGTTGGAGCGCAGATCAAACTTAAAGCCATCAAAGGGCTGGACCTGGGCCGGCGGATTCGGGAGTTGCTAAAAACGCGTGGAAATTCTCAGCCGGTACAAAGCGCTAATGCCGGTTCGGTGTTTAAGAACCCGGAAAATGACTTTGCCGCACGCCTGCTTGAAGAAGCGGGCATGAAGGGCGTTGCAGAGGGTGGTGCGGAGTATTCAACCAAGCACGCCAACTTTATTATTAACACTGGCGATGCGACTGCAAGCAATATTGAATATTTAATTCGGCTCGGCCAGAAATCAGTTAAGCAACGGTTTGGAATTGAACTGGAACCGGAAGTGCGGATTATTGGGCGCAGCGAAGTGACGGAACCGGAAAAGGAAGAAGGGGCACAGGTATGACCGGGATATTTGACCACACCGCAATGCCTGTGCTTCGTATCGACCCGAAATTAAGGCTTTTCCTGGGGCTTGCTGGTTTGCTGGCGGGGATGGGGCTGTTCGTATTATTAGTTACCGATGGTTTGTATAACCCGAGGCACTTTAATATCAATAAAATCACTTTGTCGGGCGACGCCGCGCATGTTGACAGGGCCAGCTTGCGCCAGTCAGTTGTAGAAATGATTAATGGTAACTATTTTTCGCTGGATTCAAACAAAATAATAGAGGCCATACACGCTTTACCGTGGATTGAAAAGGTACGTCTGCGGCGCCAGTGGCCTGATACCCTGATGATCGATATCGAAGAGTATCAACCAATCGCCCTGTGGGGCGAGGACCGCTGGTTGACGACTACGGGAAAACTGGTCACCTTACCCTTGCCTTCAAATATTGCGCTGCCACAGTTAAATGGTCCCGACGGTGAGGTAGACAGATTGTGGCCAAAGTATCAGGAATGGTCGACCTTATTTGCGCGAAATGGCTTGCAGCTGCGTAATTTGAGTTTGAGCCGTCAGCATCTGTATACGCTCAATATTGTGTACACCTCACGCCACGAGAAATCAATCAAAGGGTTTACGATGATACTGTCCGATTTAAACGCAGATTCGCAGTTGCGTGCCTTTCTTGAGAGTCGCCGCCAGGCTCTGATTGAATACCCGGGCTTGATCAAAACGGTCGACCTGAGATATCCAAGCGGATTTTCAGTTAGCCTCTATGAACCCGAAAAACTGGTGAAAGTAGATAAATAGATCATGGTAAAGAAAACAGACAATAAACTAATCGTAGGGCTTGATATCGGCACGTCGAAAGTTTTGGCCATTGTGGCTGAAGTCGACAGCGAGGGCAAGAACCTGGAAATCATCGGAGTTGGGCACCATCCGGCTAAAGGCTTGCGCCGCGGAGTAGTAGCGGATATCGAATCAACAGTATCCTCTATTCAGCGCGCGGTCGAGGAAGCGGAGTTGATGGCTGGCTGTGAAATACTGTCGGTTTACGCCGGGATCGCCGGCGCGCACATCAACAGCTTTAATTCGCACGGCGTGGTGGCTATTCGCGATGGAGAGGTCACACAAAGCGATGTCGCGCGCGTGATCGAGGCTGCACAGGCGATGGCCATACCCAATGATCAAAAAATATTACACGTACTGCCACAGGAGTATGTAATTGACGGGCAGGATGAAATCAAGGAACCGCTGGGTATGTGCGGGGTTCGCCTGGAGGCCAAGGTTCACCTGATTACCGGTGCGGTCAGTGCCGCGCAGAATATCGTCAAATGCATTAAACGCTGCGGTCTTGAAGTCGACGATATCATCCTTGAGCAACTGGCTTCAAGCGAATCTGTTTTGACCGACGATGAGCGAAATCTGGGTGTTTGTATGCTTGATATCGGGGGAGGGACAACGGATATCGCGATTTTCCAGGGCGGCACAATAAAACACACAGCAGTGATACCCATTGCCGGTGACCAGGTTACCAACGACATCGCCATTGCCATCCAGACGCCTACTCAGGCGGCAGAAGAGCTTAAGAAAAAGTATGGTTGTGCGCTGGCGGGCCAGGTCGGTGAAGATGAAAGCATTGACGCGCCGAGTATCGGCGGCAAGCCCAGTCGTAAATTATTACGTCACAACCTGGCGGCGGTAAT
>JAUVBY010000118.1 GCA_030590945.1 Gammaproteobacteria bacterium | reverse complement strand
TAAACTGGTACAAGCCATTTCCCGAACTCAAACCCGGCCAGCGTTGGCGCCTTAGATTGCGTTTGAAGCCTGCTTCCGGGATGCTAAACCCGGGCGGATTTAATTATGAGCAGTGGCTGTTTTCGCAGGGCATTCGTGCGACCGGGTATGTCCGTGACGCACAGTCCGCCGTATTGCTTAAAAAACCAGATTCGGCGCACCTGTTTAATCAGCTTCGGGGGCGAATAGAGCATTTTATAAACGCGCAGGAGATGCAATACAGCGGTTTGCTGAATGCCCTGGCCGTAGGGGTGCGAACGGGCATCAGTGAGCCACAATGGCAGGTGTTTCGAGATACCGGTACGGCGCATCTCATCGCTATTTCCGGCTTACATATCGGCATGGTTGCTGCGATTGCGTATTTCATGGGGCAGTGGCTCTGGCGGCATAGCCTGCTGGTTTATACCCAGTATCCGGCACAGAAAGTGGCGCGAATATTGGCGATCCTGGCCGCGGTTGCGTATGCTGCCCTGGCGGGGTTTTCCCTGCCAACCCTGCGCGCCCTTTTAATGCTGCTGGCTTATTTCTCGCTGCAGTATTTACGCCGTAACCCCGCCACATTGTTCAGCCTCGGATTAGTGCTGCTCGTGGTGCTGGTATTTAACCCGCTGGCACCGCTCGGATCCGGCTTGTGGTTGTCCTTTTCAGCGGTCGCGGCGATTGCGCTGGTAGTGCGAGACAGGGCCACGTTAGACCGTGTCGCATCAGGTCGTGCCGCATCGTCATCCGGTGAAAAGATAAGACGGTGGTTCAGGAGTTGGTGGCGGGTTCAATGGGCGGTATTTATTGGTTTACTGCCGTTAACGTTATTTTTCTTTCAGCAGGTGTCCCTGGTAAGCCTGCTGGCAAATTTTATTGCGATACCCGTGGTCGCGAGCCTGGTGGTTCCGCTGATTCTTTTGGCTTTGGCGTGTTTATTATTAGGGACACCAGCGCTGTCAGCACAAATACTCGCGCTGGCAGATTCACTATTAGCCTGGCTCTGGGTTCCACTTGAATGGCTATCCGACTTGCCCTTTTCGATTTGGCGGCCCGCGATGCCAGCGGTTTGGGTGGTGCTATGTTGTGCGGTCGGCACGGTTATTTTACTCAGGGCGAGGGCCGGTAGAGTACGTTTTCTCGGGGCACTGGGATTTTTGCCTTTGTTTCTAGCCTACAAGGCGCCAATAGGTGAGGGTGCTTTTCGTATGCATGTGCTGGATGTTGGTCAGGGGCTGTCCGTCGTCGTCGAGATGCGCCATCACAGCCTGCTATACGACGCAGGGGTAAAGTATCGTTCCGGGTTTGATATTGGAAGCGCAGTGATTAATCCATTTTTGCGCCAACAGAATATTGCACCTTTAGCGGTCGTGGTGGCTAGCCACGACAATCTGGACCATGTGGGCGGGATGGCTTCGGTGCTGGCTAAACACCCGGCGGCAAAGCGCTATTCCAGCGCGGGCTTTTATGCTGCGTCAGAGGCGTGTGTAGGTGGCACCAGCTGGTCGTGGGATAGCGTTCGTTTTAGTTTTCTTTTGCCGGAGCCTGGAAATACGGGTACCGATAACAACGATTCATGTGTATTAAAAATCGAAAGTGAATTTGGCAGCGCACTACTGACAGGCGATATCGAGCGCGAAGCAGAAAAAGCATTGCTGAACGTTGTTTCAAACCAAATGCGCGGGGTGGATGTTCTGCTGGTGCCGCACCACGGCAGCCGGACGTCATCGACAGAAGCCTTTATTCAAACCCTGCAGCCGGATCTGGCGGTTGTTTCTGCGGGATATCTGAATCGGTTTAAGCATCCCCATCCGCAGGTGGTGAAGCGATATGCGGCATACAAAATACCATTGATGAATACCGCCGACAGTGGCTGGATCAGGATTGATTTTGATCAGCATGGAGTAAACGCCATCCCGTGGCGTTCAGTGTACAAACGTTACTGGTTAACGCTTAAAAATTAAGCCAGATGTGTACCTGGATACTGGCCGCATAACCCAATGCAATCACAGGTGTCCATTTTAGATGACTACCGAAGGTATATACGCCTTTAGCCTGACCCATCAGGGCAACACCGGCCGCTGAGCCAATGGAAAGCATGCTGCCACCGACGCCGGCGGTGAGTGTGACCAGCAGCCACTGGCTAAGATCCATGGTGGGTTCCATAGTTAGTACTGCGAACATCACCGGGATGTTGTCGACAATGGCAGATAAAATGCCGACCAGTATATTTGCGGTGGTCGGGCCCATCTGGGTGTACATAATTTCTGATGCCACCGCCAGATAACCCAGAAAACCCAGGCCCCCCACCGCGAGCACCACGCCATAGAAAAACAACAGTGTATCCCACTCCGCCCGAGCCACTTTTCTAAATACATCAAATGCCACGACATCACCCACCGTGCTGAGATCAGCAGCATTTCGTTTGTGGGTTATTTTCAGGTAATAACCAAAAAATTGTAAATAACCCAGTCCCGTCATCATGCCGAGAACGGGCGGCAGGCCAAGCACTGAGTGAAAGCTGACCGCAGTCAGGATGGTCAGCAGAAAGAGCGCAACTACTCGTTTTGCGCCTGGTAGCATGGTAATCGTTTCGGCGTCGCCTTCCGGCATGTCATTTGAAATGACCAGGCTCATTATGGTCGCTGGTATTACGAAATTAACCACAGAAGGAATGAAAAGTGCAAAAAATTGTTGAAATTCGACCGTGCCTTTTTGCCAGACCATCAGCGTAGTGATGTCCCCAAAAGGGCTAAACGCGCCACCCGCATTGGCAGCCACTACTATATTAATGCAGGCGACAGAAACGAATTTCTTATTTGTGCCGCCAACCGACATCACTACGGCACACATGATAAGTGCGGTGGTCAGGTTGTCGGCTACTGGTGAAATGAAAAACGCGAGAATGCCAGTGAGCCAGAACAGCGTACGCAGGCTGAACTTTTTACGGATCAACCACGAACGCAAGGCGCTAAATACCCGTCGCTCCTCCATAGAGTTGATGTAGGTCATTGCGACCAGCAGGAACAGCATCAGCTCCGCGTATTCTTCCAGGTTGTGGCGAACCGCAGCTTCAGCCAGGTGAGATTGGCCCATCTGACTGTAGGTAATGCCGATGATGGCCCAGATGAGCCCCGCGGCAATGATGACTGGTTTAGATTTCCGTAAATGGGTGAATTCTTCCGTCATGACCAGCGCATACGACAACACAAAAATCACAATGGACGCGATGCCGACTGCGCTGTGGGTCAGGTCAATCGGCTGTCCAGCCGTTTCAGAGGCGAATAATACGGCAGGCAGCGCAGCAAGCAGCACAACAATAGTTAACGAGACACGTTTTAACATGCGATTTAAACCCGGTTCTTAAAAGAGTAGATACATCATAGCAATCATGACTACCAGAAACAAGATGGTCATGATCGAGCCGGCGCGTACATAATCCGGTACGCGGTAACCACCGGGCCCCATGATCAATGCGTTGACCTGGTGCGTCGGAATGAGGAATGAATTGGATGTCGCGATGGCGACGGTCAGGGCAAAAACAGCCGGGTTCGCGCCCACGCCCAGCGCGATATTGACTGCTAGCGGTACCAGTAATACGGTAGCGCCCACATTGGACATCACCAGCGTAAAGAACGTGGCGAGCAGCGCAATGACGCCCTGTATGACCCAGATGGGCATGTCCCCGACCACGGCCAGGGTTTGATCCGCAATCCATTTAGCGGTGCCGGTTTGTTCAACCGCCATGCCCAGGGGAATGAGTGAGGCGAGCAGGAATACCGTTTTCCATGAAATAGCGCGGTAGGCCTCATCAATGTTGATTACGCCTGATAACACCATGCCAATGGCACCGGTTAGCAACGCAACCGAGAGTTTGGTATCAGTAAACAGCACCATGCCGATCGCGATCGCGAAGAAAAGCGCCGCCCAGCCGACTTTGTGCGGGCGTAATTCTTCGCGAGGATATTCAGTGGTGACAACCACAAAGTTCGGGTCATTCTCGATGCGTGCGAGTGCATCCCACGCGGTATGCACCACCAGCGTATCGCCGGAATGCAGTTCCATATTTCGTATATCGTCACCTTCGTTTAAGGTGATCCCATCGCGGTGCAGGCTGACCATTGCGATGCCGTAGGTTTTGCGTAACCATATGTCTCGTGCACTTTTTCCAATCAGTTTGGAGCTGGGCGGTATAACCACTTCTGCGATACCTGCTTTGGAGGAGGAGAGCGCGTCTGCAAAGGTGCGGAGTTCATCGCGCTTCCTGAGCTCATACTTATCAATGAATTTCTGCAGGTCAGCCGGTTCGGCCACGACACCCAGCACCATGCCTGCTTGCAGGCCGGTATCCCGGTCCAGCGCGCCCGGGCCCACGCGTGTCTCCTGGCCCAACAGCTTGGTGGCAATAATTCGTATGCGATAGACCGTCTCCACGTCATCCAGATGCTTGCCCACAATGTCACTTTCTTCCGGAATAACCAGTTCAAATAGTTCGTAATCGATCCCATAAACATCATGGAAGTACTTCATGGTGTTGGAGGCGGTAGAGCCAGTTTGTTTGGTGTTGCCCGGCAGTACAAATGGGCCTGCGACGATAAAATAGATAATGCCGGTAGCGAGTAGCGCCAGCCCGATCGGGGTGACGGAGAACAGGCTAAAGGTGCTCATTTGCTGCCCGGCTGGCATCGTATTATTGGATGTCAGGATCAGGTCATTGAGTAAAATGAGCGGTGAGCTGCCGATCATGGTGACGGTGCCGCCCAAAATCGCGCAAAACCCCATGGGCATTAATAATCGCGACATCGGCAGGCCGGAACGCGCGGATATTCGGGAGACCACGGGTATAAATAAAGCAGCGGCACCCACGTTCTGCATAAAGGAGGAGATAATGCCTACGGTGCCGGAGATGATCGGAATAATGCGCTTTTCAGAAGTGCCGCCCACATTCAATATGATTGCCGCGACTTTACTCATCAAGCCGGTTTTATCAAGGCCAGCCCCGATAATCATTACCGCCATGATGGAAATGACGGCGTTGCTGGAAAAGCCGTCAAACAGATGGTCATTGTCGACCAGGCCCGTGGCCAGGCCCATCAGGGGGGCCAGCAAGGTGGTCAGGCCGAGCAGTACCATGATCGACACCGCTGCGATATCCACATCCACAATTTCAAATGCGAAAAGATAGATGGTTAACAACAATACCGCCATCATCCATGCTATTTCAATCGTGGGCACGGTATAGGCCAGGAATACACCAAGCAGTATAAAAATGGCTAACGAGATTATTTGTTTAAGCGGTAGCTTAGCTGCGATAGCTGAAGAATCTTGTGCCATGGACTGTATAGTCTATCAGAATTTGAAAGGCGCGCGATTATAGCTCAAGCCGGTACTCAGGTTAACAACTGCCACAGCTTTTAAGGGGTAGTTTAATTTTATGCCTGTATGCTCGTGCCTTATCGTGAACGTGATTTAAAGCGTTTGCATCACTCTTTTCGCGGAATCGATGGTTTCCTGCAGATCGGCTTCACTATGGGCTCGGGAAACAAAACCAGCCTCGAAGGAAGACGGAGCAAGGTTGATGCCCGCCTCGAGCATGCCATGGAAAAAACGGTTAAAACGTTCACCGTCACAGGCCATGACATCCTGAAAATTTTTAACCTTCGTCGCATTGGTGAAGAACAGGCCAAACATGCCGCCTACGCTATTGCTGGTAAATGGCACACCTGTTTCATCGGCTGCCTGCTGCAAGCCGCTCAGCAGGAACTGTACTTTAGCCGAAAGATCTTCGTAGAAATTGTCTGCTTCAGTTAATTGCAGGGTTTTCAATCCCGCGGCCATGGCCACCGGGTTGCCCGACAGAGTGCCCGCCTGGTAAACACCACCATCGGGTGAGAGGTGATTCATTACCCCGGCTTTGCCGCCAAAAGCACCTACTGGCATGCCGCCGCCAATTATTTTACCCAGACAGGTCAAATCTGCGTACACGTCGTATACGCCCTGAGCGCCTTGCGGCCCGACACGAAAACCGGTCATGACTTCATCGATTATCAACAGTGCTTTGTGATCGTTGCACAAATCACGCAGGCCTTGCAAAAATCCCTCAACCGGCGGCACACAGTTCATATTGCCTGCGACAGGTTCGAGAATAATGCAGGCAACTTCGCTTCGATTGGCCTCAAGTAATTTTCGTACGCTTTGCAAGTCATTGTAGGTCGCGGTCAGGGTATTTTCAGCCACGCTGGCGGGGACGCCCGGCGAAGTGGGCACGCCAAAAGTGAGCGCACCGGAGCCTGCTTTAACCAGCAGGCTATCTGCGTGGCCGTGATAGCACCCTTCAAATTTAATCAGTTTATCGCGCCCGGTATAACCGCGTGCGAGGCGAATCGCGCTCATAGTCGCTTCGGTACCGGAATTAACCATGCGTACTTTTTCAACCCAGGGCAGGCGCGCGCAAATATAATTCGCCATCTCGGTTTCAACCACCGTAGGTGCGCCAAAACTCAAGCCCTTTTCCGCAGCCTGCTTGACGGCTTCGAGTACCTGGGGATCACCGTGCCCCAGGATCATCGGCCCCCAGGAACCCACATAATCGATGTAGCGTTTATTATTTTCATCATAAATACACGCGCCTTTTGCACGCTTGATGAATATCGGGTCGCCACCCACGGATTTGAATGCGCGTACCGGCGAATTGACGCCGCCGGGGATGTGTTGTTTGGCTTGTTCGAATAACTCAGAATTTGTAGGCATGGGGTAAGGCCTGGAAAATAAAACAGAGCGGTAGTTTCGCCAAGCCGGCGGCGTATAGCAAGCCCGTATAGCAATTCTTTATGCAGAATCGGCTTCAGGCTCGCAAATATCGGTGCAACTCAGAGTCTAAAGGCTTGCTGCCATAATAATTAGCAGAATTAAAGTCCGGAAATTTGCTGTGGGGTTTATATAATACCTGCATGGATGTATCCCACATATTTGATGATTTAAACGACGCGCAACGTGAGGCGGTGGCAGCGCCTCCAGGGCCAATGATTGTGCTGGCGGGCGCGGGCAGTGGCAAAACGCGAGTGCTCACGCACAGGATCGCCTGGCTGGTCGAAGGTTATCAGGTTTCGCCGCTTTCGATTCTCGCCGTCACCTTCACCAACAAGGCAGCGAAAGAAATGCGTAACCGGGTCGAGCGCCTGCTGGGTGTGCCTCTGGGTGCGATGATGATGGGCACGTTTCATGGCCTGTGCCATCGTATTCTGCGCGCGCACGCCGATGAAGCCGGCTTACCGAAGACATTTGAGATTATTGACAGCGATGATCAGTATCGCCTGGTTCGCCGCGTGCTGAAGGATATGGACCTGGATGAGGCCTACTGGCCGCCCAAACAGTTGCAATGGGCGATCAATTCACATAAAGAGGAAGGCCGTCGTGCCAGCGATTTGCGTGATAATGGTGATTTTCAGCACGAAACCATGAAGCGCGTGTTTGAGCAGTATGATAAATATTGCGCGCGCAGCGGGCTGGTCGATTTCGCTGAGTTACTGCTGCGTACCCTGGAGTTGTTCAAAAATAACGAGGTAATCCGCGTTCAGTACCAGACCCGCTATCAGCACGTATTGGTGGATGAGTTTCAGGATACCAACTCGATACAATATCAGTGGTTGAAATTACTGGCCGGTGAACGACGAAATCTATTCGCGGTGGGAGATGATGACCAGTCAATTTATGGCTGGCGGGGCGCCCGGGTTGAGAATTTGTTGAATTTTGAACACGATTATAGCGGGGCCAAGCTAATACGCCTGGAGCAGAATTACCGCTCTACCAGCACGATTCTTAAGGCAGCCAATGCCGTCATTGAGCATAACAGCGATCGTATGGGCAAGGAATTATGGACCGATGGTGACGAGGGTGAGGCGATCGTGCTTTACGGTGCGAGCAATGATCTTGAAGAAGCCCGTTATGTCATAGAGCACATCGAAAACTGGCTGGCTGCCGGCCATGCACGGGATTCGATCGCTATATTGTATCGATCCAACGCTCAGTCGCGTGTGTTTGAGGAAAAATTAATGCAGGCGGGCATCCCTTACCGGGTGTATGGCGGTTTGCGATTTTTTGAACGCGCTGAGATCAAAGATGCGCTGGCCTATCTGCGCCTGATCAGTAATCTCAATTCCGATGCGGCCTTTGAGCGCATCATTAACCAGCCGACGCGGGGCATCGGTAATAAAACGCTGGATATGATCCGCGCTCAGGCGCGGGAGCAGGAGCAATCTTTGTGGCTGGCGGCGAGAACGCTGATCTCGGCGCAGAGCTTGCCTGCACGTGCAGCGACAGCGGTCTCACGCTTTCTGGATTTGATCGCTACCATGCAGAGCGAAATCAAGGGCCTGGAGCTACACGAGCAGACGGATGCGGTACTGGCTCGCTCAGGCCTGCTGGAACACTATAAAAAAGAAAAAGGTGAGCGCGCGGAAACCCGGGTAGAAAATCTGGAAGAACTAATCAACGCAACGCGCAACTACGAGGCCGGGGATGAAGATGATCTGGATCCCTTGCCTTCTTTTATTGCGCACGCGGCGCTGGAGGCAGGCGAAGGCCAGGCGGCGGAATGGGAAGAATGCGTGCAGCTGATGAGTTTACATTCGGCCAAAGGCCTTGAGTTTCCGCTGGTGTTTTTAAGCGGCCTGGAAGAAGGTTTATTTCCGCATCAGCGTTCTATCGATGAGCCGGGCAAGCTGGAGGAGGAGCGGCGTCTATGTTACGTCGGAATAACGCGTGCAATGGAAAAACTGGTGATCAGCTATGCAGAAATTCGCCGACTACACGGGCGTGAAATGTATACGCAACCTTCCCGGTTTTTAGCAGAAATACCGCCTTCACTGATACATGAAGAACGTAGTTATCGCTTGCATTCCGCGCCTGCTTATAGAGCGCCATCGTCCGGGGTGAGTTCGAGCTCGGCT
>JAUVBY010000065.1 GCA_030590945.1 Gammaproteobacteria bacterium | reverse complement strand
GCACGCAGGTAGAACTGGTAGAAATTGTTTCAGCCGGTGATAAACACCTTGAAACCCCGCTGGCTAAAATTGGCGGGAAGGGCTTATTTCTCAAGGAACTGGAAACCGCATTGCTGGAAAATGAAGTGGATATTGCGGTGCATTCCATGAAAGATGTGACTGTTCACCTGCCTGAGGGGCTGCATATACCGGTTATTTGTGAGCGTGAAGACCCGCGAGATGCCTTTGTGTCGAATCACTACAGTGCGTTAAGCGAACTGCCCGACGGTGCCAAAGTCGGTACCTGCAGCCTGCGGCGAAAAAGCCAGATTGCGGCAAAATTCCCTGCGCTTGAACTCGTAGATTTGCGTGGCAATGTGAACACTCGACTGGCGCGCCTCGATAAGGGTGATTTTGACGCCATCATTCTCGCTGCAGCGGGCTTGATGCGGCTGGAGTTTGATTCACGTATCGCGGCTTTTATTGAGCCCGAGGAAATGTTGCCGGCGGTCGGGCAGGGTGCGGTAGGGATAGAGTGTCGTCAGGGAGATACGGCAATCGAAAATATTATTGCTTCCTTACATCATGAGCAAACGGCTATTCGGGTGCGCGCTGAAAGGGCCGCTAACGAGAAGCTCGGTGGAGGTTGCCACGTGCCGGTTGCCGCTCACGCAATATTATCCGGCGATGAAATTAATTTTCGGGCATTAGTGGCTTCGGTGGATGGCCAGACCGTGTTGCAGTGCGAATATACCGCTCCGATAGATCAGGCGCAGCAACTTGGCGAACGCGCCGCTTCCGCGCTCATCGAGCAGGGTGCTGGCGGCATACTCAAAGACGTGTATCGTGAGCTCGGGGGCTGACGATATTACGCTAGCCCTGAATGGTACGGGCGTATTAATCACACGTCCGCTGGCGCAGTCCGGTGGTATGCAAGGGCTGGTAACATCGCATGGAGGCGTAGCCTATGTATTCCCGAGCCTTGAAATTACGCTGCGCCCTTACCATGAATTACAGGCTGATCTGGCTCGTGTTAGTGCGCGTGATGTGCTGATTTTTGTCAGCACTAACGCGGTCAACGGCGTATTCCATGAAATAGATGACGCATTGCGTCGCCAATTGGCGAGCGTACAAATTGCCGCCGTAGGCGAGCGCACGCAGGCAGCGTTAGAGGCCGAGAACCAGATCGTAACTATTTCACCGGAGCAGGGCCATCAGCATAGCGAAGGATTGTTACGCCACCCTTTGTTACAGGATATAACAGGCTGCCATGTGTATATTGTGCGTGGACAGTCCGGGCGTGAAATCATACGCGATACGCTGCTTGAGCGCGGCGCGAAGCTGGATTATATCCAGGCATACACGCGCCACATTCCACGCAGTTACGATTCTGCGCCAATAATTAGTGCCTTTAAAGCAGGGCAAATCCAAACCGTGATGTTGACCAGTTTTGCGGTATTTGAAAATTTAGTTCAGATGCTCGGGCACGACGCGGATTCGTGTCTCAAGCACGCGCAATTGGTGGTGCCCGGTAAACGTATTGAGCAAAAGATCCGTGCTCGTTATCCATTTTCCATCAGGGTGGCAAAAAGTGCCTCTGATCAGGAAATGCTGGCGGCTATAAAATAAAGCGTTTACGCTAAATTTTGCTAGTCGATTAAATCATCAATCTGTAATGCCAGATTGATATCTTTTTGCGTGATACCACCTTCGCTATGCGTGGTGAGGGTAATTTCTACGGTTCGGTAACTGTTTGACCAGTCCGGGTGATGGTCAGCACGTTCGGCGCATAAGGCGACACGGCTCATAAAACCGAAGGCTTCGACAAAATCTGCGAAGGTAAAGATTTTGCTGATTTGATCGTTCTGATATTGCCAGTCGTGTAGTTCGTTTAGCTCAACGGCGATCGTTTCACTGGATAGTTTCATCGTGCTCCTCCTGATCAATTATGTCATCAGATGTTTACGACACACTAGCGATCATGATACAGAGCAATTATGTATCGCGACTGAAGGGCGCCTCTACAATCATTCACCCGGGTCGGCGTGCCACGATAATTGCGCGGCGCGGGGCCGGGTATCCTTCAATCGTCAGCGCCGGGTTTTCAGGGTCCAGGCAATGCTCCAGGGATTGAGAATCCAGCCAGTCTGTTTTGCGTTGTTCCTCCAGCGACGTGACAGTTTCATCAATCGGCTGAACGTCGGTGAACCCGGCGCGCGCCAGCCAGCCACATAAAATTTCCGTGTTGGGTAAAAACCAGACATTGCGCATGCGCGCATAACGGTCATGCGGAACCAGCACTTCGCCAGCTGATTTAGGGATAACCAGTGTTTCCAGTAATAATTCTCCGCCCGGCTTCAGACAGCGTTTAAGCTCAAACAGATGGTCAAACACCGAGCGTCGATGGTAGAGCACGCCCATGGAAAATACATGGTCAAAATACTCCAGATTGTCCGGCAAATCCTCCAGGCGATGGGGCAATAATGAGTGCGTTCCCGGGATATTTGCCTGCCGTGCATAGTGATTCAGCACCAGGAACTGAACGATGAATAACCAGCCCGGGTCAATACCCACCACGGTTTTGGCGCCTGCTCCCAACATACGCCAGCCAAAATACCCGTTCGCGCAGCCCACATCCAGCACGGTTTTGTCGCTCAGATCGAGGTGTTGTTCGATGCGTTGCCATTTCAGATCAGAGCGCCACTCAGTATCGATATCGATACCAAACAGATTATAAGGCCCTTTGCGCCAGGGTTTTAAACCCTGCAGACTAGCGAGCAACTGAGCGTGTTGAGCTGAATTCAGCTTCGAGCCATAGAGCGTAATCGCATTTTTGTTTAGCTGGATATCAAGGTTCTCGACCTCAGGCAGGCTTTTTAGCAGTCCAAGCCAGCTTTCCAGATCACCGTGTTTAAATGTATCCAGCAGTGAACGGACATTTTGTGGCAGGCTATTCGCCCAGCGATTCTCCTCCTGTTCCAGTTGCTTGACGAGTGGCTTGATGCCGAGTGCTTCGTATAAGTATTCAGTATGTTTACTCATCAATCGTCCGACGCTGCATTAAGCCCGGATTTATAGGCCACAAAAGAATGAAAATTCAGGCATTGAAACCAGCTCATAGCGCGCTCAAACCCGGCTTCGTGCAGTCGATTAAGATGAGTTTGCCCGGTTTCGGGAATAAGTACGTTCTCTAACGCCTGGCGTTTCTGGCTGATTTCCAGTTCAGAATAACCATTGTGCTTTTTAAAATCGTAATAAATGCGGGTGAGTGCAGCATCGGTTTCCGGGTCGTCAAAGGTCAGTTTTTCCGACAGAATTAGAACGCCCCCCGGGTTCAGGCCACTGGCAATTTTACGAAGTAACGCCAGGCGTTTATCGGGTGGAATGAACTGCAGGGTGTAATGCATGACGACCATACTTGCATTGCTAATGCTGGTTTCGCTGATGTCAGTACAACGTAGTTGAATGTCGACTCTCTCTTTTTCCGGTAGCTGCTCGATATTTTCCCGACAGGCGGCGATCATCGCCTGTGAATTATCAATTCCGATCAATTCGCAGGGTACTTCAACCTGGTTTTGAATCGATATCAGGCTGGTACCCAACGAACAACCCAAATCATAGACCCGACTGTGTGCTTGAATATGTTCGGCACCCAGCACACCTGTCATAGCTATAACGGAGGCGTAACCCGGAACCGAGCGGCGGATCATGTCCGCAAACACACGGCTTACGCGCTCATCAAAACAAAATGCTTCGATATCAGAGCTAAGCTCCGAAAATAGCGTGTCACGCGGCATGTTCATGATGACAATTTAGCCCGGATATTTCATGAATTATTCGAGTTAGTACCGGTCCTGTGGCTTATACCGAAGCTGGCGAATGGCAAATATAATAAACCCCAGGTACATGATAGCCGTCCATTCAGGAATGCTCAGGCCGAGGAATTTCCAGATTATGTCGGAGCATTCACCCGTGCCGGTGAGTACTTTTCGAATGATTTCGCCCACTGGCAGGGTTTCAATCCAGTAGTCAAGCCCGGCGCCGCACTCTACAAGATCGGGCGGGTTGTGCTGTAGCCAGGAATGACGAAGGGAAATCCCTAATCCAGTTAATCCGGCGACACCAACCAGGGATCCGTAGACTTTATGGCCGCCTGCAGCCGGGTTATGCAGCGCTGCGACGAGGCAGATCAGGCCGATCGCAATAAAAGCCAGACGCTGAAAAATGCACAGGGGACAGGGTTCGTAACCCAGGCCAAACTGCATGAAAAGTGCCACAGCGATTAAACTGCAACAAGTCAGAAATCCAAGAATGTACAGGTTTCGATTTTGAGGTAGGGAGATCATTATATATTCTATATGAGTAAGCTATTAGATCGAGCGAGTATAACGCCTGTATGTGACCTTAGTGACGAAATTGTTGGCACTGGACTGGAGTGCCGACTATCATCAACACACACTTACTGATGTAGAAAATACGCTCACACTTACCCTATGCCTGACTCCTCAATTCTTCATTCAGTTGAAGAGAAAAAACTCGCGCTGGCCTCCATAATTCGCGAGCCGCTGGGCGAGCTGGCGGTAGCCTGTGGAAAAGTCTGGCCCGAAGGTGGCAAAATTGATGCCATTTTAAAAATCGGTATTAAGAGCGTATCGCACTGCAAGCTTATTTATGCCTGGAACCGGGATAATTGCGTGGTCTCGGCAATGATCAGCCCGCAGGGCCTGGATACAAACTGGCGAGGTCGAAACTTGAGTGAGCGGCCCTACTTGAAGAAAAATCTTCCATTTAAGGGGATCATGTTGTCCTCGGTCTATATCAGTGAATATGACAGTCGTCGCACGGTAACGGCCTTGCAGGCAATCAATCCGAATAATCACCTGGAAGGGTTTATCGCAGCAGATTTTAACGTTAGCGACTTGATGCAAAACACCCAGTTACAGATTATCAACTCTCCGTATACTCAGTATCGGGGTGATCCGGCGGTGCGTGGTACCTTGTTTCAGCAGCAACGCGTTCAAAGCGAATTTGATAAGGTCGACGATGCAGCGTTCGACCGGCTCACCGAATTAATTACCGAGTATGGTGTTTTTCATACCAAGATTCTGTTTTCAAGCAGTCGCTGCACTTTATGGTTTTATGATGATCCGTTTCAGTATCAGCTATTTAACATCCATGAGCTTCTGGACGCGGATTTATTGCTGGCCTATCCGGAAAGGTCTTATCCGGAACGGGCTACGGTCACCCCGGCCCAGGTCAAGCAGGTCTATGCGCTGTTTAAGGCACTGCGTTATATCGACGAAACTATCTATTTACGCTCGGGTTCGCTCAATATCATTAACGCCATGGTGGGTTTAACGTTTTCCTGTGATGGCTCTCACTATATGACGGTAGATGAATTTCTGGACCGTGATGTACAGTTTTGGCTGGGGTTGAGTTGAGGGCTAACCTCCGGGAGACATATCAAAGTTCGTATTTAGACACAGAGGGCGTATAGATCACGGAGGGAAAATACAGTTTATTCGTGTTCGGGATTGCGCAGATAATATTCTAGCCCTCGCCTCCAGCGGGAATGCCAAGCCTGAAATCCACGTCCGCTTCTTTTTTCATGGCTTCCAGTTTTTCCGGTGACAGATTTGGCATGGAAGCGGCTTCCGGAAAAACCGGCGCAGGCTCAGGCGCAGGCTCAGGCGCAGGCTCAGGCTCAGGCTCAGGTTTCATTGTTCCGGATGATGCCCCTGCTGTGTCTGATGCCAACTCTTCCATGACCGCTGGTTTGGGTGTTTCAGTCGGGCTTGCTGGTTTTTCTGCAGGCGAATGTACATTGCCGGGTGCTGGTTGCCAGTATTGGCTCAGGGTCTGTTGTATATCCGGACGCAAGGCGACAAACAAAGCCAACACAAAAAGCAGAACCAGCAGTGCGGGTACTAATTTAGACCGGGGATGAATGGATTCGTATTGTGTGTTGGGCAAGGCCTCTTTTGCTGCCTTTTTAACGATAGATGGGGTTACCTCGCGCGAGTTAAGGCTATATGCCCCTATGAGCGCGTGATCACATAACAGGTTGATCAGGCGTGGCGTGCCCTCGGTTAATTTATGGATTTTACGCGTCGCGGCTTTACTAAACAGCGCTTGATGGCAACCGGCGACGCTTATGCGGTGGCGAATATACTGTTCAGTTTCTTCTGCGCCCAGGGTGGTCAGATGGTAACGGCTGGTGATGCGTTGCGCGACCTGGCGCATATCGTGCGCCGAGAGTAACTCGCCGAGTTCGGGCTGACCGATCAGAATAATCCGCAACAGTTTCTGGGTATCGGTTTCCAGGTTGGTTAGCAGGCGCAATTGCTCCAGGGTGCGTTTGGGCAGGTTCTGCGCTTCGTCGATAATCAGGATGGTATGGCGGCCATTGGCATGAGCATCCAGCAGTTTAGTGTTTAAAACCTGGGTCAGTTCATTGGTTTTCTGCGCGTTGTCAAAGGGTATGTCCAGTTCCTGACAGAGCGTTCTGAGCAAGCTAATTTCATCGATGCGAGGATTGAGTATCAGCGCAACATCGATGTCTTGCGGGATATTAGCAAGAATATAGCGGCAGGCCATGGTTTTGCCAACGCCGACTTCACCGGTTAGCTGTACAAAGCCATTTTTTTCGTTGAGCGCATAAACCAGATGCGCGATGGCCTCTTTATGGCTATCACTAAGAAACAAAAAACGAGTGTCCGGCACGATGCCGAAGGGTTTGCTGTTGAGGCCGAAATAATCCTGGTACACGAATAGCCTGATGCCGTAAGTCGATTCGCTATATTAGCACTAACAATATTATCGGGGCTATTCCGCGTTAAAAAGATGTTCCTGTATTTCCCATTTCTCTTCGCTGACATTTAGTTGCATGCAGGATGGGCCGTCCTGGACGCGTGTTAAGCCAGCGGCGCCCGGATTGACGATCATGGGTATTTGGCGATCATCTACAGTACGAATATGAGTGTGACCATACACTATCATCTGCGCATCGGGGTATGCACTTCGCAAGGAAGCGTGAATTTTGCCGACATCGCGATCCCAGAAGCGATGTGAATGTTCCATTACCAGCGTACCGCCCGGCAAACGCAGTTCCAGTACGTCTGGGATTTCATTGAGCTGAGCATAATCGGGCTCTTCCCAGGTCGTGAGTGCATCATTATTGCCTTTTACTGCAAGCGTATGTCCTGACCCGAATTTTGGTTTTAATGCGTTTAAAGACTCCGCACCCATGATGTCGCCCGCGTGCAGCGCAATGTCACACTGTGTTATGAATTTCGCAATCTCCGCGTTTAGTATGCCGTGGGTGTCCGATACAATGCCGATGACCAGTGAATCATGTTCGCTGTAATCAAGTGCCATAGTGAAGTCGATCATATCAAGGGCTCAGCGTGCATAAACTTGTCATCGTTGCCTGTTTCGGTGGGCGTGACAGGGATTGAGTAATGAATTTCATATCTAATTCTGCCTGGGTTTTCTAAGGGCACGGCTAAATTTTAAAGTTGGCCATGAGCGGTGGAGTGTAATGCGCATATCAAGATGAGGCTACCTGCCATAGTTAATAGAGCCTTAGCCCGAATGATTCGCACATTGTCCGGGTGAAATCAGGCCATACCTTGAATGACCAGTAGTACCACCGGCAAGGTCAGCGCTGTGGCCAGTGTTTGAAAGGTAATGATTTGTGCCATGCTTTGCTTATCGCCACCGAGCTGGCTGGAAAGTACGTATGAAGACATCGCGGTTGGCAGCGCACCATAGAGCACAAAAATACGCGCATCGTTGATTGAGATATCAATAAACGTAACGAACAGATAAATAAGCGCGGGCATGAGCAACAGTTTGCTGATGCTGCTGACACCGAGAGCCATTAACTTGTCCGCTGAGATGGTAAACCTGAGACCGGCTCCAACCGCTAACAGCGCCAACGGTAAGCCGGTTTGCCCCAGGAAGTAGATCGCTGAATGCAGCGAGTCCGGGAGCCGAATGGCCAGGAAATTAAATGCCAGTCCGCCGACACTGGCAATGATTAAGGGGTTGCCCGCTAGATTACGCAGCATCGATTTGTTCTGGCTGGCCGCATCGCGCCGGGCTGCATTACCGTAGTGGGTGAGCACCGTAACACAGCTTATGTTATTAATAATAACCAGCAGGGTCATGATTAGTGCCATCACGGCCACGCCCTGGCCGGGCAAAATAAGGCCGGCGATCACCAGGCCAATGGTGGTATTGTTACGTACCGCACCCTGGTACATGGATGAAAATGTCTCGCGACTAAGACGTTTATCCAGGAATCCCAACCACTGAAGCGCACCCACGATAAACGTTGGGATTGCGACCGCAAATAAAATTTGGCTGATCAGCGCAGGGTTCACCTCAGCACGCGCCAGATTGGAAAAAATAAGCGCGGGGAACAGCACAAAATACACCAGTTTTTCCACGCCATCCCAAAAAGCAAGGCTCGGGAATCTTCGATGCCTGAATACATAACCCAGGCTGATGAGCAAATAAAGGGGTAACAGGGTGTCGAGTATGCTGGAGCTCACAAGACTACTGAAGTTTGTTTCTGCAAAGCAATAATCAGGCCCGGGGGCGTGCTCAAGTCCCGGTTACTATTCAAGGTAATACGGTTCGCCCGCCATCAATTGCGAGGATTTGGCCGCTGGTGTAGCTTGCGTTACTGATCAGATAAAGTGCGGCGTCGGCGATATTCTGCGGGTCGCCTGACCGGCGCAGGGGTATGCGTGATACCAGGCGTTTCTGGGCTACTTCATCGTGCTGATTTTCTGGCCATAAGATAGCACCGGGGGCGATGCCATTGACGCGTATATCGGGTGCCAGGCTCTGGGCAAATGAGCGCGTCAGGGATGCCAGCCCGGCTTTGCTGGCGCAATAAACTGCGTGATCCGGTAGCGGCCGTTCGGCGTATATATCGATCAGATTGATAATGCAGCCCTGATGCTTTTTCAGGTGCGGCGCCGCGGCTTGCATTAGAAAGAAGGGTGCTTTGAGGTTGGTTTCCAGCAGTGTGTTCCAGTGCGGTTCATCGGCGTTACCGGCTGGAGTCGGGAAAAAGGCCGAGGCGTTGTTAATCAAGACATCGAGCCGCCCCATCTGGCGGGCGCATTCATTCACAAGTGATTTAAGTTTGCTATATTCTGTCAATTCACATTGAATTAACATACAGGAATTTTTGCGTTGCGCATTGAGCTCGTCCTGCAGGGCGTGCGCTTCTTCCGGCGAGGAATGGTAGTGGATCGCAACAGCCATGCCTCTGGCGTGCAGGGTTCGAGCCAGACACGCACCGATTCGCTTTGCGCCTCCTGTGATCAGGGCGACTTTACCGTCTAAATTGCTTTTTTCTGTCTGGTTTGACTTGTGCTCGGGCATGGTTTTTGCAATATTGCAGCGCGTTTACAATAGCAAGCGCACTAATTCATCGATCAATTGATTATCACTATTCATGACGCCTATACAAGTACCCGCTGAACAAAAGGCTGACAATCAGGTCTTGTCTGACGATATCAGGCGTTTAATTGAGCAAAAGGAAGGCTGGATCAGCTTTGAACAGTATATGCAGATGGCGCTGTATTCGCCGGGGCGCGGGTATTATTCCGGAGGGCTGGTTAAACTTGGCGCGGCGGGTGATTTCATTACTGCGCCGGAAATGGGCGATTTGTTCGCGTTTAGCCTGGCTGCTCAGGTGGCGGAAATACTCGATAAGCTGGAGGGCGGTGCGTTATTTGAGTTTGGTGCAGGCAGCGGCGCGTTGGCTGCGGGGCTGCTCAATGAACTGGAAGCGCTGGGTGAATTGCCCGAGACCTACCTGATACTGGAACTGAGCGGTGATTTACGCGCGAGGCAGCAGGAGACTATAAAAGAGCGTGCGGGCAAGCATTTTCCACGCGTAGTGTGGTTGGATGCCTTGCCAACGCAATTTCGTGGTGTTGTGATTGCAAATGAAGTATTAGACGCGATGCCGGTTCGGGTGTTTGAGCAGCATACGTCCGGGAGCGTGATGGAGATGGGAGTGGGTATCAGTGATACCGGTTCAGAAACCGAAGAGCCGGTTTTTCGCTGGATGCCTCGTGAGCCTGATCCGGTGCTGGCGAGTGCCGTCCAGGCATTGAATCTGCAAATTGATGGTCAGGCGTATCGGTCTGAAATCGCGTTCCAGGCCCTCGCATGGATACACAGCCTGGCCAGGGTACTGGAACAGGGTGCAGTATTGCTTATTGACTATGGTTTTCGACAGGCAGAGTACTATCATCCCGACCGCGATCAGGGCACGTTGATGTGTCATTATCAGCATCATGCGCACCCGGATCCTTTTTTTAAGCCCGGTTTGCAGGATATTACCGCGCACGTCAATTTTACCGCGATTGCCCTGGCCGCAGAGCGTGCCGGATTTGATTTGGCGGGTTACGCGACGCAGGGTGCTTTTTTACTGTCCACCGGTGTGCTTGACAGAATACCGCTTGATGCGCCTGTTAAACAGCAGCTTGAACTGGCACAACAGATTAAAAAACTGACTTTGCCTCATGAAATGGGTGAGTTGTTTAAAGTGTTGGCGTTAACCAAAAACTATGCTTCTGCCTTAAGTGGTTTTGCGCAACAAAATCATCTAAATCGGCTGTAATTAAAGGGCATCATCTTGGATAGCGTTCAAGCAATCATACTGGCGGTGGTGCAGGGCATTACCGAGTTTCTGCCGGTATCCAGTTCAGGCCATCTTGTTCTGCTGCCCCAGTTACTGGGTTGGGAAGATCAGGGTCTGGCATTCGATGTCATGGTGCATCTGGGCACGCTGTTGGCGGTATTGATTTATTTTCGCCAGGAAGTGTCGCTGATACTTCACGATACGTTCGCTAATTTATGCGGTGCGGCACCAACCCAAAATAGCCGCATTGGCTGGCAAATTGCGTTCGCTACGATACCGGTTGGTCTGGTGGGATATTTCTGGGGTGACTGGGTGGAATCAAGCCTGCGAAATCCACGCTACATTGCCATGATGATGATGTTATTTGCCGTGGTGCTCTGGTGGGTAGACAAGCACAATAAACAGGCTCGGGATCTGGACAGTTTAAACACCCGGGATATCATCGTGATTGGCTGCGCTCAGGCGATGGCCCTGATGCCAGGGGTGTCGCGCTCGGGTATGACAATCGTTGCGGCGCTGCTAATGGGATTGAATCGGGACGCGGCGGCCCGGTTTTCCTTTTTAATGGCGATTCCCGTGATTATTCTGGCCGGTGGCCTGAAGGCGGTGGAGTTGATGCACAGCGAAACGCGTGTAGATTGGGGTATTCTACTGCTGGGTGTAACGGTTTCAGCCCTGGTAGCGTATGCCTGTATACACTGGTTCATGGGGTTTATTCGCCGTTTCAGCATGCTGCCTTTCGCTCTATACCTGCTGGTGCTGGGTGTTTTTCTTTTGTGGGTGTTTAAATAGTGAAAACTGAATATAATTCCGTGTTATGAAGCTTAGCCGTCAACAATTTCTGGATTCCCCCAACAAAGTGATCACCTTGCTTGGTATGTCGGGCGTGGGGAAAACATCGCTCTCCAGTCAGTTGCCGCAGAATCAGTGGTATCACTATTCCGGGGATTATCGTATCGGTACTAAATATCTGGAAGAACCAATACTGGATAACATAAAGTGCCATGCCATGGAGCAGCCGTTTTTGCGCGATCTAATTCTTAGTGATTCGATCTATATTCGCAGTAATATTTCGGTGCATCATTTAAAGCCAATTTCGACATTTCTGGGTAAAATCGGAAATCCACAGCTGGACGGCCTGAGTCTCGATGAATTTAAGCGCCGGCAGCGTTTACACCGGGAGGCTGAGGTGAATGCCATGACGGACGTGCGCGAGTTCATACGCAAAGGCCGGGAGATCTATGAATATCCGCATTTTGTCAATGATGCGGGCGGTAGTGTGTGCGAACTTGGAGATGAAGAAATCTGGGATGCCCTGGCTGAGCAATCGATTGTCCTGTATCTGAAGCCGGATGCAGCGCTGGAAAAATTGATGATCAAACGGGCCGTCGCTGACCCCAAGCCTATGTATTATAACGAAATGTTTCTGGATGAACAGATCGATGCGTTTTTGCGCTTAAATGATCTCGAATCGACCTTACAAATGAATCCCGATGAATTTGTACAATGGGTGTTTCCACGTTTGATCGAATACCGTCGCCCTCTGTACGAGCGGATTGCTGAAAAACATGGATATACCATCGATGCCTGTCGTGTGATGTCGCTCAACTCAGAGCAGGACGTGCTCGATCTGATCGCCGAAGTGCTCTGATCCCGAAATTGCGTAAATGCCACTAATAGCTCATTCAAAACTACCGACCTTTGAGCGCCTTCGCGCAGAAGGCGTTGAGGTTCTGTCGCCAGATCGGGCACAGCAGCAGGATATCCGGGAATTGCATATCGGTATTTTGAATCTGATGCCGGATGCAGCTCTCGAGGCGACAGAGCGTCAGTTTATGCGTATGGTGGGTGGTTGCAATCGAATCGCGCAATTTAAAATACATTTGTTTAGCGTGCCCGAATTTGAGCGTAACGAAAAAGCCCAGACGCACATTGATACCTACTATGAAACCTTTGATCGGATTAAAAGCGTCGGGCTGGATGCATTGATCATAACCGGCGCGAATCCGGTGCAAAGCAAGCTGAAAGATGAACCTTTCTGGAACCCATTGCTTGAGATTGTTGAATGGGCACGGCAATATGTAAGTTCGGTATTGTGCTCATGCCTGGCAACTCATGCGATCGTTCAGCACGACCACGGAATCCAGCGTTATCGGCTGGAACAAAAGCGCTGGGGTGTTTATTCGCACCGTATCGTTGATTTTCATCATCCTTTGGTTGCCAATATTAATACTCGCTTTGATGCGCCGCATTCACACGTGTATGAAACCAATTCGCGTCAGTTCCGTGATGCGAATCTCAGGGTGCTGGTATCCAGCGAAGATGCTGATTTTTATCTGGCGACCAGCGAAGACGGGTTTCGCTTTGTTTTTTTTCAGGGTCACCCCGAATACGACGTAATTAGCCTGTTTAAAGAATACAAGCGCGAGGTGAGTCGTTATGTCGCGGGTCAGCGAAACAGCTATCCGCCATTTCCGGAAAATTATTTTAGCCGGGAGGCGACCCGCGTACTGAATCATTTCAGAGACGCGGTGTTGTCCAGCGAAGCGGGGCAAATCAGCATGGATAAATTCCCCGAAGATGAGGTCGTGCCACTGCTGGATGATACCTGGGGTGACACTGGAAAAGCCATTATTAACAATTGGTTAGGGTTGGTCTATCAGCTGACCTCGGCGGACCGTCACCGGGCGTTTATGCAGGGCATTGATCCAGAAAACCCGCTGGGAAACGGTCATATTTGAACAATAATATACTGATCGGTGATGTGCCATGAAGCGAGCTATCTCGTATGCATGGACGTAGGTAGCATTGATATGCGGCCTAGCTAGGTTTATAGTTATACCCTTACCACGCAGAGCGTCATAATTTATGAAATGTTTAATAGTCGATGATGAGTCGCTGGCACGCACGCGTTTGAAGGCGATCCTGTCAGACGTGAGCGATGAATTTAATATAATCGAATCCGATAACGGCCAGGATGCACTGAATAAGTGCAATGATTACGAGCCGGAGTTGGTATTTCTGGATATTCGTATGCCGGGTATGTCCGGGATGGAAGTCGCGCAACACCTTACGGCTTTTAAAAACCCGCCAGCGGTTGTATTTACGACCGCTTACAACGAGTTCGCGCTGGAAGCTTTTGATGCAAATGCCATCGATTATTTGCTTAAACCGATACGTCGCGAGCGATTAAAAACGGCATTAAGTAAGTTAAAGCCCATGACGCAGGCAAAATCAGCGAAACTTCCTCTTGATGAGCCGAGACAAAATTTTGCGCTCACTGAAAAAGGCAAAATTCGCCTGGTTCCGTTGGGCGACGTTATTTATTTTCGAGCGGACAGCAAGCTGGTTCGTCTGCGTACCATCGATGGTGAGCACGTTATATCAGAAGTGTTGAATTCGCTTGAAGATGAGCTCAGTGATAAGTTTATCCGGATTCATCGAAATGCGCTGGTATCAAAAGCGCATATCGATGGCTTGACCAAAGATGAGAAAATTGGGAAATGGGTGGTACATTTTAAGCCGGTCGACGATATTCTGGAGGTTAGCCGGCGCCAGACGACGCATATGCGTAAGTGGTTACGCAACAAAAGCTAGCCCTGCCTCATATCCCCTCAGCGGCGTTATCGGTCGCTTATTTGGATTTTACCAAACCGCGCTCGCTCTGGCCTTGCTGAGGGAAATATGAGGCAGGGCTAGACGCTTATAGGATTATACTTCTAGCGGCGTTATCGATCGTTTATTTGGATTTACCAAACCGCGCTCGCTCTGGCCTTGCTGAGGGAAATATGAGGCAGGGCTAGACGCTTATAGGATTATACTTCTAGCGGCGTTATCGATCGCTTATTTCGATTCGATCAGAGCCGAGTCATTCCAAAGTGCCTGAGCAGCAATGAAATTTTCCCCTGCACTAAACGGTTTTGTTATACATACTAATGCGTATTTTGACCTTCTTTTTCTGCTCCAAGCGCGGGAAATTTATGGGTCGCGAATTTGCTATGGCAACTGACACATGATTCGTTCATTTCTGAGAAATAGAAATTTATTAACTCTGGCTTTTTGTTTTTTGCGGCATGCTCCAGCATTCCTGCTAAATAATGAAAGCGTTGGTCTTTTTCAATAAATTCATGTGGTAATGTGGAGTGCAATTCCTTTACTTGTTCTTCTGTTAGGCTTTGTTTAAGTATATAACTACTTTTTATTTTATTTGCTGTGCTTTCTATCTCTGCCCAGTTACCAGAAACATATGCTGGAATGATGGACATCATGCCGTTTTGCAAGGCTTCCATTTCCCTGGAAAGTAAATCTCGTAAATCAGGAGACAATATTTCTACTCCGGTTTTAGCTTCATGGTCTTCATGGTCTTCATGTTTAGGGGTTTCTGTACCAAAACTAAAGGTTGGTACAAGAATTGCTAAAAGTGTGATTCTGGCTGATAATTTCATAGAGTTTTCTACTACTGTCCGGTTTAATTTTCGTAGGATCACGTTAAACGGCAGTACAACAATGTTTGCAGAAGACACTTATGTTTAGAGACTTAAAACCTAAATCCCGTTTTATCGTCATCCTCGCGTATGCGG
>JAUVBY010000135.1 GCA_030590945.1 Gammaproteobacteria bacterium | reverse complement strand
CCAAACTCAATGATCAAATTGACGCCCTGATCAACCACATGGTTTAAATTGTTATGCCACAGTACCGGATTGAATAATTGCATAAACAGGCGCGAACGAATGGAAGCAGGGCTGGAATCGTGAAAAGTACCGCTGTAGTTTGAACAAACCTTAATGCCGGGTGTATCAAAATTATGTGCATCCAGAACCTCGCGAAACCGCTTGGCGGCTTCTACCATGTAAAAAGTATGAAAGGCCCCTTCGGTTTTGAGCCGGGTGCTGCGTTTGCGGGGAAAACGTTCTTTCATCGCCTCGGCGAGTGCCTGTAAATCATCTGCCAGACCACCTACTACTGTTTGATCGGTCAGGTTAAGCGCTGCAACACCGCAATAAAACTCGTCCGCCAGGTTACGGGCTTCATCATATTCCAGGGTAAGGGCTTCCATTTCGCCCTGGCCGTATTGTCCCATTAAATTGCCGCGCTCACTGACCATGGACAGGGCCTGTTTGAAATCGATCGAGCCGGCGCATAACAGCGCAGAATATTCTCCCAGACTATGCCCGGCTGCGTAGGCTGGTTGAATGCTGCCATTGCTGAGTTCATTGAACAGGCGCAAGCAGGCAACATGGTGCGTTACCAGCACCGGTTGAGTGTAGCGCGTGAGGTTGATTTTATTGTCGGGATCGGAAAACGATAAAGACGCCATATCGTAAGCCAGGATATCACTCGCTTCTTCGTATGTGTGTCTGACGCTGTCATAGGCGTCGTACAAGTCCTTGCCTATACCCGGGTACTGGGCACCCTGGCCGGGAAAAGCAAAGAGAATGGTTAGATCTGCTGACATAAATATTCAGGTTCCAAAAGTAAAAGGGGTCAGGAATCTGTCGGGTTTAGCTGTTCTCGAGCAAAATCCGACAGACTCCTAGATTAATTCTAAATGGGCACGAGTACAAGACTACGCTTTCAAGTAGATCAGTGGCGTATTAGTGCATTTATTTTATGGGCTAATGCGTAAAATACACCCGCGTGAATATCATCCGTTTTTAACAATAGGGTATTAGTATGGCGAGCATTATTGATGGCAAGGCGTTTGCGCAGAATCTGCGTGAAAAAATCAGCAGACGGACTACACAACTAAAAAAAGAAACCGACATTCAACCGGGGCTCGCTACGGTTCTGGTGGGTGAAGACCCGGCCAGTCATGTTTATGTGCGAAATAAAAACAGGCAAACCAAAGCAGTAGGGATGGCGTCGTTTCATCACGAACTGGATGCGCAAACCAGCCAGGAAGCATTACTGGCCCTGGTGAATGATCTGAATCATGATGATGCGGTGCATGGGATACTAGTGCAGCTCCCGTTGCCCGAACATATTGATTCAATAGCCGTGATCAATGCGATCGATCCGGCGAAAGATGTAGACGGGTTTCATATTCTCAACGTAGGCAAGCTGGCAATTGGTGAGCCCGGCCTGGTATCGTGTACACCACTGGGTTGTTTGATGCTTCTAAAAGATCAGCTTGGTGATCTGTCAGGTAAAAATGCGGTTATTGTAGGGCGATCAAACATTGTCGGTAAACCAATGGCCGCATTGTTACTGCAGCAGCACTGTACCGTAACCATTGCGCATTCACGTACTCAGGATTTGGCCGGGGTATGTCGACGTGCTGATATACTGGTGGCTGCGGTTGGTCGCCCTGAAATGATTCAGGGTGATTGGGTTAAACCCGGTGCGGTGGTTATTGATGTGGGTATCAATCGGGTAGAAATTGAAGGCAAAGCAAAACTGGTGGGAGACGTTGATTTTTCGGCTGCCGCTGAGCACGCCGCTGCCATTACGCCGGTTCCAGGTGGTGTCGGGCCGATGACCATTGCCTGCCTGCTGTACAATACCTATCAGGCAGCATGTATGCAGCATGGGATGGAAGACCGTATGATGGCACTGTAGGTTGTAGGTGTAAGTTATTTGCTTTAAATTAGCTAAGCAACTTCAGTGGTAAAAGTGTAAAATCCGCGACCCTTTTAGGATGCGCGGTTTGACGCGTATTCAAACACTTCGCGTTTCGCAAAAAATCTACCCCGGCATTGCTCATGACTACTGAAACAGTCGCTTCTTTCGATCAACTCGCGTTGAGCCAACCTATACTCAAAGTCCTGGATGATGTGGGCTACGAGATTCCATCGCCCATTCAATCGAAAACCATACCGCTGATTGCACAGGGGCGGGATGTACTAGGCCAGGCTCAAACCGGCACTGGAAAAACCGCTGCGTTTGCTTTGCCGATTCTGTCGAATCTGAATTTAAAACAAAAAGATCCGCAGGTGCTGGTACTTGCACCTACGCGAGAACTGGCGATACAGGTGGCTGAAGCTTTTCAGAATTATGCTCGTCACTTGAAAGGGTTCCACGTGCTGCCGGTATATGGTGGTCAGGATTACCGGGGCCAGATTCGTGCGCTAAATCGAGGTGTGCATGTAGTGGTGGGCACGCCTGGCAGGGTGATGGATCACATGCGCAAAGGCACGCTTAAACTGGGCCAGCTCAAAACCCTGGTGCTTGACGAAGCCGATGAAATGCTGCGTATGGGCTTTATTGACGATGTTGAGTGGATTCTGGAACAAATTCCCGAGCAGCGCCAGATTGTTCTGTTTTCTGCCACCATGCCTCAACAGATTCGCCGTATTGCCACAAAATACCTGAACGACCCGGAGCAGGTCATCATCAAGGTGAAAACGACGACGGCGGAGACGATTCGCCAGCGCTTCTGGATGGTTAAAGGTGTACATAAGCTCGATGCCTTGACGCGTATTCTCGAAGCGGAACCGTTTGAAGCCATGATCGTGTTTGTGCGAACCAAAACCGCGACCGCTGAACTGGCGGACAAATTGCAGGCAAGAGGTTATGCCTCAGCTCCGCTAAACGGAGATATCGCCCAAAATCAACGCGAGCGCACCATATCGCATCTCAAAAGCGGGAAGCTGGATATTCTGGTCGCAACGGATGTCGCGGCACGAGGGCTCGATGTGCCCCGCATCAGTCATGTGATTAACTACGATATTCCTTACGATACCGAGGCCTATGTGCATCGAATCGGGCGAACCGGGCGCGCTGGCAAAGAAGGCGACGCAATTTTGTTTGTTGCGCCTCGCGAAAAGCGCTTGTTATTTGCCATTGAAAAGGCCACGCGTAAAAAAATCACATTGATGGAGTTACCGACTACCAAAGAAGTGAATGATCGTCGCGTGGCGCGATTTAAGCAACGCATCAGCGATACCCTGGAAGGCGAGAAGCTGGAATTCTTTATCAATTTGATTGAAGAATACCAGACCGAACATCAAACTCCGATTGAAAATATTGCGGCAGCGCTTGCGCACCTATCCCAGGGAGACAATCCCTTATTATTGCAGGCCAGGCCTCAGGCACAGCATAAAACGGCTAACTCACGGGATGAAGGTCGTGATCGCGATGGTCGAAACAAGCCGTCGCGCCGTAATGAGCGTGGTGAACGAGATACTGAAAGGGGTGAGCGTCGCCCTGGCAGAGACGGGCCGCCCGAAAAAGGCATGGAACGTTATCGTATTGAAGTTGGATATGATCATGGGGTTAAGCCGGGGAATATTGTGGGCGCAATTGCGAATGAAGCAGGCATGGACAGCGAACACATCGGGCGGATCAATATTCAGGACGATTTCAGCCTGATAGATTTGCCCGAAGGCATGCCCAAAGATATTTTTAATGATTTAAAGAATGTCTGGGTTTCGGGGCAAAAATTAAAAATTTCCCGACTTGAGCACGAACGTAAAACGCACTTTAGCCGTTCAAAGCCGGGTGGCAAGCCAGGTAAGAAAGCCAGTTCAGGGAGGAAAAGTCATCGCAAAGGGCCTCATTCAAATTAGCCTCTAGACTGAGATGAAATTATACTAAAGTGAAAATTTCTCATCTCGTAAACTGGTAATACAATTCGATTTAAACTATTTTAACCAAATCATGCAAGATACTAAAAATATTATAGAACAGGCGTGGGACCACCGCGCAGACATTACTCCCGATAATGCATCAGACGAGGTTCGAAATGCCGTAAACAAGGTTATCGCCTTGTTGGATTCCGGCGAAGTGCGCGTGGCAGAACCCGTTGCAGATGGGTGGCAGGTCAATCAGTGGCTTAAAAAGGCCGTATTGCTGTCTTTTCGTATTCGGGACAATAAAATGATCACCAGCCCGGATGCGCGATACTACGATAAGGTCCCGGGTAAATTTGATGACTATACCGAAGAAGATTTTAAGCAGGGCGGGTTTCGCGTTGTACCTTCAGCTGCGGTGCGTCAGGGCGTGTATATCGCCAAAAATGTGGTGCTGATGCCCAGTTATGTAAACATTGGTGCACGCGTTGATGAGGGGTCGATGGTGGATACCTGGGCGACGGTGGGATCGTGTGCGCAAATAGGTAAAAATGTCCATTTGTCGGGCGGGGTAGGTATTGGTGGAGTACTGGAGCCGTTGCAGGCCGGCCCAACCATTATTGAAGATAACTGTTTTATTGGTGCGCGCAGTGAGGTGGTCGAAGGTGTGATCGTAGGTCACGGGTCCGTTATATCAATGGGTGTGTATATTGGGCAAAGCACACGCATTTACGATCGGGAAACCAAAGAAGTGAGTTACGGTTATATTCCCCCCGGTTCGGTTGTGGTGTCAGGAAATTTACCCGCGAAAGATGGATCTCACAGCTTATACTGTGCCGTGATAGTAAAGAAAGTGGATGAAAAAACGCTGAGTAAAGTTGGTATTAACGAACTTTTGCGAAGTATTTAGCTGACACTATATGGATTGTCTCCGCTCATATAATTCTGCAGATCATTTTGCTGAAATAGCCGCTTATTCAGCGGGATTAGGCCTTAGTGAGAGCAAAGAGTGTTAGGCCGATGCTGAGTCGAAAAATGTGCTGTGCGACGGATATTGGTACCGTACGAAAATCTAATCAGGATTCCGTAGCGGTTTTTCCGGAACTGAACCTGGCGATACTGGCGGATGGCATGGGTGGCCATTCAGCGGGCGAGGTGGCCAGCCGTAAAGCTATTGAAGTCGTGCGTGATGCCATGATTGAAGGTGAGAGCATTGAAGATGCAGTGCTAAAAGCCAACGCAGAGGTATTGGCCCTGTCGGAAGATAACCTGGAATACTCAGGCATGGGCACTACCCTGGTAGCCGCCTGGTATGATGGCCTTAAAGTTACAATCGTGAATGTGGGTGATAGCCGCTTATATCGTTTTCGAAAAGGAACGATTGAACAATTGACGGTCGATCAAACCGTCGCTCAGGAGTTGCGCGATAGCGGGGTGGAACATAGAAACGGCAAGCACATAAGCTCGTTTGAACATGTTTTAACCAGCGCACTGGGCATTCAGGAAGATTGCAATATTGACGTGAGCAGCGACGTTGTGCGGCCCGGTGATGTTCACCTGATATGCAGCGATGGTCTGACGGGTGTGCTGGATGATGAGATGATTGAAGGCATGCTGATCAAGCACGAAGACGCGCTTGAAGACATGGTTCAAACCCTGTTTAGCGCTGCACTCATACGCGAAGCACATGACAATATTTCTGCCGCGATTATTCAGTCAGATATTGCCCGCCCACGAATGGATGATTCCTCTTTTACCTGATATTGTTTTGTCCCGCGCCCGGGGTGCTGACTGAATGACTTAAGGAGAATTCAATGAGGGGCTTCTGAGTAGAGATATCGAATAGAGAATCAATCCGGCCCAGATTATCGAAAATGAGATCAATTTATGAATGCTCACAGGTTCACCCAGAACCACTGCGCCCATCACAAACTGCATACTGGGCGTAATGAAAAACAATATGCCAACACTGGTCATAGGCAGGGAACGTGTGCCGGTGGTAAATAATGCGAGGGGTACGACCGTCACTAAACCACCCAACACTAACCACAGATCGGTTGACGGATTTAGTTGCATAAATACGGCGGTATGCTGCTGGTGTAAATAGGCTAATAATGCCAGCGCGAAGGGCGCCATCATCATTGTTTCGGTATATAAACCGACGATGGGCCCGGTTTGGATTTTCTTGCGTAATATTCCGTAACTGGAAAAACTGATTCCAACGGTAAGCGCCACCCACGGCAGGCTACCCAGGGAAATAATATAGTAGGCCACTCCGAGAGCCGCGAACATAATGGAGAGCCATTTAAGCCGGCTTAGCTTCTCTTGAAAAATAAAAACACCGGCTGCGATATTAATCAAAGGTGTGAGAAAATACCCCATACTAGCTTCAAGTACACGCGCATTCGCAACCGCCCAAACATAGACGCCCCAATTTACGGTGATTAATATTGCGGTAACGATTAACAGCTTTAGCTGCTGGCGGGAGCGCAGAGTTTCTGAAAACTCCAGCTTTCTGCGCGAGCTGAAAAACACCATTAAGGCCAGTACAGGAATAGACCAGACGATGCGATGCAAAGTGACTTCCAGCGCCGGTACGTGCGCCAGCAGTTGCCAGTAGAGCGGAAACAGACCCCAGCCAATATAACCGGAAAGCAGGGTAGCGTAGGCTCTGAGCATGGTGATATGGTAACAGGGTCAGGCGCTTGTTACACAGGCTAATTGGTTAGAATCGCAAAGCCTCCAGTGCAGCCGGCAATGTTATCACTTACAATACGCACGCTATGAGTTCCACGTTACTAAAATCCACTTTTGTCATTGGTTTGATGACGTTGGTATCGCGTATCAGCGGCCTGATCAGGGATAATATTTTTGCGCAGGTAATGGGCAGCCAGATGGTGGCCGATATTTTTTTTGTCGCGTTTAGAATTCCCAATTTTTTTCGTCGCCTGTTTGGAGAAGGTGCATTCTCGGCGGCGTTTGTGCCGGTTTACGCAGAGTATGATGTTAACCACAGCGCTGAAGATGGGCGGCGTTTTCTCGCACTGGTCAGTGGGCGTCTGATGCTGGTTCTGCTACTGGTAACAGCAGTAGGTGTCATATTTGCACCGGCATTGGTCCGGTTGATCGCGCCGGGATTTGCTAAAAACCCTGACGCGTTTGCACTAGCGATTGACGTAACGAGAATCATGTTTCCATATTTGTTTTTCATTTCGCTGGTGGCACTTTCAGCGGGAATCTTGAATACCAAAGGGCGCTTTGCGGTGCCTGCTTTCACGCCGGTAATACTCAATATTTGCATGATACTCGGTGCCTGGTTCTTTGCTTCTTACTATTCATACGCGACCTATGCGATCGCCATATCTGTATTCGTAGCGGGGTTTTTGCAGTTAATGTTTCAACTGCCGTTTTTATATAAAGCGGGAAACCTGCCCGTGCCCCGTGTACGAACAAAAGCGGGCGACGAGCTAGCGGCGCAAGGTGCAGTTCGAGTATATAAGTTGACCCTGCCAGCATTGTTCGGTGTATCGGTTGCGCAGGTAAACCTGTTGATCAACACCGCAATAGCAACGTTGTTAGCCACCGGTAGTGTGTCCTGGTTATATTATTCAGACCGTCTAATGGAATTTCCGGTGGGTGTGTTTGGCATAGCCCTTGCTACTGCGATTTT
>JAUVBY010000181.1 GCA_030590945.1 Gammaproteobacteria bacterium | reverse complement strand
TATGTTTATCTCGATGGTATGACTTTAACGTACCAACGATTAGCCGTGGCCCGGGATGGCGTTCTTCAGGTGACCGCCCCCGTCAGTGGCGTGCTTAGTATCGATGGCTTTAGCAGTAAAAAAATTGCGGTATATCGCCTGGGAAATGAACCGGTTCGAATAAAGGGCTTACGAATTGATCGAGGTCTGGCTGGTAGGCGGGTGACGTTCCGTGCAATACCCGGCGAAAGTTATCTTGCCGTTGAGAAAAATGCAATAATCGCTCTGGATGGTTCTGCAGCGGATCAATTCCCGTATCAGGTAGATAGCGTAGTGGATTATCTGGTAGTGGCAGATCGCAGCATGGAAACCAGTGCTAATGCATTAGCCGATTACCGTTCCAGCAGTTTATCTACTCGCGTTGTCTGGACCGACGATATCGATACTTCGATGAATTACGGCAACAAACACCCCGCAAATATTCGAAATTTCATTGACTGGGCAAATAGCAGCTGGGGTGTTCAGCATGTCGTGCTGGCTGGTGATGCCTGCAACGATTATCGTGATGTGACGGGGCTGTGTGATAACCTGGTTTCAACCATCATGGTGCCAACGCCATACGGCTTGTTCGCTTGTGATAGTTGTCTTGGCGATTTTGATGGAGATGCTACTCCGGAAGTTAATATCAGCCGCATTCCAGCACAGGATGATACCGAGCTTTTGAGCTACATTGATAAGCTGGATCTTTATGAACAAGCTAGTCATGCGCGTAAGATATTGTGGGTCGCTGATCACGATGACCCCGATGCGGGCTTTTTCAAACATGACTCTCAGGGGCTAGCTGCCCAATTGGCTATCCAATTGGCTGCCGATGGCGCGCCGGCAGTTCCAGATGAGGAGCTTTATTTCGACGATGTGGCTGATATCGATGCTGGTCGTGCGACGTTTCGAGACAACCTGGCTGTAAACGGCCTGTGGGCGAATTATATTGGCCATGGTGGTGGAACGACTTTGGGTATACCCGTGATATTAGAGAGCAGCGATATAGCCCAGATTTCCGGTGGAAGTGGCATATTGAGTGCAATGACCTGTGCAGCAGCGTGGCATGATTCGCCTTATTGGCGTTCAATAGCAGAAGAGCTGGTGCTTGATTCTGATGGTGGCCCCATCGTAGCCTACGCGCCCAGCGGGTTGTCTTTGAATAACCCTGCAGTTCAGCTGAATAGTGCGTTGCTGGACGAAGTGTTTGTGCAAAATAAATCGAATATCGGAGAGGCAGTCTCTGGTATGTTGGAAAATAGTACTGAAATTTCTGTCTGGATGCGTCAGATTTACCAAATTATAGGTGATGGTTATACATCGCTACCTTAGCTTAAGGCGGTTCAAAACTATTGGATAACGAGTGAACTATAGAGTAAAATCTTAAACATGAATATGAAAAAATCTACTGATAGTCGAACTACAACACTGAAGAACTCGCAAAAAAAGCCCTACGTATCGCCTGAAATCATTATGGTCGAGCAGTTGGAAGCAATCGCATTTGATTGCTCTAGTACGGGTAAGGAAGCCCCTGGTGCACCGGCTCCCGGTGGCGGTGCCTGTGCAACAGCTTCGTCCTGACTTCCGACGATCGGTATTTGTATTCTTGAGAATACGAAACCCGGTCAGACTTCTTCTCTGACTGATTTTTTATCCAAAATCGTTACACGCATTTCCGCCTGGGGATAAAGCTTGGTGGCGCTTCCGGTTTCATGTAAGGCGGTTCCGGGGCAAAATCCAATTTTCTGGCACGACTCCCCCTGCTCTGCTGTCCACTCTTTTACACGGACGGTAAGTTCCCTAACTTCATCAAGCACTTCGGAACCTTCCCAGATTTGTCTAATCGATTGTTTGTGTAAGTTCCCGGCCGCACGCCTAAGTTGTACGCAAGGGTAAACGTTACCGTAGGGGTCGACGGTGACGGTAGAGGAGCCGGAGCCGCAATGTTTCTTTTGCGGAATGACTATGTCGTTCCCTGTGTTTTCGGAAACACCGTATTTTAGAGCTTGCGCTTTACGGCGTTTTCCCATCAGATCGCTCAATTTCATCATACCAGCTTCAGATGAAGAGAGGGACAGGGGCGCTTTGTCGCCATTGTCCCGCGATGTGATGACTGGGTCGATGTTGATGCTTGTTTCGAACAAATCTACGATATCGAAAACTTCACTGATCTCGTTCTCATTCCAACGCGTCATCGGCATATTGAATCTAAATCGCATTCCGATCGCCTTCATTTCAGCGCAATTTTGCATTAAGCGCTCGAAACTTCCAGGTACCTGGGTCTGACGGTCGTGGACGGCTGCACTGGCGCCGTGCAGGCTCAAATCTAAATTATACGGATCGACTTCTTTTTTAAGGCGTTCCAGTAATCTCGAGCGCAGAGCGTGCCCGTTGGTTTTTACGCGCGTCACAAACCCCATTTCACGGGCAAGCGCGCCGATTCGGAAAAAATCGGGGTGTGCCAGCGGTTCGCCGCCGCTCAATGAAATATTAAGTGTTCCCATTTGCAACAAATCTTCCATGAGTTTTTTATAGTGCTCAAATCGGAAGGGCGTGCCTTTAAGGCTTCGATCGTTATAACAAAATGTGCAGTCCAGATTGCAGCGGTAAGTTAGTTCCAGCAGAACTGAGAACAGAATATTTTCATTACAAAACTTGCGTGTCAAATCGGATAGTTGCATGGTTAACTTCCTCTGTAATTTACCTACGCGACTTTTTCAACTACGTTTGCGGATTCAAGTTCCGACAGGTAGCGATGAACATCCAGCGTCAATCGTTCTTCTTCAACGTCAAATTCCTGCGCAATGCGTTCAATCAGCTTAGAGGTGGATACACCTTCATTCAGCAATTTGAGAATGCTAGCCCCCACTTCGTTGACGACCAGGGCTTCTCCGATTTCCTGGCGAATGATGACGCCTTCGCCCGCGATTACACGAAAGCGAACATCTGCGCAGGTTTTGTATTGTGTAGTGTTTGTATCCATTCTGTGTTTTATGGGTTCGAACTAAAAAGGTCCCAGCAACCGCCCTGTTTTGAAAATGTCAGTTGCGATGGCGAAAATTTACTCAGTAGTTTTTCGGTGATTTCAGCCACACGCTCATATCGATACGGGTCCCGGTTGACAAATGGTGAGGAGGCAATCAGAGAGCTGAATGCCACCGCGGGTGAAAGCTGTTCCCGGTTATTCTCCCCCTGTTTCAGGCGAAATACGCCACCAAGAGGATGAATTTCTGCGCCCACTGGAACTCTACCAAAATCACCAGCAAAAGGTATACGACGAACCTGCGGTTCGTCCAGGTCAACGATTAGATTCAGGTCATCACTTAGAATCTCATGCCCGCTCTGAACTGCAAGACGGGTGAGCGTTGACTTCCCGGCTCCGGAGTGGCCGTAACAAATTTGCGCTTTACCATCCAGTAGAATACCCGCACTGTGTAGCAGAATTCCGCCCCGCTCCAGAGCCTGGTAGGCAACGAGCACACGGTAAAAGTTTTCAAATATGCTTGGGAATTCTTCATCACCAGCATCGCAGGTCCAAAGCGTAGCCTCCAGCTTTGGTTGTAGCTGAATCAGGCCGATAAAATTGTAGGCCGCGATGCGTACTTTATCTGGCAAAAAATCAAGATCGAGGCTTTGTTCCCAGCCGGTGCGATCGAAGAGAATGTACTCCTCTTCTTCCATTTGCATCACATTCACGTTAACCGGTGGCTGATCTGCAGCGATTTCGGAATCAGAATCGCCGAAGCGATTCCGTGCTGCTTCCAGTTGATTTGCGTTAAGCCCTTTAAAACAGGCAGGGCCGGCGATATTGAGAGACAGCGTTTGCTCGCCCCAGGGTTCGCCTGCAGGACGTGCAGGGAATAGATCAGGGTAATGAAGGAAGCGTTCGCCGAAGCTCAAGGTATCAGGCCTTTGAATGTGAGATTCCAGAGTTTAAATGAGAATTAAATATGGTGCAAAGGTTATTGCGCGCGGAGAGATGATAGACAAAATGGCGTGGGTAACTAGCCGCGCTTGAATAATCCCAGCGTTGTTCGTAATGGTGAAAACCGAATGTTTATACAAAGGTTCACTACTGTCCGGTTAAAGCGTCATTCCCGCGAAGGCGGGAAACCATAAGCCTGTTTCTGACGGTATTATGGATCCCCGCATACGCGAGGATGACGATAAAACGGGATTTAGGTTTTAAGTCTCTAAACATAAGTGTCTTCTGCAAACATTGTTGTATTGTCGTTTAACGTGATCCTACGAAAATTAAACCGGACAGT
>JAUVBY010000034.1 GCA_030590945.1 Gammaproteobacteria bacterium | reverse complement strand
GCGTAGCAGCCTTTGCAGGCGTAGCAGCCTTTGCAGGCGTAGCAGCCTTTGCAGGCGTTATTTCAGGAGCTTTTGTTTCCGGCTTAGCGTTGGTCTGTTCGGACTCTTTCGCTGCTTTTGTTTCGGCAGCCAGTTCGTCCGCAGCCTGTTGGCGTTTTTGTTCTTCTTCAAGTGCACGTTGCCGCGACGCATCTTCCTCGGCCTCTCGCTTGGCCTGCTCGGCTGCTTTTTCAGCGCTCAGACGTTCGGCCTGTGCCTGACGTACCTCTTCCGCTTTTGCGCGGTCGATGTCACGTTGCTTTTTCTCTGCTTCAAGACGTTCCAGTTCACCCGGTCTTTGGTCCGCGGGCCCATTGCGCGAAATAACGCGCCGTTTTCTACGAACTTCCACCTGCACGGCTTTCGCAGCACCGGTTTTGGAAGTTTGTCGAATTTCACTACTTTTTCGGGATCGCGTAACGGGCACGGCTTTTGTATTAGCTGCTGCCTGTCCCCGCAAATAAACGAGTAGCGCCTTTTTCTCACCGTCATCCAGCCCATCAGCCGCAGTCTTACCTTTGATCCCTGCATTCGCAAGCTGATCAAGCAGTCGCTCTACCGGCAAGCCGATTTGCGCTGAAAATTCTTTGATCTTTACTTCTGACATGAAATGTTACCTCTCTTTATTCGCGTATTGTAGCTTGAATTACTCGAACCAGGGTGCGCGTGCGGTCATGATTAATGCTTGCGCCTCCTGCTCTTCTATTACAATTAAATCCATTAACTCGTCGGTCGCACATTCAGCCAGGCCTTCCATCGAACGCACACCTTTCGCAGCTAATTCTTTAGCCATGACTTCGGTCATTCCTTCCATATTGAGTAAATCATCTTCCGGCACCAGTGCCGCCTGTGCTGCGATCTCTCGCGTCAACATAATATCCTGTGCACGACGCTGCAATTCATCCACCATCTCTTCAGAAAACTCTTCAATATCAACCAGATCCTGCTTTTCAGTGTACGCGACCTCTTCCACCGTATTAAAGCCTTCATTGGCCAGTACGGTTGCGACATCTTCATCAATACCAAGATTATCCTGGAATCGCTCCACCAGCTCAGAAATCTCTTCTGCCTGCTTTTGCTCTGCCTCTTCGTCCGTCAGAATATTGAGCTCCCAGCCCACCAGTTCAGAGGCAAGGCGCACGTTCTGACCACCACGACCAATCGCACGCGACTGGTTCTCTTCACCAACCACGACATCAATGGAACGTTTTTCTTCATCAATCAGCAGTGAGTCAATTTCCGCCGGTGCCAGCGCTTTGAGCGCAAATTCGGCGATCTGATCCGACCAGACAATGATATCCACGCGCTCACCCGCAATTTCATTGGACACGCTTTGTACGCGTGAACCACGAATACCGACACAGGCGCCGACCGGATCAATACGCTTATCTCTCGCCTGCACGGAAATTTTGGCACGAATACCGGGATCCCGTGCAGCACCATGGATTTCGATCATGCCTTCACCGACTTCCGGCACTTCGATCTTAAACAGCTCAATCAAAAACTGTGGCGATACGCGGTCTAAAAACAACTGCGGACCGCGATTGGTTGCACGGACTTCCTGTAATAACGCACGCACCCGGTCACCGGTGCGCAATCCGTCTGTTGGGATTTGATTGCGACGCTGCAATACGGCCTCGGCATCACCCAGATCAACAATTACATCACCGCGCTCCATACGCTTGACCGTGCCCGATACCATCTCTCCTTCGCGGTCCTTAAAACGCTCAATAACCTGTTCACGACTGGCTTCACGCACCCGCTGCATAATGACCTGTTTAGCAGCCTGTGCCTGAATGCGACCAAATTCTGCCTGCTCGATGGCTTCCTGAATCTGATCTCCAATCTCAAGGCTCGCATCCGTGCTTTTCGCATCGGAGAGCTTGATATGAAGTTCTTCATCAAATTCTTCAAATTCATCTTCAACCACATCCCATACCCGAAATGTATCGTAGTCCCCGGTTTCACGATCGATGATGACACTGGCATTGATTTCATCCTTGTGAAATTTCCGGGTTGCCGTTGACAAGGCCGCTTCAATCGCTGCAAAAATAATTTCACGCTCGAGATCTTTCTCTCGCGAAACCACTTCTGCCATCAACAGGATTTCTCTATTGCTAATCGCCATCTTTCATCCTTCTCTCGTCTAATAAATCATCAAAGTTTGGCACCAGGCGTGCCGTCTCAATCCCCGTCAGCGGGATGTCGTATTCTTCGCCATCTACCTCGATGACCAGTTGTTCGTTTTCCACGGATACCAGGCGCCCCTTAAAACGTCGCCTGCCTAAAATATAATCACGCGTGAGAACGCGTATTTCCTGATTCAAAACTCGCTCAAAATGTTCTGCTTTGACCAGAGGCCGATCCGCTCCCGGCGAAGACACCTCAAGCGCATACGCCCCTCGAATCGGGTCTTCAAGATCCAGGATCAGGCTAATTTGCCGACTAACCTGCTCACAATCTTCCAGTAAAATCCCACCTGGCGCGTCGATATATACCCGCAACACCGCATCTTTGTCGTTATGAGTTTGCTCAAGTAACAACAACTCATAACCCAGTGATTCAATCGAAGGTTCCAGCAAACCGCGCAAATCGGTCATATCTGCCTGCATTGTATCCCCCTAATTGATGTCAAAACGAGTAAGAACTCGCAAAATCCAAAGCAAAAAAAATGGGCCTGTAGCCCATTCTTTATTGCCGCGTTGCAATAAGCGCGTTGTGCACTCATCGCTTGAAATGGTAGCGGGGACAGGATTCGAACCTGTGACCTTCGGGTTATGAGCCCGACGAGCTGCCAAACTGCTCCACCCCGCATCAAGGCGGCGTATTCTAGTGCAAATATGCCCTGCTTTGCAAACTGATTCTCAAGTTAATTTAATTGAATGTTTAGCTATCTGGCATGGCTCCACGATACCCCACTCACGGAATAAAACACCGCATTCAATCGACACGAGGCAGGCTCTCGTCAAATGCGATAAATGCTTCGTAGACGATTAATTCACAAGCTTCATAATCGTACAAACTACGGCGCAACCACAGCTTATTATCAGGTCGGGATTCAGGCAAATCAACCGACTCAAAAAAGGCATGATCCGAAGACAGGAACGCCAGGTGCATCTGGCGTTTTATCGCTAGTGGGTCTCTGAATAAAACACTTCCCAGAGAATGCCCGCCTAGCTTTTCGATGCGATCTGTCAATGAACGATTTTTTTCAATCAGACCAATAATAGTCCGTGCAAAAATCAAGGGTTTTTGATCACAGCATAAAAACACCTGCCTCGATAACGCCTGTGCAGCGTCCAATAAACCAAGCAATTCGCACTCCTGATCATTCGCTTGCACGGTTTCATGGTTGATTAGTTTTACTTCAAACTGGCCGCCACACGCCTGCCTTACGCGACGCGTCAGAGAACCATTGTCTGCCAGGTGACTATAGAGCGCGGGAGCTAGCTGGTGCTCAGCTTCTGATAGAGTTAACCAGTTAATATTCATCTGATTATGGTGATTTTTGCTATATAACACATCTTCCCTGTGAAGACGAGAATACATGCCTGAAAGCATCCCCTGTCAACGACGTCATTATGGACCCCCGCCTTCGAGGGGATGACGACAGGAAGAAGTGTGCGTTTCATAAAACAAAAAATGCGATGGTCATGAGTAAACCGACGAGAACCACGAAATATTTTACCTGTTTTGCCGGCAGCTTGCGCACCAGACGTGCGCCAACGTAGCCTCCAATGGTTGCGGTGATCATCATTATCATTGCTTCAGGCCAGTGCACGATGCCTGCGACGGCAAATACCGTGACCGAGACCGCCGATAACAGAAATGACAACACATTTTTCAGGCCGTTCATCAAATTGAGATCTCGAAATCCCATGCCTGAGAACAGGGCCAGCAGAATAATACCCAGGCCTCCATTGAAATAACCGCCATATATCGAAACGGCCAGCACCGCCAGCGGGCTGGTTTTCTCCTGTTGTTCTGACGACCGGTTTAAGTAGACCGAAATCCGGCCACCCATGGCAAATAAAAAGGTCGCGAATAAAAGCAACCACGGTATTAAGTCACGAAAAGTATCCGATGGTGTGGTTAACAATAGCACGGCTCCCGCCAGGCCACCAACACACGACAAGCCAAGTAGTTGCAGCAGGCGTTTTCGATCAAAGGCTCTAATCTCCTGCCTAAACCCTAAGGAGCTGCTTAAATAGCCCGGAAAAACCGCCAGTGCACTGGTTGCATTGGCGGCGATTGGCGGAATACCGATGTATATCAGCGCAGGTAAGGTCAAAAAGCTGCCCCCTCCGGCCATTGCATTCAGAACGCCCGCGAAAAATGCAGCGATTGCGATGAGGAGAAAATCAAACACTGTAAAACCGGGGCTTCACTCAGCTTCCAGCACTCCGTCAACCAGTCGCATCTGACGACGCATGCGCGCAGCAAGCTGCCGGTCGTGGGTAACGATGACCAGCGCTGTACCGTATTGCTGGTTGAGCTCGGCCATTATGCCGTGAATATGATCTGCGGTTAGATGATCCAGATTGCCGGTTGGTTCATCTGCCAGCACACACTTTGGTTGCGTAACCAGCGCTCTGGCTACCGCGGCTCGTTGGCGTTCACCGCCGGAAAGTTCTCCCGGTTTGTGTTCAAGTCGTTGGCCAAGGCCGGTTTGCTCCAGCAGTTTTGCGGCACGATCCTCAGCTTCATTTCGATCTGTACCGCGAATCAGCAAAGGCATGGCCACATTTTCCAGCGCGCTAAATTCGGGCAATAAATGATGAAACTGATATACAAACCCCAATGCCCGGTTTCGTAATACTCCCTGCTGTTTTGCAGACAGCTCAGAAATATTCTGGCCATCAACCCACACTTCACCCTGGCTTGGCTTGCTTAAACCGCCCAGCAAATGTAACAGGGTGCTTTTGCCTGAGCCGGACGTGCCGACAATCGCTATTTGCTCGCCAGCAAATACCTCAAAATTAATCGCTTTTAATACTTCTACGTTCAGGCTGCCATCGCTGAAGGTTTGTGAAAGCGAAAGCGCCTGTAATACTGGCGTATTCATTCGTAGCGTAGGGCCTCAGCCGGATCGAGTCTGGAGGCGCGCCAGGCAGGGTAAATTGTCGCCAGAAAGCTGAGCCCGAGTGACATTAATATTACGCCCATTACATCGCTAAAACGCATTTCAGATGGAAACCCGCTGATCACATAGACGTCGACAGGGAAAAACTCAACATTAAAGGCCTGCTCAATCACGGCCACGATGTCGGCCACATTTAGCGCGGTAATCACACCAAAAATCGCACCCACCAGCGTCCCGGTCACCCCGATAATGGTACCTTGCACCATAAAGATTCGCATTACACTGGCTGGCGCCATGCCCAGAGTACGCAATATAGCGATATCCGCCTGTTTATCGGTCACCAGCATAACCAGGGTTGAGACGATATTAAATGCCGCCACCATAATAATCAGCGCCAGGATGATAAACATCACGCGTTTTTCAACTTTCAGCGCGCTAAAAAAACTAACATTGTCCTGCGTCCAGTCGCGTATATAGTAGTCACCAGCGGTTTGTGCCATCAGCTCATAGCGTATGCGCGGCGCTTCAAAGGTATCCGAGAGCGCCAGGCGAAGACCGCTTACCTTGTCTTCAAGCCCCAGAAACAATGCTGCGTCTTCGATGTTTAGCAACACCAGGGCGCTGTCGTATTGATACGCACCGATCTCAAACAAGCCAATCAGGGTAAAACGCTTCATCCGCGGCAGCAAACCCGCCGGCGTGACACGCCCTTTTGGCGCGACCAGGGTTAACTTATCGCCTATCTGAGCGCCCAGTTGCTGCGCCAGAGCCTTACCGATAATAACGCTGAAATTACCGGGTTTTAAAGCGTCGACATTACCCAGAACGATATTATCCAATACCTGCGACACCCTGGCTTCGCGCTCGGGTTCTATACCTCGAATCAACGCGCCCTGTACCTTGCTGGAACGCGTAATCATGCCCTGCCCAAGTACATATGGGGCCGTGGCAATGACATCAGGATGCGCTGAAATCTTTTTGTCTGCCGATGGCCAGTCGCTAAGTAAGCCCGAATACTCAGAAACCGTCGCATGGGACGCCACCGCCAGAATACGATCGCGCAAATCATTGTGAAACCCATTCATCACTGATAATACCGTGATCAGCGCCCACACACCCAGCGCGATACCTAACATCGATACCAGCGAGATAAAAGAGATGAATTGATCACGGCGCTTGGCGCGTGTGTAGCGCAGGCCAATGTTTAACTCAAGGGCGCTAATCATTCACTTTACCGGGAAGTGGGACTTCAGTCCCGCATATAAAAAGCTTACCGGGGTTAAAGCCCCGACTCCAATCTAGTGCCCGATCCATTTCAACTCGTAGCATAGCTAATCAAAATGAGCCTAAGTTACTTCAGGCCGCATCAAAGGAAACAGTAATACCTCACGTATCGAAGCGCTGTCCGTTAACAACATCAGCAGCCGATCAATCCCGATACCTTCACCCGCGGTGGGCGGCATTCCATACTCCAGCGCGCGGATGTAATCCGCATCAAAGTGCATCGCCTCTGCATCACCCGCCTCTTTTTCAGCCACCTGCGCACGAAAGCGTTCGGCCTGGTCAATCGGGTCGTTTAGCTCTGAGAAACCATTGGCCAGCTCCCTGCCCGCCGCAAAAAACTCAAATCGATCACTGATCTCATGACGCTCATCGTTACGCCGCGAAAGAGGCGAAACTTCAACCGGGTAATCCGTGATAAAAGTCGGGTTCAATAAACGGTGTTCAACGGTCTCTTCAAAGATTTCAGTTTGTACCTTACCGAGCCCGTACGTGGATTTTATTTCGAGCTTCATTGCCCCGGCTATTTTGCTGGCATTCTTCAGGTTATCGATATCCGTCAGGCTCAGATCCGGATTAAACTTCAAAATAGATTCAACCATGGTCATGCGCGCAAAAGGAGATTCAAAATCCAGCGTTTCACCCTGGTAGCTGAGCATTGCGCTGCCAGTGATTTCACGAACCAGACCCCGCAGCATGTCCTCAGTAAGGCTGATTAAATCTTCAAAGGTGGCGTAGGCCTGGTAAAACTCCAGCATGGTGAATTCGGGATTGTGTCGCGTACTCACGCCTTCGTTCCGAAAACTACGGTTAATCTCAAATACGCGTTCCAGGCCGCCGACGATCAGGCGCTTAAGATACAACTCCGGTGCGATCCGTAAATACAGGGGAATGTCCAGCGTATTGTGATGCGTATTAAATGGCCGGGCAACCGCACCACCAGGAATGGGATGCATCATCGGCGTTTCCACTTCAAGAAACCGCTCATTCACAAGATAGTTCCGGATGTACTGAATAGTAGCCGCGCGCTTTTTAAAAATATCGCGCACATCCTGATTCATGATCAAATCTACGTATCGCTGACGATAACGAATTTCCGGATCGGTCAGGCCATGAAATTTCTCCGGCAGCGGGCGCAACGCCTTGGTCAACAGGCGCAAACTAGAAACACGAACCGAAAGCTCGTCGGTCTGGGTTTTGAACAACACCCCTTCCACGCCTACAATATCACCGGTATCGTATTTTTTAAATTCTGCGTAAGCCTCCTCCCCCAGCGCATTACGCTGCAGAAACAACTGAATGCGCCCACCCATGTCCTGAATAGTTACAAAACTGGCCTTGCCCATTATGCGGCGCGTCATGATCCTGCCCGCCACGCTGACGCTGACGCTTTCTTCTGCCAGCACCTCTTTTGGCATGACGCTATATGCACCGGCCAAATCGCCCAGGTCCTGTTCGCGCTTAAAGTCGTTGGGATAAGCATTACGCTGCGCCTTAATTTCGTCGAGCTTTGCCAGCCGCTGCGCTAATTGATCATTTTCTTCAGGTGTAGACATAATTTAAATAAGATTTTATAGGCCTGCTTTAAGGCTGGCCTCAATAAATTGATTCAGACTGCCATCGAGCACAGCTTGAGTATTCCCCGTTTCAACTCCGGTTCGCAGATCTTTAATACGCGATTGATCCAGCACATAAGAACGAATCTGACTGCCCCAGCCAATGTCCGATTTTTCATCTTCAGCGGTCTGTTGCGTTTCACGTCGCTCCTGCATCTCACGTTCATACAGCCGCGCTTTGAGCATCGCCATCGCGGCATCCCGGTTACGATGCTGTGAACGATCATTCTGGCACTGTACCACAATACCCGTCGGTTCATGCGTAATGCGAATGGCCGAATCGGTTTTATTCACGTGCTGTCCGCCTGCGCCGCTGGCGCGATAGGTATCGACGCGCAAATCGGCAGGATTAATCTCAACCTCAAAGGTATCATCGATTTCAGGGTACACATACACCCCTGCAAATGAGGTATGCCGGCGACTGCCTGAGTCGAACGGGCTCTTGCGCACCAGTCGATGTACACCCAGTTCAGTACGCAGGTAACCGTAGGCGTATTCACCCGTGAATTTGATCGTGGCGCTTTTGATTCCCGCCACATCTCCGGGCGATTTTTCGATTAGTTCTACTTTGTATCCCTGAGCCTCACCCCAGCGTAAATACATACGCAGCAGCATCTCGGCCCAATCCTGCGCTTCGGTGCCTCCTGAGCCCGACTTAACATCAAGAAAAGCGTTGTTCGCATCCACCTCGCCCGAGAACATGCGACGAAACTCCAGTGCTTCAATACCTTTTAAGATCTCGCACGCGTCCTTTGCAATCTGAGACAGAGTTTCAGCATCGTCCTCGAGTCTGACAAGCTCGAGTAGCTCCAGCGAATCTATTGCACCCTGCGACAAGTCATCGATACTCATCACCATGCCTTCGAGTTCGGATTTTTCGCGACCCAGAGCCTGAGCTTCTTTAGGGTTGCCCCAAACACTGGCATCTTCCAGGCGCAGGTTTATCTCTTCGAGCCGCTCCTGCTTGCTATCGTAGTCAAAGATACCCCCTGAGTGTCAGTAGACGCTCGTTTGAATCGATCAGGATTGACTGGATTTCGTTTAACTCCATCGCCGAATTTTGTACCAATTTTAAAGACCGCGTAGGATACCGAAATTACGCCAATTTCTCAGTAACAATTTTCATGTCTTTGCCTGATGATTTGGGTGGCTCTATGATAAGCTGTTTACTTATTACTTCCTGATAGCAGAGGCCCCCAAATGCTTACTCCGGCAAAAAAGTTCGCCAAATACCTGACAGTGTTATTGCTAACAGGTATTTTGAACATCGCAAGTGCAGATGTTCTGGTGCTTATCCATGGCTACATGGGTTCGCCTGATTCGTGGGAGAAAACCGGCATCAATAATCTGCTGGAAGATCATGGATGGCAGCGTGGCGGATTAATAATTCCGGACACGCGCGAATATTTTCCCGACCCGATACATCGTCTGTCGAGTGATCGTGCCGACAATATTTCCTACGTCATCGATATGCCCTGGATGCGCCCACTCGACGAGCAGGCGGATTATCTTGAAATCGCCATGCAACGCGTGTTCAAAATGCGGCCCGATGAAAGTATTACCCTGATCGGCCATTCCGCCGGCGCGTTGGCCGCTCGCCTGTGGCTAGTACAGTATTACCAACCCTCAGTGGTTGGACTGGTTAGCATTGCGGCCCCGAACCTGGGCACCCCACGCGCAATCGATGCGCTTGAATTGACGGACCCGGTCTTCGCCCCGCTGGATGCGGTTCGCAATATGTTCGGCGGCAATCTATACAATACTGTGCGTCGTTCGCGTGATCTGGTTTACGATTTCACTCCGCCGAACCGACGTAATCCCAACGTTTTATACCGGCTTAATCAACAATCACATCCCGATATTAAATACGTATCGGTGGTCCGGGAGGACCGTCGTGGTTATGATAAAGACTGGTTGGTAAGCGCTGACAGCCAGGATTTAAATAACGTAGCGGCACTAAGGGGCAAGTCAAAAACCTATATCGTTTCGCAAGATCACCCGCTTAGCCGGGAAGATGGGCACTTGCTGACGACCATTCTGGCTGAAAGAACGCCCTGAGTACCCCGCTCAAATCTCCTGTTTCACGAAGCCAATTCCGGCCAATTCCGGGGCAGTTTACTTAATTCTAACTAGTTAAATCTGCAACGGTAATCCTCCTGTTTTTAAGAGGCTTTCAAAGCATCAATCGTGGTTGACCCCTTTGGCCCAGGGCTGAATCGGCCCAGGGCGCACTTGACCTCCTGAATAATGCCCGGCCAGTTGGTGCGGACTTGGCGGAACAGGCGCACGCTCCTATACCACGGGCTTGTATCCCCTTTTATACCCCAGCGCCAGTCCGGATTTTCTGGCAGCATGATCCATACCGGAATATCGAATGCACCGGCCAGGTGAGCCACTGATGTATCGACGCTTATCAGCAGATCCATTTGCGCCAGGTAGCAGGCTGTGCGCGCGTAGTCCGTCAGTTCCACTTCAAGATTCTGAACACGGTGTTGTTCCAGCAAGGCGGTATGTTCACGGGAAATTGGTACCTGCAGGCTATAAAAATCTAGCTCAGGGCTCACCACTTCGAGCAGTTGTGCGAGTGGGCATGAACGATGTTTGTCATTTTTATGCGTCGGACTGCCCTGCCAGCACAGGCCGACCTTCAAGCTGCCCTCTCGCCCGGCCAGTTGCGACACGCTGACGTGCGCCGGTATGCTCAGGTAGGGATAATGATCAGGGATGTTATCAAGGCGCACCTCAAGAATCTCGCATAGACTCATGATCGGACAATAGGTATCAAAAAGGTCCGATGGCAACGCGCCCGGCAGACGCACTTCATCGACACACCCCATGGCGGAGAACAGGTCTCTCAGCGAGGCCACACAGACGATGATTAACCTGTCGCAGCGCTTACGTATTTCAGGCAGGAAACGTGCGCATTGAATGGCATCACCATTTCCCTGCTCGGTATGCACCAGTAATGTTTTGTTGCGGATATCCTCGCCTTTCCACTGCGGCTGGGGGCAATTAAAGGGCGTAAACTCAGGCAATTGCCAGCGCCATTCAAATGCGCGCCAGCCTTCTTTGTAATTTCCCTGCTTGAGCAGGATGATACCCCGGTTAAATTGAGCCAGGCTGTATTTCTGGTCCAGCTCAATGGCCCTGTCAAAGGCCGTCAACGCCTCATCCCAACGGCTTAAGCCACAGTATGCGAGCCCCAGACTATTGCAGGCCTCGGCGTGCCCGGGGCTGGCTTCGAGAACCTGCCCGAGTGTTGTTATGGCCTGCTCCCATTGTTCTGAATCCGTCAACACTACCCCGAGATGAAATAACGATTGCTCATCGTCCGGAGCTTTTGCAAGAATTTGCCGGTAATGCTTTACCGCCTGCTCGAAATCCTGTTTCGCGTAGGCCTGAACAGCCAGGTTGCGCAATGCCTGCAGGGGATCGTCAGGGGCAACGTCCTTAATCGCATCATCCGGAAGTGCGTAGGAAGTACGCAGTAGTGGATCTGTAAAATCAAGAATGGCCGGGTAACGCCCAGGAATCACCTGCACTGCAAAAATTTCCCGCACGTCACCCGTGAAACTTAAAAAAGCCACGACCTGTGACTGCTCGATATCCACCACCCAGACCCCGCATTTACGCTCACCTACCCTTACGGTCAATGGCAAGCCGGCAAATACAGCCGTTTCGCGAACCTGCGACAGACCGACAAAAGCAAACCGGCCAACAAAATCAAGGCCGCGGGTAAAGCCGGGTAGCTCGACCACGGTGGTTTTGTCACCGGTATCCGGATCGAGATAAGCCAGTTCTCCGTTACCGGATTCAAGATACCAGAGCCGATTTTGGTGCCAGCGCGGCGAATGAGGCATGGACAGCCCCCTGCGAATCACCCGGCCATCGGGAACCTCCATTAACAGACCACCACTGGCCTTATTGCCACGCCATCCACCTGGCTTGTCGGTTTCCCCTAGAGCAGTGACAAAAGCGGGCTCTCCGTCCTTAAGCGCGAGACCATTCAAGTGGCAGCGATCCCCTAGATCATAGGCGCTGATAAAAGGGGGACGCCATTTGGGCACCACGCTGAATTGCTTATCCAGGGTGCACAGGCATGACATACGGGTATTAACGATCCACAGCCCATCCTGGCCATAGGCCATTTCATGGATGTCAATATCGCCGGTTACCCGGATGTTTCGCGGCAGGAAACAGGTGTCGTGCATCCCCAGTGGTTCAACCTTGGGCGCAACAGCGGGCATATTACTGTATTCCACCAGTTGAAAAGCATTACCAATCGCCAGTTCACCATCCCTGAGGCACATGCCCATGGGTTTCTCCATACCGGTGAAGTGCGTATTGAGGCCATTTTCATGAGCCCGAATGGTGATCAATTGACCGGCCTGATAAGTCGATACCAGCAGTGAGGCACCGAGCTGGTTTAGTAATTGCGGAAAACTCTCGGTGAACTGACTGGAAAAGGCGACAGCCATAAATATTAGTGTTTTAAATGCGGGGCGCAAACTATACCGTTTTTATATGCTCGGGTTCAAGACATCCACCTGCCGTAATTCCGGTAACCAGTGAAGGTTACTAAAAATTACCAGGTTAAATTGTTCACCTTAGGAAACCGGGATGGTCAAACGAGCCCGATCTTGAGAAGTCACTCAGACATAGTGGAACCAGTCAACGCCTGACCCGGGCCTGGTTAAGATCATTCCTGCCGGATGATCGCAATCTTTTCCAACACAGAAATAATGTTAAGAAGCGCGCTTGATTATTCCTGTATTCGAATAAACTATAGCGCTCGGCGAGGCGTTGCAATGTTTCTCAAATGGCTGTAAAGTGTTTACGATAACAATTACATTTTTCGTCACGCATTGCCCGCGGTTGGCGGTTTCAACGAATTCAGGAAGAGAATTGTAACCATGCCGTGCCAGAAAAACTTCATATCAGCACCCCATCGCCTTCGCAATCCGCTATTGGCCAACGCGATCTCCCTTTCACTGGCGAGCCTGTTTTCCGTTCCAGTCCAGGCGGCCACTATCGATGTAACGGGCGCCTGCACCCTGGCTGATGCCATTACCGCCGCGAATACGGACGCGTCAACCGGCAACTGTACAGCAGGTTTAGGAGATGACACGCTGGTATTAACCAACAGCAGTGTACATTCTTTTACCGTGGGTGCGTATGCTGCCGATGGCGATAACGCTCTGCCGTCGATCATTACGCCTATCACCATTCAGGGCAATAATGCAACCATCGAACGCGATAGCGGCTCAGCCACTGATTTTCGTCTAATTCATGTCTCAAGCGACGGTGAGCTGAAGCTGGAAAATGCCTCCCTTTCCGGCGGCGTAGCGTCGGCGACTGGTTTTGGTAGCGACGGTGGCGCTCTGCTCAACAGGGGCACTGTCACGCTGAACAACAGCACGGTGTCGAACAATAGCGCTGCTGAGTTTGGTGGCGGCCTGGCTAATTTCTCGAGCACTATCACGCTACACAACAGCACGGTGTCGCGTAATAGTACTGGTTATTACGGTGGCGGTTTGTACAATTATTCGAGCGACGTCACGCTGAACAGCAGCACGGTCTCGGGCAATAGTGCTGATTATGACGGCGGCGGCTTGTCCAACTATTCGAGCACCGTAATGCTGACCAACAGCACGGTCTCGGGCAACAGTGCTGATTATTACGGGGGCGGTTTGTACAGTAATTCTAGCAACGTCACGCTGAACAGCAGCACGGTCTCGAGCAATAGTGCTAATTATGACGGTGGCGGTTTGTCCAATATTTCGAGCACCGTCACGCTAAACAACAGCACGGTGTCGGGTAATAGTGCTGATTATGGCGGCGGATTGTACAATTATTCGAGCAACGTCACACTAAACAACAGCACGGTGTCGGGCAATAGTGCTGATTATGACGGCGGCGGATTGTACAATTATTCGAGCACCGTCACGCTGAGCAACAGTATCGTCGCTAATAGCACAGGGGGCGACTGCTACCAAAATGGCGGCTCGTTCGATGACTTCACTAACTGGTTTGAAAACGATCGTTGTGACGGTTCATCGGGCGATGGTGACCCCAAGCTCGGCCGATTGGCAAATAATGGTGGGCCAACCCAAACCCATGCGCTGCTGGCCGACTCTGGCGCGATCGATAATGGAGACATCACCTGCGCCGACCCGCCGATCGACGGCCTGGATCAACGCGGTATTACCCGACCCCAGGGCGAGGCCTGTGACATCGGCGCATTCGAATATTTTGACGATACCAGCTTTTTCGTGATCCCCACGAAAAACGGCAAGGTGGTAATTTTCAGCCTTTAATGAACGCCTTAAAACGCGTAACGAAAATATCACACCCTCGAAAGCCAATCATGCCCGAGCGTTTTTCCCGCGCAACCGGGAACCACAACAGCAATTCCGGATAAATATTGCCTGTACGCGCCTTCAATGACATAATCCAGCGTCTTTTTTTTCTGTTTATCGGAGTTCGTCGTGTTTACTACTGCCAACATTACCATTCAATTCGGGCCCAAGCCGCTATTTGAAGATATCTCGGTTAAATTTGACGAAGGCATGCGCTACGGCCTGATCGGAGCCAATGGTTCAGGAAAATCGACCCTGATGAAAATTCTGGGTGGAGATCTCGAACCCAGTTCCGGTACCGTCACCCTCAGCGAAAACGAGCGCATGGGTAAACTGCGGCAGGATCAGTTTGCTTACGAGGAATTCAGCGTCATCGATACAGTAATCATGGGCAATGAGCGGCTTTGGGAAGTTAAAGCCGAACGCGATCGTATTTATTCTCTGCCGGAAATGAGTGAAGACGACGGTATGGCGGTTGCCGATCTTGAAGTCGAGTTTGGCGAACTGGATGGCTACACCGCAGAAGCCCGTGCGGGCGAATTATTACTGGGGCTGGAAATTGAAGAAGCCGATCATCTCGGTTTAATGAGCGCCATCGCTCCCGGCCTGAAATTACGTGTATTGCTGGCGCAAGCTCTATTTTCAGACCCTGATATTCTACTGCTGGACGAGCCGACCAATAACCTGGACATCAACACCATTCGATGGTTAGAAGGCGTACTCAATCAGCGTAAAAGCACGATGATCATTATCTCGCACGATCGTCACTTTCTAAACAGCGTGTGCACGCACATGGCCGACCTGGATTACGGCGAACTACGTGTATTCCCGGGTAATTACGATGAATATATGCTGGCCGCCACTCAGGCTCGCGCGCGCACTCTCTCCGACAACGCCAAGAAAAAAGTACAAATAAATGAACTAAAAGCCTTTGTCGCGCGCTTTTCCGCCAACGCTTCCAAAGCACGCCAGGCTACCTCACGCGCGCGTCAAATTGATAAAATCAAACTGGAAGAAGTAAAGCCCTCCAGCCGCGTAAACCCATATATTCATTTCGATCAGGATAAAAAGTTACATCGACAGGCGCTTGAAATCGATAAACTGGAACAGGGCTATGGCGATGAAAAACCACTATTCAGCGAGCTTAGCCTGATGCTGGAAGTCGGGCAACGCATTGCGATTATTGGCCCCAACGGTGTCGGTAAAACCACGCTTCTGCAAACCCTCATGGGCCAACTCACCCCGATAAAAGGTAAGATTAAATGGTCGGAAAACGCTGAACTTGGATACTACGCTCAGGATCACGCAAACGAATTCAATCGCAACATCAAAGTATTCGAATGGATGTCAGAGCACGGCCAGAAAGGCGATGACGAACAGGTAATACGCAGCGCCCTGGGGCGCATGCTATTTTCACGAGATGACATCATTAAAAAGGTCGGTGTACTGTCCGGCGGCGAACAGGGCCGCATGATTTTTGGCCGTCTGATGCTGCAAAAACCCAACATCCTGCTCATGGATGAGCCCACCAACCACCTGGACATGGAATCCATCGAATCATTGAATATGGCGTTGGAGAATTTCCCTGGAACCCTGATATTTGTCAGCCATGACCGCCAGTTTGTGTCGTCTCTTGCTACACAGATTATTGATATGAAATCTGGAAGTGTTAAACACTTTATGGGAGATTATGAGTCGTATCTGGAGAGCCAGGACCTGGTTGACTGATTTGCGTCTTTAGTTTTTGGACTGGCGTATTGGGATTGTTGCCTTGTTCTTTGCGCTAACGCCTATTCAAAGCAAGCGCATCGCTTGTAAGTAAGCGTAGCGCATGCTCGTAATAAGCAAAGCGCATAAAAAACCAACACAAGCCAGCAAACTCAACACGCAAATCCACGAACAAACAAACCATCAACACCAATTAAACATCAAACACGCCATAAACCCCCAATACCCCAGATTTTAGTCTACAATTCAATCACCCCTGGATTCATAGACCTAAATGGGCGAGCATAATGGACATTTATGAAAACGCTGAACAATTAAAGAATATTCCCCTGCTGTCGGGCTGCGATAATGCACAGCTTAAGTTACTCGCTTTTACCAGTGAAGCGCTCGCATTCAATCCGGGAGACTACCTGTTCAAGATTAATGATAGTTCAGACAGTGTTTACGTAATCCTGGAAGGCGAAGTCGATGTGGTACGCGATGAAAACCCGGATAACATAACCAAACTGGCCACCATCGGGAAGAACAATATCATGGGGGAAATGGGCGTGTTTCTGAACGTTCCCCGCACCGCTTCGCTTATCGCCGCAGAAGAAGTTAAAGCGCTGAGAATACCCGCGAACCGATTTCTTAAGCTGGTTACTCAGAATGCAGATATTGCACTGGAAGTGATGCGCCAGCTGAGTAAAAAAATTGTTTTCACTAGTGAATTAGCGGTTGAATCACAAACGGAATTACGTGATTTACAGGAGGCCCAAAATGAGGCTTAACCTTAACCACGCCAATTACTAGACGATCGCACTATGGAAAAGTCGATCTATCGATATATTCTTAAGTACACCCGACGTGATCAGATCTACCTGATTATACTGACTGCTCTTTCTATGCCGCTGATTTATCTTGGCTTAGAAATTCCCAAGTTAATCATCAACAATGCCCTGGGGGGCGAAGGCGTCCCATCTCAAGTCCTGGGAGTTGAAATAGACAGATTGCAATTCCTGCTGTTACTTTGTCTCGGCTATCTGCTGCTCGCCATTCTCAATGGCGGCTTAAAGTACATAATGAATGTCTACCGGGGTTCGCTCGGTGAACGCATGCTGCGACGTTTCAGGTACACGCTTTACAATCGAATTTTGCGCTTCCCTCTGGCACGGTTTAAACGCGTTTCCAGCGGGGAAATCATTCCCATGATCACCGCGGAAACCGAACCTTTGGGCGGGTTTATCGGCGATTCCATCGCTTTACCCGTATTTCAGGGGGGGCTACTCATTACCTACCTGTTTTTTATATTTAACCAGGGCGTCTGGCTGGGTATTGTGGCGATCGCCCTGTTTCCACCGCAGATGATCATCATCCCCAGGCTTCAGCGCAAGGTTAACGAACTGGCACGCCAGCGCGTGCAAAATGTGCGAAAACTCGCGGATCATGTTGGCGAATCGGTTGCGGGGATCAGTGACATCCACAGCCACTATACAAGTCGATTTGAGCAGGCCACGATCAGCCACCGTCTGGGCACGATCTACGACATTCGTTTTGATATCTACAAGCGGAAATTTTTCATTAAGTTTCTCAATAATTTCCTCGCGGTATTAACGCCCTTTTTCTTTTATTCTATTGGCGGTTATCTGGTTTTACAGGGAGAACTATCACTGGGCGCGCTGGTTGCCGTACTGGCAGCGTATAAAGATCTTTCCTCGCCATGGAAAGAGTTGCTAAAATTCTATCAGATCACGCAGGATATCAAAGTCAAGTATGCCCAGATCATTGAACAGTTTGATCCTCCGAACATGTTTGATACAAGCATAGTTAACGCCACCGTCGATGATATCGAGCCTTTTAAGAAATCACTCGTCACCCGCAACTTAAGTTACAAAGACGAAGACGACAAAAAGATTATCGATCGGATTAATACGCAGATCCCACTCGACAAACACATTGCCCTGACCGGGGCCAGCAGCATCGACACTGAAACATTTGCTCAATTACTGGCGCGCTTGATCACCCCTGCCTCGGGCCAGGTTTTAATCGACGAGCAGGATAGCAAATCTTTCCCTGAAGCACTTGTTGGCCAGCAGCTGGCTTACAGTGGATCCAACTCTCATGTATTCAATAGTTCTCTGACTGATAATCTGCTGTATGGATTGAAGCATGAGCGAGTACCGGAATGGGACGATACCAGTCTCGATCTGGAAGAACAAAAGCGCAGGAACAAGGAATCCATCGCGTCCGCGAATTCGGTGGATGACCCGCATGCAAACTGGATAGATTATCGCGCCTCGGGCGCTGCTGACCCTGAGCATTTTAAGCGGCTCATCAACAAAGTCCTTAAAACACTTGAAATAGATGACGAAGCATTCGAGCTTGGTTTATCAGAAACCGCGAACACTGAACGTCATCCGCTGCTGGCGGAACAGGTTTTACAAATCCGCAAAGCCCTTTCCAGCGAACTTAAGCAGCCGCAGAACGCCGAGCTGGTCGAGTTTTTTGATACTGAGTCGTACAATGCCAACCTGTCAGTCGCTGAAAACGTGGTGTTTGGTGCCCCCATTTCCGAACATTATCAGTTTCATTGTCTATCCGGCAACGAGCTAATCAATACCCTTTTGAAAGAGCAGGGGCTGGATACTATTTTTCTGAAGACCGGGTACCGGCTGACAGAGATCATGCTGGAACTGTTCTCTGACCTGGATGAGGACGATGAATTATTCGAACAATTCAGCTTTATTCGCGCGGAAGATTTTCCGGAATACGAACGAATACGGGCAGAAGTTGCTCAACATGATCTGCAGAATATTTCCGATGAAGATCGAAAAATGCTACTTGCGCTTACCTACAAACTCACGCCGGCACGCCACAGACTGGGCCTTATCGATGACAGCATCCAGCCGCTGATTCTAAAGGTACGTAAGACCTTGAGAGAAACGCTGGGCGAGCAGAACGACGATATTACTTTTTTCGATATCAAGGAATACAATTCAGCGATCTCCATACAGGATAACATCATATTTGGGCGTATCGCCTATGGCAAGCCGAATGCCCAGCGATCCATTCGTGAACTTATTGAAACCGCCGTTGAAAAATTACAGTTTCGCACCGAAATCATCTGGTCCGGGCTTGATTATATTGCCGGCTCAGGCGGCACGCGTCTGTCATTGATTCAGCGACAGAAAATAATGGTTGCACGATGCCTGTTTAAAAATCCGGATATCCTGATCATTGACGGTACCCTGTCCGCGCTCAACTCCACCGACCAGACCCGCATCCTGGAAAACATCATCAAATTCCGCAAAGGCAGAAACCTGATCTGGTCTCTTGATAACCCCGAACTGGAAAAGCATTTTGATTCCGTACTGGCGGTTGATACTGGTGAATACACTGCCCGGAATGAACCCCAAAGCTAGCTCGCAAAGAATCCTGCCCAAAAATACGCTTTCCGCTTAAAGGGTGTACGCTGAAATTATCCACCGGGCTTTACGGTGCTGCGTATATTTTTCATTGCTGCTCCCGGCAGATTAAAAAATATCGTACCAAAACGCACAAAGGCTTCGTCATATGGACCACCAGGATAATCCATTGGCGAAAGATTTAGCGCGGGTGTAACCAGGAAGGCAATAATTGGTATGGATCGATATCAATGGCTGGATTGCGAGAGATATTGAGCGAATCCAGTCGTTGCAGTAAGGTCTGGTCTTTGCACCCATCGAAAAGGTCGGTGCACCCACCAAGGAACTCTTCATTTATAAAAAGCTGCGGAAACGTGTTCCAGGTAGTTTTGGCACGCAAAGCCGCGCGTATTTTCCCACCACGATTCCCCTCCAGATAGGCCGCTGAATCAAGATCAATCGATCGATAGGGGATTTCGTATCTATCCAGCACTTTGCGCACCGACCAGCAAAACTCGCACCACTCCAGGGCAAACATGACAATCACACCATGATTATCAGCAATGATCGAATCCAGTTCAGCCTTCGCAGCTTGATCCAGTTCAACCGGCTCGTCTTCCGCAGGTACACTGCTTGCGGCCGTATCAAATCGATATCCCGGGGTGGTATGCGAAATCGCGTGTTCCTCCGGCGTCATTTCAACCGCAATATCTTCAAACAAAGGAGTGGTCAGGTAACGCTCCCCGGTATCAGGTAACATGCATAAAATGTTCGTACCCTGTTCGACATTTTTCGCAAGAGTTAGTGCCCCGGCCAGTGTAGCACCTGCGGTAATGCCCGCAAAGATACCCTCTTTCCGGGCGAGATCTTTAGTACATTGCAACGCAAAGCTGCCGTCAATCGGAATGAAGCCATCAATATTGGACGCATCAACGACTTGTTCGGCCAATTTTGGAATAAAGTCCGGTGTCCAGCCCTGCATCAAATGCGGGCGAAAGCCAGGGTGACTTTCGCTATGCGATCCATCAGGATTTCGTGGCTGAACAATATCTGTGCCAAGCATCTGCGAATTATCCGGCTCGCAGACAATGATTTTGGTTGCCGGGCTCTTATCCCTGAGTACACGAGACACGCCATTTAGGGTGCCACCAGTACCAAAACCGCTCACCCAGTAATCCAGTGAAATATCTCGAAAATCTTCCAGAATCTCAATTGCGGTGGTACGCGCGTGAATATCCGCGTTGGCCGGATTCTCAAATTGCCTGGGCTGCCACCAGCCGTGCGCTTCAGCCAGTTCCACCGCCTTGTTTACCATCCCGGAGCCTTTATCCGAAGCCGGTGTAAGAATGACCTCTGCGCCCAAAAACCGGATCATTTTACGTCTTTCAATACTGAAATTTTCCGCCATGGTAATGACCAGCGGATAGCCTTTCTGCGCACAGACCATAGCCAGCCCAATTCCAGTATTACCACTGGTGGCCTCGACAATAGTTTGGCCCGGTTTGAGCTCCCCGCTGCGTTCAGCATCTTCAATCACGCCCAACGCGAGTCGATCCTTTACCGACCCCATAGGATTAAACGATTCTATTTTTGCGAAGATATTAACGCCTTCCGGGCCTAATTTATTGATTCGAACAACCGGTGTGCGACCGATGGTTTCGAGAATATTGTTGTAGCGTGTACTCATGGTATTACTCCACTTGATTGCTCAGGTCCGTGACGAATTGATTTCCGATCCGGATCACTTCGTCCACCAGATCGTCAGCTTGTTTCCAGCTTGCACGCGCACCAATAAAACAGGGGCGTATCACCAGTGTATCATTGATCATAGTGGTGCTGTGAATATTGATTCCGTTATACACCAGTCGGCGATTGAGTGCATTTAGATCTTTAAAAGCCGCGCTTACAAACCGAAAACAACAAAACTGATCACACACGCGCTATGCGCTATCAATTTAATGGCTTTACTCGGGCCATCGATTTGAGTCCAAATGATCCTCAATTATGGGCCTTTATAAGTTACGGTGCATTAGCGCAAATATTTAGCCAGGACTATAAAGCCGCGATAGAGTGGGCTGACCGCGCAAGCAGTATCCCCAATTGTCAGTACTGGGCAAGCTCGCATAAACTCGTCGCCTGCGCTTATCTGATAAGCGAGAAGAAATTGAACAAACCAGAGAGAACGTACGGAAAAACACATGGTACCGTCAACCGATTCACACACATCACCGACACTATTCCCATCCACATCACATTGACCGTCGGAATCAGTATCAAGACCATCGTTATACCGGTCAAATTCAATAATTGCGCCAAAACTATCTTGCTCAATTCAGCAATCATCACAGAGACCTGCATCACCGTCTTCACAAATTAAGGGACGAACCGCATCAGCTATTACGAAAGATAATCAAATACGCGGAATCGTTATCACAGCCTTTGTCCCTCCGCTGGAACGCGAAAACAATTGTACATCCCATTTATTTGCATCCGCCAATTGTCGTGCAATAGCAAGCCCCAGACCGCTACCCCCGGCTCCGCTACCACGAGATTTTTCAAGCCGGTAAAATGGTTGAAAGACAGCCTCGCAGAACTCGGTGGGAATACCGGGCCCCTGATCCAGTATCTGGATAAGGATTTGATCACTATTGCAGTCGTAAAGAACTTCAATTGCTTTGTTGTCACCATATCGCACCGCATTAACCAGTAGATTTGTAAAGATTCTGCGTAACGCCAACGGGTGTAGCAACTGACGACAGGATTTATCCTGTGCAAACTGAATATCTATACCATTGGTTTGAATTTTTTCTATGACCTGTTTCAGCTCCCGGCCAACATCGGTCATTACCTCTTCCCCTTCCTCAAGCTCCAGGCTGATACTCAGCGTTTC
>JAUVBY010000071.1 GCA_030590945.1 Gammaproteobacteria bacterium | reverse complement strand
TACTCATCTGACACCCGGTGCCCTAAATCTTCAGGCCGATTGCCGCTGGTAATAACGTAATAGCCCAGTTGTTTCGCGGCCTCGATCAGCGGTACTTCAGCGTGGCTACCACCGGCGATTAGCAGGCGTTTTTGCTGTGCCATATTCAGATCATTCGCCGTGTATGCGGGATAAAAAACATAATGGTCTCGACAACGCCTTCCGTATAGTGGCGAACATAAATACCATAATCATCTCTGATGTCCAATATTTGCTGAGGGATAGTTCTCATGTCTGCGGCCAGATGGTAAACCGAAATAGCCAATAGCGGATGATTGTCAGCGATGGTTTTGCGTGCGCCTTCGATGGCTTTCTGCTCCGCCCCCTCGATGTCCATTTTGATAAATGTAACAGCGCCATTCACCTGATTATCAACGGTATCTAGTTGAATCTTCTGATCACCCTCTTGCTCGATGGTGGAGACGGAACCGTTGGACGAGAAATGACAACTGCCCTGTTTATTAAATGCGCCTTTTTGAATGTAATGGATGTTTGAGTGAGTACTTAGCGCCAACTTTGCGGCATCCATATTTCTCTGATCAGGCTCAAAAAAATAGACTTCCTTATACTCGGGGCATGCATCGATAAACGCTTGTGTGGTCTCCCCTTCATAACCCCCGATATCAACAAATATTTCACCCTGACTTTTCAATTGGAGAAAAGGCTCAAAATATTGCTGTGCCTGGCGATCAGTAAAACCCTCCAGGTAATCCAGATTGGAGGTCAGGCGAAAGCTAATAATCCGCCAAAAGGCATCCTTTGATTCAGCATCGGCCAGTCGATCATAAAGGTCAACATACCACTGCATATTCTCCTCTATTTCCTTGTTTGCTTCCCCCCAGAAACGTACCGGCTGGTTTAACAAGCCCGAATACGTGTGAAAAGAGAAATAGTCAAGATGCCGAATATTTAAATCGCCCAGTAGCTTCCTGGCGGTGAGTGGTCGGCCTAGTAGGGTCGATACCACCAGACTGTCCAGGGGAACATTCTGAGATTTGATCACCGGTCTTCCCTGGTATAGGGGTTCAGGGTAAAAATCATCAATAAAGCCCGCCACCTCGATTTGATTCGAAATTGATTTGGCATAGGTATTAATACCAAATAGATAGCGCTGTTCAGGTGCAGCCTTTAAAAACGCCTGACAGAATGTTATAGCCTCAGCATTCTCCCGTAATTTATCATGTGGTGACATCACAGCCGGATTTCAAATAGAAGCTGTTGGGTTTTCAAGGTGGACGGAACCGACATATCAATTACCCAATATTTGAATTTTCCGGCAACCGCTTCCACTCGCGACTACGCGCAGAATCCGACATTGTCTCCAGCAATATCAAGCCTTCGAGTGCAATATCTGCGCCGAAAACCCACGGAGAAGTTGATTGCCCGGATTCACGAAATGCTATCAAACTATCTGCGATATCATAATAATGATTAGCAAAGGCTTCGATAAACCCGGCTGGATGTCCTGCTTTGAACCGGTTATAGCGCTCCTCGTTTGCGATTTCGAGCTCGACTGATGAGCGCTCCAGAACACTCTTACGACCTTTATTGTCGTGAATAACAAGGGTTTCGGCTTGCATTTGATACCACTCTGCAGATCCTTGATCCCCAAACACCCTAATTCGCAGACCATTACTATTGCCCAGAGCTGTTTTACCAAACCAGAATTGACAATCCAGGTTGTCGGAATAACGCGCTATACACATCGTGTTATCTATAATATCCTGAAAAAAACCGTAGTTGTTATTGACCGCAACTAGTTCAATTGCGTGCGCATCGGTGAGAAAGTGCACCATATGATGAAGGTGGACACCTAAATCCAGCGACAGCGTTGGAATCGTATGGTCCTTGAGGCGCCAGCTTTGGGGCTTAGGTTTGCCGCCTTCTTTATCCAGCCTCAGATACCCTTCCTGGGGCATCTCAATTTGTATTTGTTGCAGTTTTCCCAGGCGCCCGCCGCGAATGATCGAGCGTAATTCGCGGACCATTGAATAACCGGTATAGTTATACGTGACGGCCAGAAAGCCGTGGTGCTTTTCAACGGCATGTTTAATTTCCCGTGCCTCACTGGAAGAAATGGTGAGTGCTTTCTCGCAGATAACGGGAAACCCATGCTCCAATGCGGCTATAACTATTTTTGTATGAGAAGGAGTCGGTGTCAGCACGACTACTGCATCGAGTCGATCGGCCTCGGCAGACAGCATCGTTGCATAGTCTGGGTAGACCCTTTCTTTGGCAACGCCCCAGCGCTCAGCCGTACGCAGATTCTCTACTTCGTTTGTGCTAAAACACCCGGCGCACAATGCCCAGCGGCTGTCCATTTGTGCTGCGATTTTATGCGTGGTACCGACCGCTGATTCGAGAGACCCGCCTATAAAACCAAGTTTTAAACTGGATGAGCTCATTGCGTATTCTCTATGTTCAACGGTTTAGCGCCTGAATATATCTTTCGAACTATTGTTACCGGGCGTTGCTTGGCCTCTAGAAATATTTGTGAAAGATAGATGCCAATAATACCAATAAAAGAAATGAGCATGCCTCCCATTAGCCAAACGGAGGCCATCACGGATGTCCAGCCACTGGGCGGTGTGCCAATAAAATACCAGTTGATGACCAGGTACAGCGTATAGGTCAGCGCCATTAAAAAAATAAAGACACCACTATAAAATATACCCACCAGGGGTCGACTACTCAGCGAAGTTATGGCGCTAACCAGAACGGAAATCTTTTTGCGCAGGGTATATGTTGAAATGCTGGAAGCATGCTTGGTAATATTCAGCGGGCGCTGCTCAAATCCTGTCAGTAAATAAAGGCCACCAATAGAAATCTCTCGTTCGCTATGCAACAGCAAAGCATCAACGTAACGCCTGCTCATCAAGCGCATGGTTACCCAGTTTTTGGGCACATTAACGCCCGTCAGCGCATTAAAAATATGATAAAAGAACCAGCCACTGCTTCGCTCGAACCACCCACCTTTACGCCTTTCCTGGACACCATACACAACATCGCAACTGTCCTCAAACAAACGTTCTGAAAAATCACTTAGCCACTCAGGCTCCTCTTCAAGGTCACTGTCGAGCAAAAATATGTACTCGCCTTTTGATTGGCCCAATCCGGTTACGATGGCCTTATGATGGCCAAAGTTTCTGGATAGATCAATAACAACGAGATGCTCGTCCTGATCGCATAGGTGTACCGCCAATTCAAGGCTATTATCGGGGGAACCATCGTTAACTAGAATAATTTCGTAATCATCCCCAGCAAATGCCCGCGCGGCTTCGCTTGCCCTGCGGTGAAATTCCTCAATATGGCTTGATGAACAATACAGTGTAGAAACGATCGATAACTTCATGGCTTTTGCATTTGAATTATGTTTAATAAGCTATTATTAGTTCTTCACGAAATATTTTCCAGTACGGCATCAATAACATTGCGCTGCTGATCTTCCAACCCAATCCACATCGGCAACCTCAGCAGGCATTGTGATACGGAATCGGTCACTTCGAAGGTTCCATTCGCTCGTCCATATCGTTTACCCGCTGGAGAACTATGCAAGGGAATATAATGGAATACGGCATGAATTTCTTTGTCACTTAACGCACTAATAATTGCTTTACGCTTATCAGCCTCCGGCATTAATAAATAATACATATGTGCATTGTGGCCGCAGCCATGGGGAATGATCGGTCTTCTAGTTAGCCCTTTCGCTTCAGCTTCGGCAAAGGCTCGGTGGTAGTTGTTCCATAAGTCGTGCCTTCGTTCAGTAATCGATTCAGCTTCCTCAATTTGTGCATATAAAAAAGCGGCAATCAGTTCCGATGGCTGGTAGGACGAGCCCAGGCTCACCCAGGTATATTTGTCGACCTCACCACAATTGTACTTTTTACGGTTGGTTCCTTTCTCCCAGGTCGTCTCAGCACCTTCAATATAGGCGGGGTCATTAATCAGCAAGGCTCCGCCTTCGCCCGAGATGATGTTTTTTGTCTCGTGAAATGAGAGCGCCCCCATATGCCCAATGGTGCCCAATGGGCGGCCTTTGTAGGTTGACATAAGTCCCTGGGCCGCATCCTCTACAACCAGTAGGTTATGGCGCCCTGCAATGTCCATTATGGTATCCATTTCACAAGCCACCCCGGCATAATGTACAGGCACGATTACTTTTGTTTTTGGAGTAATCGCTGCCTCGATCAGGTTTTCATCAATGTTTAAGGTATCTTCGCGAATATCAACAAACACCGGCACCGCCCCGCGCAGAGCAAACGCGTTTGCGGTTGATACGAAGGTGTACGATGGCAGTATAACCTCATCACCGGGTTGTAAATCAGCCAGCAGGGCCGCCATTTCAAGTGCGGCGGTGCAGGAATGGGTCAACAGTGCCATTTCTGCGCCGGTTTGTTGTTCCAGCCAGCGTTGGCACAGGCGGGTAAATTCACCTCCGCCTGCTAGATAACCTCTGTGGTGGGCCTGGGCTATATGCCAAAGCTCTTTGCCTACCATATAGGGTTTGTTGAAGCCGATTTTCATTTTTCAGTAAATTTAGTATATCCCATTATTGGGAGTGGCTACATAATATGTTAATGATCTTCAGAGCGATTTTCATTAGAAAGCGGAACTGATCCATAATTTCTCGGAACAAGGCGACTTGAACCATCATATATTTCTTGATCCATTTTCTTCGCTAATTCAATCACGAAATTTAGCTCTGCAGGTAAATTATCCTCGTTATTAAGGACAAATTTAACAAATTGCCGCCAATCAATTTGGCTTTCTGATAGTTCAAGATCAATATTTTCAGAATGACGATAGTGCCAGTCCAGTAACGTCATGTTGTACACATCAACCATTGCCTGAGTATCGGTAATCTGGTTTCTAGGTAAAAACTCAAATATACCCTTATACCAACGTCTTGCACCCTGTATGTCGCCGTCTTCCCAAGATTTTTCAGCTAATTTCATCACCGCGTCTGCCGCTTTCCCATAGGTGTGAATACTTTTGCCCGGTTTGCCCAATGAGTTGATGGCTTCTTGATACTGCCCATCGTTGAAAAGTTCAACTCCACGCACCACATCAGTGATTTCCTCAATGAACCTTTGATTGTGTTCGCATTGATCATCAAGGTTCCTAATGGCAGCCTGATGTAACTGCTTCGCCAGGCTCAGGTCACTCAACTGCAAAGCGGTAGTCAATGGCAATAGTAGTGATGATATGCTATTCAAATCATCCATTTTTCTGGAAATTTCGGGGCTTGTCGCTGAGCCGCCCGAAGGTATAAATACCCCCGCATGAGGCCCCATAAACACAAGTGACCATTTATCTGAAAGAAAGAACCACTGAAAAATCTCAACTTTTCCGTACCTGACTAGCCAGGTATCTGCAGCGTATTTTTGAACGAACGCGTTGATGTTCTGGCCCCTATAAAATTGTCTGTATTCATCAAACCAGGAGTTAAATGGGAATGCGCGAGGATCTATCGATACTTTTTTTTCTGGCCAGAACCGGTACGTCAGATAGCCACCATCTCGATACATGTTCCCTATTTTTGTGCCAGGCAGATTTTCCTCAATATAGTTTGCCGATTCATAAACCGTTGCTGTTGACGGATCAAGCATAAAATCGAGTCGATTTATAGAGAATGGTGAGCTGCAGGTGAAGAATGAAAAATTTTTATGCGCCATGAACACGGCTGACGTTACGCAAATAATGGCTATGATCAGATTGTTTCTAGTGGAAGTCGACCATAGCCAGGAATTTTGCTTTTGCGCAAGCAGGCTAAGGCTGGCGAATATAAACACTGGGCCCAGAAAATACGTTACCCTCCCCAGTTGAACAAATAGTAAACAGTATGCTGTAAACGTTAAGATAATTACCCAGTCAGATTTTCGGTTCTTAAGCCCCTGCCAGAGTAGAAATACAAACAACAACATTGCGGCGACCATATAATTCAGCAGGTATAAGGGCGCTGAATTGAAGCTCGATGTTTCTTGAAAGGCCGAAACAAAGCTTAATTCCTCTTTTACATTTGTAAACAATACCGAATTTATGATTGCCTGCGGCAGCTCATACCCATATGGGTTTACCAGGAGGGCCGGCACACACAGGCCCAACGCAATTAAATAGTGGTTTCTCAATTTCCCCGGTAACGCTAGGCTCGGGCTAAACTTTAAATTGAACAGTTCCCCCATTACCGTCATCGCTAGAAATAGTGACGCGATAAAAAAGGCACCATGGAGATTGATCCAAAGTATAAATATCAGCGGATACGCATAGGGCAAATACCAGTTTTTGTCGCCTCGCAAGCGCATTTCATAGTACAGCCAGACGACAATATACATAAATCCGACTGAAAATAGTTCGGGTTTTATTAGTATCCCGCCTAGTGTCAGATGTAGGCCGATCAGTATGATTAGCCAAGACACGGGATGCCCGGCTATGCCTCGTTTGAAAGCGTAGCGTGCTGTGAGAAAAAAGAACCCAAAAAACGTAAAGTAGCGCAGAGCGATAAGTCCTTTGACGCCCAGGTGTAGGTCAACTTTGTATAAAATTATTTGCGCCAGCCACGAATTATAAACGTGGTATGCGCTCGCAGGCGTCCAGGTAAACAAAGAATGGTCTACGATAAGCGAACCTGAATCCAGAATATGTCGGCCATGAACGATGTGCCACCATAGGTCGGCTGATTTGGCCGGGTACGATAGTCGAGCAACTATAATTGTTGTCGCAATAATCCCCATGAATATGGCTGCGCCGATGAACCAGGGTCTCCGGCTTCCTTTAGATAGCTGCATTAAACTTGGTTGGGTTGTACTAAAACCTGTATGTACAAGCGATAGTCAATTACGGAAGGCCATCCGATTGACTAATATCTCTTAAATAACGGTCAATAAAAAAGCCCCAACCCTGATATAGGATTGAGGCTTTGTTGTAAATCTCTAGACGAGAAATAATCGCCGCCAGAGCGTACTTGGTTATGCAGGCTTATTTACAAGAACCTGGTACGTATTGAGTCGGAATGTCGCCAGGGTCGCAATCGAAGCCAGCCACCTGTATAGGGAAATCGGAGCTGTCTAGAGGGGAACCCACCGAGTCGATTGGCGTCAGTGTTATTGTTTTGTCGGTCACGGCATCATCGATATTGTTGGAAATTGTAACGGTGATTTGTCCAGCATTACTGGTAGAGATTCCTGATACATACTGCGTAGGATTCGAGACTCCCTCGTTGCAACCCCAGCCATCTGCGGCTATGAGGTCACCCGCTGATGCTGACTGATAAACCTCGGCAATACTGGTACGACATTGACTCGCCGCCAGAATTGGCTCAGATACCTTCGCCTTAACCAGATAATCCTGATACGCTGGCAAAGCAATCGCTGCCAGTACAGCAATGATCGCAACCACGATCATTAATTCGATCAGGGTAAAACCAGCTTGAAGCTGGCGCCTTGCTTTTCTCACTTCATTTTTTAGAACTTTCATTTTCATACACTCCAAATTATGTATTAATTACAGCCTTAACTGCACTAGACAGCTTCGGGCCTTAGCCATGAGACAAAACGATGAATTTATCGTTACATTCGCAAAAAAGAGCGGTTTGGGTACCAGTCCGTATTTTTACATCCCCAGCAATCCATTAAAATGTACCGTTCACCTTGCTTATTATCGCGAAAGTTATCTCTTTTTAAAAAAGCCTTACTGCTAATATTAAAACCAAATTCAGTGGTAATTTAACCAAATGCTTGATTTCAATGGCTTTGGAGTTAGAATAGCAAGCTATCGGATAAAAAGCAATACAAAAATCTTACTCAATATGAATTGAACCTGAATGGCGGGCGCGACCCAAACTGGATAAAATGCCAAATAGAGATGAATTTATCTGTCAGAATAACCTCACTGAAACCTCTAAATATTAGATGCTTTTATTAAACTGTGAACCATAAGTCCGGGTTATCACGTTTGTTGGCCCAGCCACCTGCGCGCGGGGTTATTCTTATTTTGCTCAGCCTGGCCTGTCTTTGGCTCACAAAAATACTGTTATCGGTATTTGTACTTTCAAGTTTCTCCGGCATACACCTCACGCTTGAAATCGATCAGGATGATCAATTTTTTGCCTATTATAGTATGGGTGGTAATGCCATCTATAGTGAGCGACGAGTGACAGCTTCGCCTGAGATGTCAGCCCACCAGAAATCCACGGTAAAATTGCCACTACACGGCAAACTCGCTCGAAAAATACGCCTCGATCCGGGCAGCGAAACGGGGCGGGTTAAGCTCTACCATCTTAAAATGACCAGCGTCTTCGGCCCGTCAATTGAAATGGATGCAGCGCAGATATTTGATCGGTTTGAGCCCAATGAATTTGTCTCTGCGTATGAGTTAAATTCCGACCATGTGTCGTTTGATATAAACGGTGTGGATCCGCAGCTACTCTTGAAAGATGAGCTGATTGTTTCAAATCGTTTTGTCAGCTATGTGTTGCCTGTCATTATGGCGCTGGCATTTTACCTGTTTATTTCCACGTTTCGCTGGCGTCGGTTTCCTGCTTTTTCTGACCTGAATCGTGATCACTCCAGCTTACACATAAACTACGCGGCGCTGGATGGTATCCGCGGTATAGCCGTCTTGCTGGTGCTGGCTGATCATACACTGCCCACATTTACCGGGGCGGGGACGGCCGGGGTCTGGATATTTTTCGTTTTGAGCGGGTTCTTGCTCACTATTCCATTTGTCGACCGGCCCGAGCGTGCGGTCTCGATGTCTTATATGCGCGAGTACATACTGCGCAGGCTCAAGCGCATACTCCCGATGTACTATGTGTATATATTTGTGGTGTTCTTTGTGGCTGGAAAATATTCAGAGAGCGCAGTGCGGCATGTTTTGTTTATGCAGGGTGACGGGCATTTATGGACCATACAGCAGGAATTGCTGTTCTACCTGGCCCTGCCTCTTATTATGGCGGCGAACTACATAATATTTCGCGGGCGGGTAGTCTGGGTAGTCGCGGCGCTGGGCGTCATCATGCTGGCGGCTAGCCTTTGGCTGGATAAGTCGCTTGTTTCTCTGTACAGCGTGAATACACCGCACCCCCCGTATGTGGGGGTATTCGTGTGCGGCATGCTTTTTTCTTACCTGTATCATGGGTTTATTCTTAAACATGGGGTAGCGTGGCTTTCTTCGCGCCGGTTTAAGTTCTGGGCCTCGCTGGCGGGCATCATTCTGCTGTGTACCTTTATCCTGATCGTGACGGATATCGTATTTAAGCATGATAACTATATGGCGATAAGGTATCCCGGTCGGTTTGGCATCGCTGCCGGTTTTTTGATTCTACTCGCCTTGCTAACGTCGGGCCGCTTATACAGTTCAATTCTTTCCTGGCGACCATTACGCGCCATCGGTCTGGTGGGGTATAGTTTTTATTTAATCCACCCGGTGATGATTTCTCTGGTAACCGGGATGCATGATTATTACCTGGGGCACGGGCTCAGCCTTGGCAGGCGTTTTATAATTGTGCTGCTCGTAAGCTATATCGTGTCGGCGTTGACCTATACTTATATTGAGCGACCTTTCCTGAAAGCGGGTGTCGCAAAAGTGAAGAAAAAGCTTCCCCCTTTAGCAAAGGGGGATTGAGGGGGATTTAGAATGATAGGTAACATATTGATAGCTCTGCATTTTGTCTGACATGTAAATCTCCCCCAACCCCTCTTTGATAAAGAGGGGAGCTTTTACGACAGCCTCTGATAAAGAGGGGAGCTTTTACGACAGCCTCTGAAACGCAGTTAGAGGCTAGTTCAGTGGTTTTGGTTTTTTAAAGTGCGCCGCTATAAAACGCAGGCATAACTCCGCTACCTGCTGCGGCTTTTCCATATGGACATGATGCCCGCCATCGATGTAATTTACGTTTATATTTTGGAATAAATCCAGTGTCTGATCAATATTCGGCTGGTTTTGAATAATTCCCCGGGTTGCCAGTATGGCCAACACCGGTTGTTTTACGGCCTGAATGAATGCTTCGATTTGTTCCCGGTCCAGCATCAGCGGTGAGCGAAAATTTAGCCGCGCATCGCTGAGCAGGGTGTAGCCCTGTTTTGTTTTTTCCGTTGCATACTCCATGATTAATCGGGCGCTGGCTTCAGATTGCGGATAGGGGCTGGCCTTAAGCCGGGCCTTGACGGCCTGGTTGATATCAGGAAACGTTTTTGTTTTATTCGGGTCCCATCGCGCAAATTGCTCGAGTGAGCGCTGCAACATGGCTGGCCCGTCTTTGGGATGTCGCGATAGCGGATGCAGGGCGTCTATCATGATCAGGCTTTGAACGCGTTCCGGAAAGGCGTTGGCCGCCATTAATGCAATCGACCCGCCCATCGAATGGCCGAGCAAATGGCAATGCTCCCATTGCAGTGCATCCATGATGAGCTTGATATCTCGTACATAATCTATATAGTGGTATAGTGAGGCACGATCCCGATGAGCGCTTTTTCCGTGGCCCGCCAAATCAACGGCGACGCATTCCACTGCCTGCATACAGGGCAGCATAGGTATAAAGCTGGCGCGATTGTCCAGCCAGCCATGCAGGCACAGCAGGCGTGTCCGGGCGCGCGTATGATTATGTATAACGCGGACTTGGCCGGCCGATAAATCAAGGTCGTAGTGCGTGTGGCTATCCAATGTGGTAGTAAAAATGATAAAGAAGACTTATAATAACCATAAAGAAAACTAATGTATTGAGCTTTACCTCAGGCAGCGTACGGGCGCAGAACAATAATATTTGCCCCTTAGCTTGAGTATTATAGTGAAGCTGCAGCGCACATGCGAAGCATCAATAAATCTACCCGAGAGATATCATGAAAAGTAAAAAACCACCCAAGTTAGAATCTGAAATTATCGATACGGTCAGCCTGCGACGTAATAGTACGCAGGAAGAATGGCAGCTGGATGTGCGTAAAGCAAGCATTGGCCCGGATTCCATCGATATTCGTAAACTGTACGGTGATTCCAAAATGTTCACCTGGGATCCCGGGTTTACCTCAACCGCGTCGTGTACCTCAGCGATTACATATATTGACGGAGGGGCGGGTCAATTGTTGTATCGGGGTTATCCCATCGAGCAGCTGGCAGAGCATTCAGACTACATGGAAACCTGTTATTTGCTGTTATACGGTAGCTTGCCGCAGCCCGAAGAGAAGCAGCAGTTTGTGGATGAAATCAATAATCACACCCTGATTCATGGGCAACTGGAGACGTTTTATAAAGGTTTCATGCGCGGTGCACATCCGATGGCAATTATGGTCGGCGTGGTGGGTGCGCTGTCGGCGTTTTACCATGACAGCACAGATATCAATGATCCTGAGCAGCGCAAGCTGGCGGCGCATAGAATGATCGCGAAAATGCCGACCATCGCTGCGTATGCGTTTCAATACGCAAATGGAATGGCATTTCCACCGCCAAAAAATAAACATTCCTACGCAGAAAACCTGCTGCAGATGTTGTTTTCGGTGCAGTCGGAAGATTATGTGATGAACCCTGTCATCGTTAAAGCGATTGATCGCTTTTTGATATTGCACGCGGATCACGAGCAAAATGCATCAACTTCCACGGTTCGGCTCGCTGCATCGTCCGGTGCCAATCCATTCGCCTGTGTGGCGTCGGGCATTGCCTCTTTGTGGGGGCCGGCACACGGTGGCGCCAATGAAGCGGTGCTCAAAATGCTTGCGGAAATCGGGAATAAAAAGAACATTTCCAAATATGTGGCCAAAGCAAAAGACAAAAAGGATTCGTTTCGTTTGATGGGCTTCGGGCATCGTGTGTATAAGAATTTTGATCCTCGTGCGACCGTGATGCGCGAATCGGCGTATGAGATACTGGATGAGTTGGGAATCAAGGACCCGCGTATGGAGCTGGCCATGGAGCTTGAGCAAATTGCGCTGAACGACGAATATTTCAAGGAAAGGAATCTGTATCCTAATGTCGATTTTTATTCGGGTATTATCTTGAGCGCAATTGGTTTGCCCACCAATATGTTTACGCCAATGTTTGCCATCGGCCGAACCGTTGGCTGGCTGGCGCACTGGAAGGAAATGTTTTCCGATCCGGATTTTAAGATCGGTCGCCCACGCCAGATTTACGTGGGAGAACCCGCGCGTGATTATGTACAGATAAATGATCGCGGGCACACTAGCCGGCCTTCATCATTTATTAAGTTTTGGCAACGGTAGTACGAGCGCAACTTCTTGCGTAGGGGTGATTTCAAACCCTGCCAAACGTGATGCGCGCGATAAGCGATCTTAAAAAATGCTAGAATACAAAGCGGAGGGAGTCGCTATTCTGGAAAGATCGGCGTGAATAATAACCGGCATAAACTACCATACTAGCAAATTACTTTGATTCAGTGCTTTTCGCATTGATCGAGCATATTAATGTTTAAACCTTAGGAGAGAGTAATGGCACATATAATTGTTTTGGGTGCAGGCACGGGTGGCTTGCCCGCGGCGTATGAATTGCGCGATGTGTTAGGCCAATCGCATAAAATTACTATCATCAATGAGCGCGACTATTTCCAGTTTGTACCGTCCAATCCCTGGCTGGCGGTTGGTTGGCGTGATCGTGACCAGATTACCCTGCCCATCGAGAAGTATGTTAACCGGAAAAATATCGATTTTATTCACGCACGCTGTGACAAGATTGATGCTGAAAATAGCAAGCTTGAATTGAGTAATGGTGACACAGTCGACTACGACTATTTGTTAATCGCAACCGGACCGAAACTGTTTTTCGACGAAGTTGAAGGCTCAGGACCGGATAATCATACGCACTCGATTTGTACAGTGACACATGCTGAGAAATTCAACACGGAGTACAAAAAGCTGATTGAAAAAGGCAGCGGTACGATATTAGTTGGTGCGGCACCATTTGCGAGTTGCTTTGGGCCGGCCTACGAATTTGCGATGATTGTGGATACTGATTTATCACGTCGTAAAATACGCGACAGAATCCATATCAAATTCGTTACATCCGAGCCGTATATCGGTCATCTCGGCCTGGGTGGAATCGGTGATTCCAAAGGGCTGCTGGAATCTGAAATGCGCGGGCGTCATATCCCCTGGATTACCAATGCGAAAACCACCAAATTTGAAGAAGGTAAAGCCTTTGTCAGTGAGTTGGATGAAGATGGTGCGGTAAAAAAGGAGCACGAGATTGAGTTTGATCTGGCCATGATGCTGCCGGCCTTCTTCGGTGTGGATGCGGTTGCGCAGGTCGAAGGTTTATGTAACCCGCGTGGTTTTGTGATGATCGATAAACATCAGCGCAACCCGACCTACAAGAACATTTTCTCCGCGGGAGTGTGTGTGGCCATTCCACCGGTTGAAGCGACACCGGTACCAACCGGGGCACCTAAAACCGGGTACATGATCGAATCAATGGTGACTGCGATTGTGCACAATATTCAGGAAGATATGGAAGGCAAAGAGTGTACGCACGAAGCCACCTGGGCAGCCTTATGCCTGGCTGATATGGGTGATACTGGTGCAGCCTTCCTCGCCGTTCCGCAGATTCCACCGCGAAATATCGCCTGGTTCAAAAAAGGAAAATGGGTGCATCTGGCGAAAATCGCTTTCGAGAAATACTTCATGCGTAAAATGAAGAAGGGTTCTTCCGAGCCGTTTTACGAGAAGAGTATTCTGAAAATGATGGGTGTGAATCGTTTGAAGTAGTTTTATCAGAAAGCAGGCTTAAAAGGGCACCTTGGATTCAACTAAACTCCCCTCTTTATCAGAGGTTGTCGCAAAAGCTCCCCACTTTGTAAGAGGTTGTCGTAAAAGCTCCCCTCTTTATCAAAGAGGGGCTGGGGGAGATTTGCATGCAGATAAATGGATCGCTATCAACATGTTACCTATCATTCTAAATCCCCCTCTGTCCCCCTTTTTCAAAGGGGGAAGCTATTTCCTTGCTATTGCGACACCCACTGTAAAAGAGGGGTTGGGGGAGATTTAAAGCGGTAAAACGAGGTTGAATTATAAGGGCGCCATGACTATTTCAAATCCCCCTCAGTCCCCCTTTGTTAAAGGGGGAAGCATAAAGCGGTTTTTATTGTCGTCGAACGATTCCGTGACGGGATCACCAGCGTCCGCAATCAACTAAACTCCCCTCTTTGCAAGAGGATGTCGCAAAAGCTCCCCTCTTTGTTAAGAGGTTGTCGCAAAAGCTCCCCTCTTTATCAAAGAGGGGCTGGGGGAGATTTACATGCAGATAAATGGATCGCTATCAACATGTTACCTATTATTCTAAATCCCCCTCTATCCCCCTTTTTCAAAGGGGGAAGCTATTTCTTTGCTTTT
>JAUVBY010000150.1 GCA_030590945.1 Gammaproteobacteria bacterium | reverse complement strand
TTTATCATGTGAGAATACTACTGTCCGGTTAAAGCGTCATTCCCGCGAAGGCGGGAATCTATAAGCCTGTTTCTGACGGTATTATGGATCCCCGCATACGCGAGGATGACGATACAACGGGATTTAGGTTTTAAGTCTCTAAACATAAGTGTCTTCTGCAAACATTGTTGTACTACCGTTTATCGTGATCCTACGAAAATTAAACCGGACAGTAGTAATGTGAGGATAATGGTTATTCCATTTGACGATCATGATAAGTTCAGTTTATCGATATTCGGGGCCAGATCTATTAATTAGAGGGAGCGAAACATGCTAAGTCCGACAGACTCCTGGACACAATGTCTAGGCTACCATGCGTGAACAAAATGAATTATGATTGGCCTACACCTAAAGTCAAGACACCAAATAAAAATATGCTATCACGCAAATCCGTTGACTAAGCGCTAAATGGCCTCATCCCAAATAAAACCACTGCTGTCCATCCAGGATCTAAAAATCGATTTTGAGGTGCATGGCACAACTGTCAACGCGGTTCAGGGTGTATCTTTTGATATCTATCCAGGCACTTCGGTTGCATTGGTCGGTGAATCGGGTTCCGGGAAATCGGTCATCGCGCGCACCATGATGGGCCTGCTCTCCAGTAATGGCCGGGTTAGCGGGGGTCGAATATTACTCAATCATCCGGGCAAACCGGACGAAATCAATATCGTCGCCCAGGACATCGATGGCAAGGTCATGCAATCGATTCGCGGCGGCTCGATCTCGATGATTTTCCAGGAGCCCATGGTTTCGCTATCGCCGCTGCATACTATCGGCGACCAGGTTAGCGAAGCGCTGATGATTCATCGTGATGTCAGCAAAAGTGAAGGCGAGAAATTGACGCAGGATATGTTGCAACTGGTCGGATTCAGAGACCCGGCGCAGATGATGTCGGCCTACCCGTTTGAATTATCCGGCGGCATGCGCCAGCGCGCCATGATCGCCATGGCGCTGGTCTGCCGACCGGCCTTATTGATCGCCGACGAGCCGACTACGGCGCTGGATGTCACCATTCAGGCACAAATTCTGGAATTAATCGCCGGCTTGCAGAAAAAGCTCAATATGGCGGTGTTGATGATCACGCATGATCTGGGCGTGGTAGCCAATGTCGCCGAGCAGGTGGTGGTTTTGTACCAGGGCCAGGTGATGGAGCGTGGTACGGTCGAACAAATATATCGCAGCCCCGGTCATCGCTATACGCGCGCCCTGATGGCTGCGGTCCCTCGTTTCGATATGGGGCCTGAGGAACGCCTGACTCCAATCCGCGAAATCAAACCCAAAATTGGTTCGATGTTTGAACGCAAAACCACGGTAGATCATGACCATTCGAATATCCTCACGGTGGAAAATGTCAGTAAAACCTTTACCTTACGCAGCAGCAACTGGTCGTTTAGAACCCGCACGCGTACCATCACCGCGGTAGACGACGTTTCCTTCACACTGCGCCGCGGAGAATGTCTGGGTCTGGTGGGCGAAAGCGGTTGCGGCAAAACCACACTGGCTAAAATGGTGGCGCGAGCGCACAACCCCGACCGGGGGAAAATACATTTTTATTCCGGCGATCAAAGTTATGACGTCGATTCAATCGAAGATCAAGAACTAAAGGATTACCGGCGCCGCGCTCAGTATATCTTTCAGGATCCGGTCGGTTCGCTGAATCCGCGCATGACAATATACGATACCATCCGAGAACCCCTGTCAATTCATCAGATCGGTGATCGAGACCAGCAAATAGAAATCGTCAAAGAACTCATGGAGCTGGTGGGGCTGGATACGCGATTTCTGCGGCGTTACCCCCACAGTTTCTCCGGCGGCCAGCGCCAGCGTATTGGCATTGCCCGGGCGCTCGCCTTGCAGCCGGAAATGCTCATTTGCGATGAGCCCGTCTCTGCGCTGGATGTATCCATACAGGCCCAGGTTTTGAACCTGCTGCGCGACCTGCGCAAGGAATTGAATTTGAGCTATCTGTTTATTTCCCACAACCTGGCGGTCATCGATTACATCGCCGATCGTGTCGCGGTAATGCTGGAGGGAAGGCTGATTGAAATTGCCGACCGGCACACCCTGTTCACGCAACCCGCGCATCCCTATACCCAGTCTTTGCTCAGTGCTGTACCCTTTGCGGACCTTGATCACCCCCTGGATTTCAAAACCCTGCAATTGAATCAGGATGCCTCGAGCTGGGATCCGGTATTTCGTGAACGGCCCGGCTCTCAAATGCAACTTCATGAAATTGCGCCGGATCACTGGGTCAGAATGCACCAGTCACAGCAGGCCTACGCGTGATGAGACGAAGACGCTTCATCCCGATCATTCTGCTGCTGTTGCTAATGAATACCCAAAGCGGAGCAGCTATCTTTGAACCACCGCTGCTCGCTGACAGAGTGGCCGCCGGTGAACTCGACGCTATGCAGGATCGCCTTCCGGTCGAACCGTTGATTAGCTCACATGCTAAAGGCAACCCCAAATACGGCGGCACCATGCGCCTGCTGTTCAGTAAATCCAAAGACATCCGTCAGATGGTGATTTACGGCTATTCACGCCTCGTAGGTTATGATCAGAATCTCGAATTTCAGGCAGATATACTAAAAGATTTCACGGTTGAAGAGGGGCGTATCTTCACCTTTCACCTGCGCGAAGGCCACCGCTGGTCGGACGGACAGCCGTTTACCACCGAAGCCCTGCGTTACTACTGGGAAGACATTGCCAACAACGAAGAGCTGTCCCCGTTCGGCCCGCCTAAAGCGATGCTGGTAGACGATAAGCCGCCCCGGGTAGACATCATCGATGAACTGACAATTCGTTATACCTGGGCCAAACCCAACCCGGTATTTCTGAGCCAGCTGGCCGAACCCCGCCCGCTATTTATTTATGCGCCCGGGCATTATCTGCGACAGTTCCACCAGCGCTATAACGACCCGGGAATACTGGCGGAAAAAGTTGAGGAGAGCGGCCGACGGAACTGGGTCAGTATGCATCATTTCAAAAACCGGCAGTACAAGCTGGATAACCCCGAGTTACCCTCGCTGCAACCCTGGATAAACACCACGCGCAAACCCGCCGAACGATTTATTTTTGTACGCAATCCCTATTTCCACCGCGTTGATGAGAACTTTCGTCAGCTGCCTTACATCGATACAGTTGCGATTACCATCGTTGATAAATCGCTGATCGCTGCAAAAGCCGGGGCGGGTGAATCCGATTTGCAGGGCCGGAACCTGAGCCTCACAGACTACACTTTTTTGAAAGAATCCGAAACCCGGCACAACTACAAAGTCTATCTGTGGAGCAAGGGAACGGGATCACAGACTGCCATTTTCCCGAACCTCACCAGTGAAAACCCGGTGTGGCGCGAACTGGTACGCGATGTTCGATTCCGGCGCGCGCTGTCGCTAGGCATCAACCGGCACGAGATTAATCAGGTCATCTATTTTGGCCTGGCCAATGAGAGCAATAACACCGTGTTACCCGGCTCACCACTGTATAAGCCCGAATACCAGTCGGCCTGGACAGCGTATGATCTCGACGCCGCCAATGCCTTGCTCGATGAGATTGGCCTGCAACAACGCGATGATGACGGCCTTCGCCTGATGAAAAATGGTCGCCCACTGGAGGTCATATTACACACGGCAGGTGAAAGTACTGAAGAAACCGATGTGTTGGAATTGATCCGGGACAGCTGGCGGAAACTGGGCATCAAATTGCTCATCAACGCTTCGCAACGCGAAGTATTTCGTGATCGTGTGTTTTCCGGTCACGCCATGATTTCCATGTTTCCCGGCATCGATAACGGACTGCCCAGCGCGGCCATGAGCCCTGAGGAATTTACTCCCGTACGCCAGAACCAGCTACAATGGTCACAATGGGGACAATTTTATGAGACCGATGGAGAACGCGGTCAGGCAATCGAGCTACCCGCGGCACAGGAATTAGCGGATCTTTATCAAAAATGGCAGAACGCCACCACGATTGAAACAAAAGCACAAATCTGGGGGGATATACTGCGCATACAAAGCGAGCAGGTATTCAGCATCGGCATAGTTAACAGCGTACCGCAACCCATCGTAGTTTCTAACCGCTTAAAGGGCGTGCCCCTTAAAGGAACATATTCCTGGTCTCCCACCGCCTACTTCGGTATTTATCACCCAGATACCTTCTGGATAGAGGAATAATCATTAAACGATAAAACCTATGCCAGCCTATATTCTAAAACGCATACTGATGATGATCCCCACCTTGCTGGTGATCAGTTTCATTGTGTTCGTCATCATCCAGTTACCCCCGGGGGATTATCTGGAGACCTATATCGCCGAGCTTGAAAGTCAGGGCGAGACCGTTGACGTGGATAAAATTGCCTTCCTGCGCCAGGAATACGGCCTGGATGATCCCTTCATGGTGCAGTATCTCACCTGGATCAAAGGTTTTGTGGTCGGCGATTTTGGTTACTCTTTCGAATATGATCTGCCGGTCAGCGAGATAGTCGGTGATCGCATGATGCTCACCGTCATTGTATCGATTGTCACCATCCTGTTTACCTGGGCGGTGGCCTTTCCTATTGGCATTTATTCAGCCACGCACCAGTATAGCTGGGGCGATTACGGCATGACCTTCATCGGCTTCCTGGGCATTGCTACACCAAACTTCCTGCTCGCGCTGGTCATGTTATACCTGGCCAATATCTGGTTTGGCACTTCAATCGGCGGGCTCATGGACCCGCAATATCTGGATCAGCCCTGGAGCTGGGGGAAATTGGTATCCGTACTCGAACATTTGTGGATTCCGGTCATTGTCATCGGCACCTCGGGCACCGCCAGTATGATCAGGCGATTGCGCGCTAATCTACTGGATGAACTGGAAAAACAATACGTGATGACAGGCAAAGCCAAGGGCCTGCCACCGGGAAAATTACTGCGCAAATACCCGCTGCGTATGGCGCTTAATTTTTTCGTCGCAGATATCGGCAGCATCCTGCCCAGCATAATCTCCGGCGCTGAGATTGTCGCGGTGGTGCTGTCGCTGCCCACCACCGGGCCGATGATGCTCGCTGCCCTGCAAAGCCAGGATATGTATCTGGCCGGTTCATTTTTATTGTTCCTCGCCACCCTGACTGTGGTCGGAATGCTGATTTCTGATTTATTTCTGGCCATGCTTGACCCGCGCATTCGCTTAGGAGGAGGTTCCACATCATGAATCTGCCCGGCGATAAAACACAGGGTGCGCCCCCCGAAATGGAACACTATATTTCCGACGCACCGTATAACCCGGATGAAGTCGACGAAATTGATGCCAGCAAACAAGCGCAGTTTTTCGCCTCTCAATGGACCTTAATGTGGTGGAAACTAAAACGCCATAAGGTAGCAGTACTGTCCGGCTTTATTCTGTTGTTTATGTACGCCACCACGCTGATATCCGAAGTGGTCGCTCCGTACAACCAGCATACACGAAATACCGACTTCATCTATGCGCCTCCGCAATGGGTGCATTTCTTCAACGATGGCGAGTTCGTGGGCCCGTTTGTGTATGGATACGACTACAAGTTGAACATGCTAAATCTCAAGCGTGAGTACACCCCCAACCCGAATAAGGTTGATCGTATCCGCTTTTTCTGCTCGGGAGATGGCTATAAATTCTGGAATTTATTTGAGGCTGATTTCCATTTTTTCTGCCCCGCAAAAGACGGCACGCTGTTTTTACTGGGCACCGACCGGCTAGGGCGTGATGTGATGTCACGTATTACCCATGGTGCCCGAATATCGCTGACGATTGGCCTGGGGGGTATCATCATCTCGCTTGCCATGGGTTTATTTTTTGGCGGACTGGCGGGGTATTACGGTGGTTGGGTCGATGCTTCGGTACAACGCGTCATTGAAATTATTCGCTCTTTTCCCGAATTACCGTTGTGGATGGCTTTGTCCGCCATACTGCCCATCACCTGGAGCCCGATACTCATATTTTTTGGTATAACGGTTATACTGGCACTGCTTGACTGGACCGGACTGGCGCGTGCGGTGCGTTCCAAACTGCTCGCGCTGCGCGAAGAGGATTATGCAACTGCGGCCCGTCTGATGGGCGCGCCCCCAAGCCGAATCATTACCCGCCACCTGATCCCCGGGTTTACCAGCCACATTATTGCCTCAGCAACGCTATCGATCCCCAGCATGATACTCGGCGAAACCGCACTCAGCTTCCTGGGCCTGGGTCTTCGCCCTCCGATCACCTCATGGGGGGTATTACTCAACGAGGCGCAGAACATCAACGTGGTGGCGCTATACCCGTGGCTGATTTTGCCGGTACTGCCCGTGATGATTACCGTACTAGCCTTTAACTTCTTCGGCGATGGCCTGCGCGACGCGGCGGACCCGTATAAATAGGCTCCACTGATCACTATTTGACACGGAGCACACAGAGCCACATCTCTTCGTGTTTTATCATGCATTACTACTGTCCGGTTTAATTTTCGTAGGATCACGTTAAACGGCAGTACAACAATGTTTGCAGAAGACACTTATGTTTAGAGACTTAAAACCTAAATCCCGTTTTATCGTCATCCTCGCGTAT
>JAUVBY010000174.1 GCA_030590945.1 Gammaproteobacteria bacterium | reverse complement strand
GGATTCATGCCGGCGGCCACGGCTTTCATGCCTTCGCGAACCATGGCTTGCGCCAGTACGGTTGCAGTAGTGGTTCCATCACCGGCGATATCAGAGGTTTTGGAAGCCACTTCCTTAACCATCTGTGCGCCCATGTTTTCAAACTTGTCTTCAAGTTCGATTTCTTTGGCAACCGATACACCATCTTTAGTGATGGTGGGTGCACCAAATGATTTGTCCAGAACCACATTACGACCCTTGGGGCCCAACGTAATTTTGACCGCATCGGCCAGGATGTTCACGCCAGCCAGCATACGCTGACGGGCGGCATCACCAAACTTTACTTCTTTTGCTGACATTTAAAATTCCTCTATATAGTGTGTGTTCATTACTGCTTAATCGCAGTAAAAAATAAATTAGTTCCTATGTTAGTAATCGCTCAGATTGCGTCCAGAACCCGTCAGTCCAAGGTTAAAATTGTTGAAGTTTACAAGTGTAAACGAGCAATTTTAAAACGCCGGAATGGCGGATTATGGGCGTGAGCCGAGTGATTAGCCTTCGATGACGCCCATAAGATCATCTTCGCGCATAATCAGTACTTCCTGGCCGTCAACTTTGACTTCCGTGCCTGAGAATTTGCCGAACAATACTTTGTCACCAACTTTGACGTCTAATGGACGTACGTCACCGTTGTCCGCCACTTTGCCGTTACCGACAGCCAAAATGGTGCCCTGCATGGGTTTTTCGGTCGCAGAACCGGGTAATACGATGCCACCGGCAGTGGTGGTTTCTTCGTCAACGCGCTCAACGACAACTCGATCATGAAGAGGACGAATATTCATACTCTCAACTCCTATCTTTATTAATGGTTAATAATGCTTTGCAACCGATTTCGGAAGCTTATAAATGAACGAAATTAGCACTCTCGCTCAACGAGTGCTAATCATAGGGATAGGCAAAAATAATTCAATAGGAGTTTGGGAGAAAAACCGGGAAAATGAGCTGCAATTACCGTTTTTGCGTTATTTTTAGAATCAGTCTCCGAATAAACCCGGTAGAGCTAATCCAAATCTTTGCGCTCGACATCAATGATCCGCTCATCGGCATCACGCGCCTCACCCTCATACACCCGGCTTCCGGGTGTGGGCATCACGCGTTTTTTCAGGAAACGTAACACCAGCGCCTGACGCAAGGGCGGAATGAGAAACAAAAACCCCAGGGCATCGGTCACAAAACCCGGAATAAGTAACAAGGCACCCGCCAATAACAGCAAAGCGCCTTCCATCACTTCCATCGCCGGCATACGATTATTGAGCATCTCACCCTGGGCACGCGCCAGTGTGGTAAACCCCTGGTAGCGTACCAGTGCCGCACCCATCAGCGCTGTCAACACTACCATAAAAATAGTGAAACCCGCTCCAATCACATCACCGATCTCAATCAGAAAATAGATCTCGACCAATGGTACAAATAAAAATAACAGAAATAGTTTAGCCATAATCTAAATTTTAATGATTTGCAAATGTCCCGTATATGAATACATATAATATATATCCTATTTTCCAAATTTCCAGAGCGCTGATCCGCTACGTATTCCGATATGAATGACCGTCCTGCACAAATCGAACAACAAATTCAGCAAATTGAAGCCGCCATGCAAGGTCTTAAATTATACGCAAGCGTACGCCCGGACGACAGCGCATTCCGAAGTTGCACGCCCTTTTGCTACGACACCATGAGTTTTCTGGAATGGCTGCAGTGGGTGATGTTCCCCAAGACTCGCGAACTGATCAAACGGGAACTGCCCTTGCCCACGGTTTGTGAAATTCACCCGCTGGCTGAAGAAGAATTTAAGCTGCTGGAACAGGAAACGAACGCACTGCTTGAGGAAATTTTAAAACTGGACCAGTTATTTAGTGTTTCCCATTGAGCCAGAAAAATTAGTGAAAATAATACGTAGCCCAGATGATGGTCAGCGGCAGGCTGACAAAGGAAAGTAGAGTTTGAATGGTAATAATCGCAGCCATTAAAGGCGCATCACCGCCCATTTGCCGGGCTAAGGTAAACCCGGAGGCAGCGGTAGGAACCGCACCAAACAACATGGCAACCAGCGTCTCAAGTTCAGACAAGCCCACCCAGCGAGACAGGCCAAAGATTGCGAGCGGAAATACCAGCATCTTGCCCATCATGGACAATACGGTGGGCTGAATGGATGTGGCCATTTTACGCACCCTGATATTGGCTCCGACACACAACAATACAATGGGTAAGGCCGCACTGCCCAGCAAGCGTGCGATATCATGAATCACAGGGATTTCTCCGACATCAAGACTGTTGACCAGTAAACCAAGGCCCACCGCGAGCAACAGTGGATTACGCGCCAGCTCTTTGGAAATGGCAATAAACAGGCTCTGCCCATCTGACTTGCGCAACATAATAGCCAGCGCGGGCACCACGGTAAGATTGGTCACCGGAATGAGTAGAGCTGAACACAAGGCAGCCAGTGCCAGGCCTTCAGCTCCATACAATCGCTCCGCAACCGCGAGCGCGATGAAGGTATTGTGCCGGGCAGCACCCTGCAGGACGGAACTGCCTGCCGCAGAGTTTTCACTAAACCGGTTCATCAGTAAGCCAAAACTAAACGCCGCTGCATATGCGCCGAGAATGACAACTGAATAGCCCCCGATCAGGTCCGCACTGATGGTCATGGTCGACATATTGTTAAACAACAATGCCGGGATCAGCACCCAGTACACCAGTCGGTCATTGAGGTTCCAGAATTCGAGACTGGGTATCCCGCCACGTCGCAAGCCATGGCCAAGCAGCATCAGGACAAAGATCGGCGCGATGGAGAGCAGAATGGTTAGCATGAGATATTACGAGAGCGAGGGCCTGGGGTGGATTGTATGTCAGGGACTGTACCGATTATATAGTGTTGTCAGATACCTGCTGGTGGCGGGCGGGCCTGAAGGCCCACTTCCTGCAATAGAAGCGGGGCTTCATCTGTACTGCCTGAATAATTCAGCGACTGTATCTGTACTGAATACTGTGCGCAAAATACAATCCATCACCTAAAGAATAGTACATAGAAAAGCATGAGCCACAATATAGAGCTGTTAATGCCCTTCATCATAGTTGCCTACAGCATGTGGGCTACGCCAGGGCCCAATAATATGATGCTGACCTACTCTGGGGCACGCTTCGGGCTCAGGGCGACCGCGCCTCACCTGGTCGGCATCGTCGCCGGTACCTGCCTATTAAACCTGCTCGCAATACTGGGGTTAAAACCGCTGATCGCACAATGGCCCGAATTGCTGCTGGTGCTGAAAGTGATAGGCAGTATCTGGCTGGTAATGATCGGCTGGAAAATGGCGCATGCTTCAAAAGCCGGCTCAGCAAGTGAAGAAAAGCCGATGGCTTTTTTGGCAGCAGTACTGTTTCAGTTTGCCAACCCGAAAGCCATTAGTGCTACCCTGGCATTGGTCAGCCTGGTACTGGTCGCCCTGGCAGAAGAACCTGGCCTTATGTGGGCGGTATTACTGATCATTCCACCCCTGAGTTTCATTTCTATTCTGCCCTGGGCCATTGCAGGGCGTAGCATACGCCAGTTCTTGTCCACCCCTATGCGCTGGAAGATTTTCACCTGGATGACGGGCGGCCTGACGGCGGCTTGTGCGCTGTTTCTATGGATATAAGTGTTTCTCGAAAATATAGACTTCTCGTATATACCTATCCCAAATCCCAATATAGAATCGCGAAATAGAGTGTGAGACATTGGCGCGTATGGTGAATGAACGAAATGCGTGGTCACCTTATTGGTGGTAAGCACCTTGGTTCATTTGCCAGGCGTGTCAAGGGCTTGCGCTATAATAGTGATTTCCATGTTGGGCTTTGGGACATACACCCAATGGACAGCAGACAGAATGTATGAACTTGTGATTTAATCGGCGGTCTTAAATTACATTGCCAGGTTTGTTTGTATTCATCGCAGCGAACCTGAATTTTCACGTCTACCCGTATCCAGAATGATCTACACGCTTAAACGCTCCTTACGCCACGCCTCTACCCTGTTTATCTGCTTCATGCTGAGTGCCGCGTCGTTCTCGGTCTTCGCCCAGGATGACGAATTGTTACCTTCGGATGAAGCCTATGCCTTCAGTGTTGAGGTCAACGAACAAGGCCTTGATGCAACATGGACCATTGCGGACGGCTATTATATGTACCGCGATAAGCTGTCTTTTTCACTCGCTGATACCGCAGGCAATCCCATTGAGATTCAGTATGATTTCCCGCCCAGCAAGACCAAGGCAGACCCCGCCTTTGGCGATGTAGAAGTCTACGTGAAACACGTGGATTTTTCGATCCCGGTCTCCAGTAATGCACAGAATGTTCTACTGACCGTAAAAGGCCAGGGCTGTAATGAGCCCGTTGGCGTCTGTTACCCACCGATCACGCATAAGATTCCGCTTCAGTTGATCGCAGCGAATACGACCGCCGCCGACCCTCTGATTGCTCCAGTACCGCAAATGGACCCGGTACCGCAAACAGATGATGAGCTTTCGTCTATCAGCGAGCTGCGTGATCTGCTCGGTGCCGCGACCGCAGACGATGAACTGTTGCCACCGGGCGAAGCCTTTAAAGTCAGCGCAATCACCGACCGCGATGGCATCAATGTGCGCTTTGATATTGCGGATGGCTATTACCTGTATCAAAATAAACTCAAGTTCGATTCCACCACACACGTCCTGAACAAGGCAGAGCTGCCCGAAGGCAAACTAAAACAGGATGAGTATTTTGGTGAAGTGATCGTTTATCGAAACCAGTTTGATGCCCTGCTTAAACTGGC
>JAUVBY010000027.1 GCA_030590945.1 Gammaproteobacteria bacterium | reverse complement strand
TGGAAGAGGGTATGATTGATGAAGAACATCTGACGCTTTTTGAATTTGTGGACTCTGCCGAAGAAGCCTGGCGAATCATTAAGGCTTACTACAAATTATGAGGTATTGCTTCTCCGGGCCGGTCTATTTGGATCTGTTTTAAGTTTATGAAACATGCCCGGACTATAGGAAATTCAGAACAGCCGGTACTCGCGTACTGCAGTGTTTCAGTTGAATCGGCGATCGAGGCCTTGAACAGTTCGCTACATGGTTTAAGCCGTGGTGAAGCAGCAGTACGCATAGGAAAATACGGGCGCAATACGCTACCAGGCGCCAAACTGCCCGGCATTGCAACTGTTTTTCTAAGCCAGTTCAAAAGCCCGCTTATATATGTTCTGCTTGCGGCAGCGGTGTTATCCATCGTCATCAAAGAGTGGTCTGATGCCGGTTTTATCGCGGCTGTTTTAATCATAAATGCCGTTATCGGTTCCATTCAGGAACATTCTGCGCAGCGGGCTGCGGTTGCATTACAGGCGCTGGTAAATATAAGGAGCAGAGTTTTGCGTGAGGGTGAACCCTACGAAATCAGTGCTGAAGAATTAGTGCCCGGTGATATTGTATTACTCGAGTCAGGCGACAAAGTTCCCGCTGATATACGTCTGGTTTTATCTCGTGACCTGGTGATCGATGAATCACTGCTAACAGGTGAATCGTTGCCGACGAATAAGGATAGTGATGCCATACTGGCTGAAGATACGGCACTGGGTGACACGCTCAACATGCTATACACGGGAACCCTGGTCAGCCGTGGTCGCGCGCGTGGAATTGTCGTTAACACGGGGCTGGACACGGTGCTTGGCAGTATCGCTGCTGACGTGTTGTTCCAGCCGCCGACCATGGCGCCGCTGCAGGTTCGCATGGAACTATTTACCCGGCGTGTCGCAATTTTTGTGGGTTTTGCAGCGTTGATTATGTTTGTGGTCGCCGCAGCGCGTGGTACGCCTTTTGGTGAAGTGTTTCTGTTGGCTGTTGCATTGGCGGTATCTGTTATACCCGAGGGATTACCCGTCGCGCTCACCGTCGCACTTGCTATTGGCATGCGTAGAATGTCCAGGCGAAACGTTATTGTGCGCCGGCTTCTCGCCGTAGAAGCCCTGGGCTCCTGTACTTTTATTGCAACGGATAAGACGGGTACGTTAACAGTCAATCAGCTAACGGCCAGGAGAATTGTGTTTCCCAATGCTGATTTTTGTGAAATCAGTGGCGAAGGCACAGAACCGGAAGGTGAAATTACTTTTCCACAGGAATCCGCCACTACAGAAGGAACAAATTTACTGAACCGCCTATGTCGGGCCGCCGTTCTGAGTAACGAGGGCTTTCTGGGGCGTACTCACTCGGGCTGGGCACATCATGGTGATGCGGTCGATGTGGCCTTTTTGGTCATGGCTCATAAATCCGGCGTGCTAGCGGAAGAGATAACGAATGAGTGTCCTGAATTGGCCAGTCTGCCCTATGAATCCGAGCATCAGTTTTCTGCCAGCCTGAATGAGGTGAATGGCAGGCAATGCGCGTTTGTGAAGGGGGCGCTTGAACGCTTGCTGCCAATGTGCAACACAATGGCGATGCCCGGGGGGGATGCATCGATTGAACCTGCGCTGATAGAGCAACAGGTTCAGGAGCTAGCTTGCCGTGGGTATCGCGTGCTGGCTTTAGCCTCTGGCGAAATAAAAATCAATCCTGGTGAGTCTTTTATTGGCAGTCATCTTTGCGGATTAACATTACTGGGCCTGGTCGGTATTATTGACCCCTTGCGCCCGGAAGCAAGAGCTGCTGTTGCAGCCTGCAGGCAGGCTGGAATTGACGTTGCGATGATCACAGGTGACCACCCAGCAACCGCTTTTGCCATAGCGCAGGAACTGGAGATAGTGGAACACAGTTCTCAGGTGGTGACTGGCCCCGAATTACAGCGAGCGAAAGATTCCGGGCAGTTAGATGAATTGATCAGGAACGCACGCGTTTTCGCGCGTGTGGGGCCGCACCAAAAACTTGATATTGTGCAATCTCTGCAGCGCGATGGTCATTTTGTTGCGGTCAGTGGTGACGGCGCAAATGATGCGCCGGCGTTGCGTGCTGCTCAGGTGGGTGTCGCGATGGGAGAATGTGGCACCGATGTAGCCAGAGAAACAGCAGACCTCATCATTACTGATGACCATTTTGATTCTATTGTTTCGGGTATTGAAGAAGGGCGTGTTGCTTATTCAAATGTTCGAAAAGTTATATTTTTGCTTATTTCCACCGGTGCGGCGGAGCTGGTGCTGTTTACTCTGGCCTTGCTTGCCGGCTTACCGCTACCGCTGATGGCGGTACAATTGCTGTGGCTAAACCTGGTAACCAACGGGATTCAGGATGTTGCCCTGGCCTTTGAGCCCGGGGAAGGCAACGAGCTGAACCATCCACCACGCGCGCCTGGAGAGCCTATTTTTAACCGGCTTATGATCGAGCGTGTGGCCATTGCAGCCTTGCTTATCGGGACGGTTGCTTTTGGGGTTTTCCAGTGGCTGATAAGCAGGGGGTTTACTTTGGATGAGGCGCGCAATGGAACCTTGCTTCTGATGGTATTGTTCGAAAACGTTCACGTGTTTAACTGCCGTTCTGAGCAGCGCTCCGTTTTTAAGCAGAACCCGTTGCGTAACCCGGTGCTGTTATTGGGCACTATAGTGGCTCAGCTGGTGCACATCGGTGCTATGTACACGCCCTGGATTAGTGATGTGCTGGCTATTCAGCCGGTCTCCCTTCAACACTGGATGGAATTATTTGTGCTGGCGCTGACGGTGCTAATTGTGATGGAGTTGCATAAGTTGATCCGGGTCTGAAGGGGGCAGTGTCGAAGCGCGACAGCGGTTGCTGAATAAAGTCGCGGAAAATTTACAGGCCTGGCTGGAGGAAGAGCCGATTAATGTGGTGTCCTGAGATATTGCTGGTTAGTCTCTCATAACGCTTTGGTGAGCTGCACCCAGTATTCCCGGCCTTCGCCCGGATAGTCATTCGCGTAACCGGGTTGCGGGGAGGGATTCCGAATATCTTCATCCAGTAAATTATTAATGCCCAGGCGCAAGGCGAGTCCGGCAGAAAGAAAATCGTGAACGTAACCACTGATATTCCACATATTGTAGGCGTCCAGATCTTCACGGGTGTCTTGTTGCGAGCGGATTCGTTCTCCAACGTAGCGATAGCGCAGTGTCGTCGAGTAACGGCCACTGGGTTGCCAGGTAACGCCGGCGTTGGCTAACCAGTTTGTAGAGCCCTCCAGGGGCTCATCACTTTGTTTATCCGTGGCATCCACATAAGACACGTTTCCAAACCATGAAAAGTCGGGTTGTGGTTGATGTTTGAATTCGAATTCGGCACCCTGGACCTGTGCGTCAAGATCGTTCCCAAAGCGCATATTTTTGTCGAGTCGAATCAGGTCAGAAATTTGTGAGGCGAATAAAGTAGTGCGCATGGTGGTATTTGGCAGGCTGTAATCATGGGTCAGCTCCAGCGTATCGATGGTCTCTGAATCCAGATCGGTGTTACCCGCGGGTCCTTCCGGGCCTGCGCCTAGCAGGTAATACAGTTCGCTGAACGAAGGTGCCCTGAATGCGCGGGCCAGCTGAAATTTAAATAAATTCTGTTCTGACATTTTATAGCTTCCGGCAAAGCGCGGGGAGGCTAGTGTAGGGTCATCGATATCGCTATAATGGTCGATCCTTAGACCGGAAACGAGTTCCAGCCTGGGGTTGATATTGAATTGATCTGAAATGTAAACGCTGGCGACGTCTCGCGTGCGACCTTCCAGCCCCAAAGGTTGTTCGGTCATGACTGGAAGAGGGAGGGGTGGCGAGACACCTGTCAGAAAATTTGCTTCCAGATAAATATTGTCCGCCTCACTGCGCCTTAGGCCCAGCCCAAGATTCAGTCGATGCCGGTCAAAGCCTCTTGAAAAGTCGACGCTGCCTTCATAGCGTCGTTCGCCCTCCTGGGTGCTGCCCACCTGGCCGTTCGAGTAGATGCCGAATGCGCCTGGCGGAAAAATCATCAGATCTTCGTATTCTCGCTGAAACTTCTTGGCGGCCACTTGATACTCAGCAGCCCATTTGCCAGTCGATTGTTTGAATGAGAATTCAACCCCACCCTGTATAGCCGTCTGAGCGAATTTCTGCGGTTGGCTGAGTGCATCTGCTACACCAAAGCCATCCCCTCGATTTTCAGATAATACAAATGCAGATAGTGACCAGGCATCCCCTTTGAGATCATAAAACCCGCTTAGCAGGTTATGTGCGTTGTTCGGTTGGCCGGGCGCAAGTGAAACTGCCTGTTGGCCAAACGAGTAGAGTATGTCCGGCCCGGAGTTCAGCGTGGCCCCGCCGGTTTCAGAATAAGCCAGGTCAAATGAAGAGCGCACGTTAGCGCTGTGTTGTACGTCGAAATGTCCGCCCGCTGTGTAGGAGTCAAATGAGCCAGCCCGTACATACAACTGTTCGTCTTCCTGGTTGGTAATAATGTTGATAACGCCCAACAGGGCGTTTTCGCCATACACCGCTGATCCTGGTCCTCTGAGCACTTCAATTCGTTCAATTTGCTCCACGGGCATCTGAAGCACCAGACTGCTAATCGCGGTAATCGAATTATTGGTGCTGGTGCCGTTTACCAGGTATAAGATTTTCCCTGAAGTGCCGGTAAAAATACCACCAATGCCTCGTAGTATGGGCTCGTCGTCCTGGAACTTGGGTTGCGGTCGATCAAAGCCGGGCAACAGCGTTAATGCATCGGAAACAGTGTCAACACCCGCTGCAATGAGCTGCTTCTTTTCGATCACCGAAATGATGCCAGGTGCGAGCTTTGCGGAGCGTTCACTGGTTCCCGTCTGGATAGAGGTAACCATTAGCCGGGAAAGATTGCTCAGAGCGCCCGTTTGCTCTTCTGAAGCGGAGGGGTTTTCTACCGCCGCCGTGCTTTGCGCGCCAATAGCCAATACCGGGACGAGCAGATATACGAGCAAAGTCAATGCTGTAACCGTACTACAACTGCGTTCTGGTGTCATATGCGATAGGTTTGTTATAATTATGAGCAATTATTATAAGTTCCTTGTAATGGCATATTCAATGATAATTAGTGGTTTAATTGCTGTTAATGAAGGCGAAACGTATTTGTTTTTCTTTAGAAAACTAAATCCAACACCAGGCGGGATCAAAAATTGCTACTCAAGGGAGCAGCCCACAAAATTAAATGGCTGATTGCCAGTGCCGCGCTGCCGGCCAGTATTTTGTTTTCCGTGTACGGCTACGCAGCAATGCATAGCGATGATGCTGCTACCATTAAGGCGGCGTATGTATTTAATTTTTCCAAACTGGTATCCTGGCCGCTTGACGCTACAGCAAGTACAGATTTACCCACGCGTTTTTGCGTGTTTGGTGATGACCGCGCAGTATTCAAACAACTGCGTGCTTATGCTCAACAAAGTGTAAAAAACCGATCGGTGACCGTCTCGCAGTATTACAGCTTGCAACATGCCAGTAGTTGCGACGTGATGTATATTAGCCAGTCTGAATATCGAATATTGGGTGAACTGCTTGACACCGTGCGCGAATTTCCCATACTGACCATCAGTGATATCCCTGAATTTATCGCCCTGGGTGGAATGCTGGAACTTAGGCAGTTAGGGTCGAAAATGCAGTTTCTGGTGAATCGTCAGTGCGTTGAGCGGGCCGGGTTAGGCATGGGTTCCGAATTGTTAGCCCTGGCCTTGAATCGATTGCAGGCTGCGGAGCTGGATTGTCCATGAGCACCTTGTTTAAGTCTCTTTCTCTGGAAGAGAAGTTGGCGCTTGCTTCTATAATTCCCATTGCAGTGGTGTCCATTTTATTTCTGGTGGTGATCACCTTCGGTCAGGTTATTCAGCAACAAAACACCCTGGTTCAACATTCCAGTTCAATAGCCAGTATATTATCCAGAAACGTGGCGGCGTCGGTTTTATTTAAAGATGAGGCGGCGGCTCGATCGTTGCTGGACGCACTTCATTATGAGGTATCTGCATTACACGCGTATGTAGTCAGCAGCGATACAAATTTTCGTGTTGAATATGATGCAAAAGATTCGGGCCGCGATTGGCAAGCCATCATCGCTGATAAGGGCTATATAGCGGAGAATATCGGTTTATTTTCGGACAACCTGGTATTGAAACAATCGATTGAGTTGGATGCTGAGTTGATTGGTACGCTGGTATTGGTATTTGATACACAATCTGTTCGCAACGCGACCAGCAAGCTGATTTTGTTGCTAATCTTCTTAATGGCGATTTCATCGGCAGTCGCGTACGCGCTGGTGCATCATCTTCATCGTAGCATTTTCGGTCCGGTACAACGCCTCAAAAATATTATGCAAACGGTGTCACGTGAAAATGACTATACCATCCGGGTGGGCGAGACGGATGAAAAGGATATGCGTGATCTGTATATAGGGTTTGATCATATGCTTGATCAGATAGAACACCGGGAAAGCGAACTTGACGCGCATCGTAAGGATCTGGAGAAGCAAGTGTTTGAACGAACCGCAGAAATCGAGAATATCAATGTACGGCGCATAAAATGGCTTGAAAATATGGCCTTTTTTCTGCATCACGAGCTTAGGAATAAAATTGTTGGGTTTCGCAGTACGCTGGATATCATTGAACGCAAAGCCGCGCATATTGATCTTGAGAAGTACCTGAATCGAGCGAGGAAAAGTACTACGCTCATGAACTATCTGCTACAAAGTATTGGCAATGCCAGTGATCTGGAGGCGTCTTTATATACAGAATTACAGCAGGAATTGAGTTTATCCATACTGGTGAATGAACAGGTTCATGAATACCGGGATAGTAATCCGGCCTGGGTTTTTCGGTCAGACATTGAAGATGATGTGGTGGTTTTGGGTAATTATCAACGTATCGTTCAGGCGCTGGATAAGCTGATCACCAATGCGGTAGAGCACAGCGACAACGGCTTGCCGATTGATATCAAGTTAAAAAGTGAAGATGAAGACGCCGTACTGGAAGTGCTAAATACCGGGGATGCATTGCCCGAGAACCGTGAAGAAATGTTTGAAGTATTTGTCAGTTCAAAGCTTAACCGCAGCGAAAATCGTGGCCTTGGCCTGTTTGTGGTTAAACTGATCGTCGATAGTCACGCGGGAGAAGTCTCTGCTTTTGCACTCGAAAAAGACCAGGGGGCGAGGTTTGTAATCACGATTCCCCTGCATCGCAAGCCGCATACTGATTCGTAATCAATTATTATGAATCGTGATAATTTGTTACCTACGGTTGCAGCCTTTGGCATTGAAGTGGTAGATTCTCATTCAGCTATGCAGACACAAGCCAAATCTATCGCGCTGGTTGAAGATGATGAACTGATTCGCGAGAATTACACCGAAATTCTTGAGGACGAAGGCTATCGAGTAAGCGCATACGCTGATCGAGCCACCGCACTGGCGGGCATCACCACTGATCTTCCTGATCTTGCGATACTTGATATCGGGCTCGGAAGGGAGCGCGAAGGGGGCATTCTGTTGTGTGAGGAGTTACGGGCGAGATCCGCAAGCTTGCCCATTATCTTTCTGACCTCTTATGAGACCGAAGAGGAGCGGGTTGCAGGAATGCGTTGCGAAGTAGACGACTACATCGTCAAAGGCGAGAGTGTCGACTACCTGATCGTGCGCATTGCAACCCTTTTTCGGCGTCTTCAAAATTTAAAGGGAAGCAGAGGCAGCGATCACCAGATCGTTGAACAGGGCGATTTGCGCTTTGATCTGGAAACCAGTGTGGCGTTTTGGCAGGGTAAGCAGGTCAATATCACGCTGAGCCAATACTGGATGTTAAAGGAGTTGGCGCTCAGGCCCGGCCACGCGAAGAGCGCGTCCAAATTGATGTCGGTTGCCAATATGGTGGTAGAACCCAATACCATTTCGGCAAACATCAAAACCATTCGTAAACGCTTTCGTGAAATTGACCCGGATTTTGATCATATCAAGGCAGAATACGGCGCCGGCTACCGCTGGGTTTAAGGCTTACGTTCGATAGATTTCTCTACGAGGTGATCCGGTTTTAGCACCTTTAACGCGGTCCCATAGTGTTTGCTCCAAAACAGCGTTTGGTCATAATTCATGACGAATTAAACAGCGAAGATTTGGTAACGTCTGTGGCTAACCAGTTTTAAAAAACGCCGCTGATGAATACCAGACGCATTACCCTATCGTTGCTAATCGCCAGTCTGCTACTCGCAATCGTATTGATACCACAATATGTTTCGCAGAGTCCGGTCACCGAGGAGAATCTTGATTCAGTTGTGGCCAGGGTGGCGGGTCGCGCGATCACCGGTGACGCCTTTGCCAGAAAAATGTTGCGCCGCAGCGGCGGGTTTTCCGGCCAGTATTCCACCACCGAGCAAAAACAGGTGTTGCTCGATGAAATGATCAATTATGAGTTGCAGCTAGCGCGTGCGATTGAGGCCGGTTACGCAGAAGACCCGGAAATTATCGCCAAGATGGAACGCATTATGATCGGCAAGCTGCGCGAAGAGCAGCTCGAAAAGCAACTGGCCGAAATCAGCCTTAGCGAAGCCGAAATTAACGCCTATTACCAGCAGCATTTAAGTGATTACACGGCCCCTGAAAAATCTCGTATCGCTGTTATTCGCTTTGCCCTGCCAAAAAGTATCGCCGACGAAAAGCGCCTGGAACGGCGCACTTTGGCCGAAGAGATCTTAAATAAGGCAGCCCAACTCCCGGTGTCAGCACGCGGCTTTGGTGCGCTGGCCGCGAAGCACTCAGACCATCAGTCGTCACGCTATATCGGCGGAGACATTGGTTGGTATGTAGCGGGCAAAGGCGGTCGATTTCAAAATCAGGCGATTAAACAAGCCGTAGCTGATCTCAGTATTCAGGGAGAACTAAGCCCCGTTGTTGAAGCAAGCGATGGATATTATTTACTGAAGCTGATGGAAGTTCGTGAGCAACAGCTTAGCCCGCTGCTTGACGTTCGGGCACGAATCGAAGCCCTGCTGTTGTCGCAAAAACGATTGGAGGCTGAAGCAAGCTGGTTGGCTTTGCTGCGACGCGACGACTTGCCAGTCGAAATTAACCTGTCTGCCCTGAAAGCCATTGAGCCGCCTGATGGGGTGGCTGTGCAAAAGCAAAACCTGCGACCTGCAAATATGCCCAATGGATAGCAATCAGCGCCGGTATGAGCCAGCAATGGCTGCGCCCTTTTGGCAGTAATAACAACACGACAAAACCATATGAATAAAGCGAGAGGAATTAACCTGTCTAAATGGCTGTCAGCCCTGGGGCTGTTGCTGATTTGCAATTGGGCGGCCGCAGATATTACCTGTTTTGCAGGCGGTTCGTGCACGCAGACCATTGCGCTTAACCCGGGCTGGAACGCGATTTACCTCAAGGTGAAACCGGAAATAAAAAACACCGACGATATATTCGCCGATTTTCTGGATGATTCCGGGCCGCAGATCAGTAGTGTCTGGACCTGGCTGGCCCACCGTGCGCGGGTTGATTTTATTCTCGACCCATCTACAGAGGATTTACTGAGCCAGCCTGGCTGGTTGCGTTTTTTCCGACCGGACAGTGATGAGGCTTTTTTGAGCAACCTGTTTACGCTCAATGCCAATACCGCGTACCTGGTAAAGCTTGAAGGCGATGTGGCGCACGATCTCGTCGTGAGCGGTACACCCGTCGTGCCGCGTATGCGCTGGAAGCCCAATGCCTTGAATCTGACGGGGTTTCATATCGACGGTACAAACCCGCCAACATTTGATGATTTCTTCGCGGCCTCGCCCGCGCACGCTAATTCCGCCATTTTTCAGCTCGACAGCGCCAGCGGTGAGTGGCAGCCAGTGGATGCCGAAGAGACCGATATGCATCCGGACAGGGCATACTGGATATTCAGTGATGGCGGCAGTAACTATACCGGGCCGGTAAACCTGGAGCCAAACGAAACACTTGATTACGGGGTGAGTGTAGGGTCTCGTAGTATGAACTTGCGAAACCAGTCTGAAAGCTCGCTTGACGTTAATGTCAGTATCGTGGCCAATGGCACACCCCTACACTACCAAAACCCGGATCCCATTTCTGAAACCCGTTGGTTAGCTTTACCATTAAACACCGATATCGAAGGCAGATCTGATCGACGCTTACGGATCAGTATTACCCGGGGTGATTTTGCCCCGGGTAATTATAATGAAACCATGGAAGTGGTTGTGCCCGGGTACACTCGCTGGTTGATACCGGTGGTGGCTTCTACGCCCAATGCTATTTCTCATAGCCTGGTTCCCAGCTCAATTCTGACGGCGGCACTGCAAAAACTAGTTGATTGGCTGGTTCCGCCCGTTTTCGCCCAAACCGACAATTGGGGGTTGTGGATTGGCGTGGTCGATATAAACCAGGTTTCACAAGCGAATAATTATCGTCATGATTGCGTGGATAACACCCCCGAGCAGACTATTCCCGACCCCAATGGACTTTTTCCGCCTGTTTACATAGGAACCGATGAGGGTGCCGGGGCGGACCTATGTACCGATGAAGAGACGGGCGTGCCTACGTTATTGAACCCCAATGAAATAACGGATACCGCGTCAACATTTCAATTCAGAATTTTGCTGCATCAGGATTTAGACGGCAATGTTAATTTGCTCAAAGAGGTTATGCAGGCGTGGGAAGAGGAAAAGGGTGTGGAGGGCGAGGATGGTTATGTTGCGGCACATGACGTACTACTGGTGAATGATATTCTTTTGTCGGAATCGAACTATGAAGGTTTCAAGTTGCGCGACGGTGAGCTCGTAGGGGTTCGCACCAGCTCAATTGCCTACGATTTTGAGGGTGATATTCTCGCCATGAGCGGAAGCATTGCAGGTGAAATCAGTCAGACGTACACCCTGGCGCCTGATTCACCCACCAACCCGTTTCGTCATATTTATCATGACCAGCATAAACTGGGTTTCGAAGTTACGCGCAATATTACATTGACATTTGTAGCAAAACCCGGCGAATCAGACGGGGGTACTGAAGTGCGTAGTGGCACCTACACCGAAATATTCACGGGTTTGCACAACAATCCGATTACGGCAGCGGGCACATTCACCCTGCAGCAGCTGTCGACCATCGCTGAACTCACCACTTCGCCCTAAACGGAATCGGAAAATCACCATAATGAATCGATCTACTTGTTTACTCGAAAAAGCAACTTTGAAAATATTCCATTGTTTCTGGCTTATTCTTTTGGCGTGTGTGATGGGGATGACCACAATCGCGCGCGCGGACGGCTGGCCGCTAGGTTTTGGCGAAGGGACATCAAGCCTGAATGATTTCGCGACTTATCTTGGTAATGTAAAAGCGATTGAAGTCGGCCCAGAGGGCAATATTTATGTATTAGGTGAGTTTCAGAATACCATCCAGTTTGAACTCGAAAATGGGGGTTTGAAGACCATCGACTCAGCTGGGGGAATAGATATTTTTGTTGCAAAGTACGATGTGTCAGGACGCTTAAAATGGGTTAAACCGGTGGGCGGGTCGTCGTCCGATTCTGCGCGCGATCTTGCGCTGTCGGTCGATGATTCTAGCGGGCCCAATAAAGTGAGGGTGCACGTATTGGGGAGAATTACATCCAGGGTTAATTTTAATGGCACCGTGTTGCAGCCAGTTCCCCCTAGCCAGTATCAGCCGTTCGTCGCTACGTTGATTGAGGACAGCGGTGGGGTACCCCAATGGGACGCAGCAATTGGCCAATTTGTAACCACCAGGGCGTATGCGATTGATCACGAGCCCCAGGGGGAGGGGCTGTACGTAGCTATGGATTCGTATTTCGCCAGGATAAACGACAAGCTTGCGGGGGTTTGGACTCTTGGCGTTCAATTAGATGGAGCGCCGAACTACGAAACTACTCTCGGCTTTAACTTTCCGTATAGCGAGTTAAAGGATGTGAGTTTTGGCTCTTCCGAGAGTATTTTTGTCCTTGGAACATGGTATCAATCAGCGGTTGGTGGTGGTGATTTGCGCGATTCCTGTGGCGGCAACGGTGACAGTGTAACCGGCATAAGCAGGCAAAATTTCGTTGCTATGCTGGAAGAGGAAATAAGTGGGTTAGGCGCCGCTGACAGCACAAGGGAGTATACGTATACATGCAAATGGATAAAAAACCTTGGCCCGGGCTTGGTTGATTCCTCCCCGACAATAAAAGCTGTTGGGGACAGCGTATTCGTGTGGGCCAATACAAAACTTAGAAAGTACAATAAATCTGGTACAGAGCAGTTTACCGATTCATTTTCTAACCTGAACCTGCGTACAGACTTGGGGAGCAGCATCGGCGTAGATACCACGGGCAATGTATATGTGTCCGCCGCGTATCTTCCTAACGATAGCACCATTCCTGAGATAGGCGGTATCTCCTTTCCACAGGCAGGAGAATCTGTGAACCATTTGGCATTTGTAGCGAAACGAGGTTTTGACGAGCAGTGGAAGTGGGTTCAGACTCCTGACCGCCGGGGTACGCCGCTCGGTTCAATCAGTGCACATATGGGGCTTAGCTCGTCCGGAAGCGTATACCTCGGCGGGGTAGCATTGGATTTTGTCAATTTTATTGAAACCGATGAGCTTGGGAATGTTGAAAAAATATCAACCGTTACGGCCAGCAACCTTCCGGCTGATGGCGTGCTCGAATTCGGGGGAAATGATGCCTTGTATTTGCCTCATAAAAGCATAAATTCCGCATCGGATATGACAATCAGCTTTAAATTAAGATCGGAAGGGCTTGGCTCGCAGCCGGCCACAATATTGAGTGTTGTGAACGACGATATTCCGACAGGTGTTGACCCGCTGGTTGCTCCGTCAAGCGACCCATACATCAATCTGAATGTGTTCAAAGGAATGGGTGTTAAAATAAAAACAGATAATCATTTATATGTGTACGGCCCAAGCGGAGAAGAAGCAAGCTGGGATCTTGGTATAGATATAGATGATGGTAAGTGGAGAGAGTTTTGGCTTAACAGAACTCTTAACGGGACAAGCACCGACTATGTGCTGATAATGCGTGATTTGTCTTCTATTTTCCCGGTCTCGCTGGGCATTATATCGTACGATTGTGCTGCATTTTGTTTTCCTCTCGATCCGGGTGAAAATGGCTTCGCTTTTGGGGCACATCTTTACGAGCAGGGGGTAGATGGAGGCGGTGGTTTCACGGGTCAGGTCGATGATTTAGGCATCTGGGGCTCTAACCTGTCAGGCGCTGTTGGTGGGTCACTGGCCTATGTTGGTTCATCCCTGGGGTTCTGGGCGTTCAACAATCTTTCCAGCGGTAGTCAGTTGATTGATAACTCCGGCAATGGTTACGATGCCTATTTACAGGGTAAACCATTAGGTGCTTTGCCTTTGCGCACGACTGAGCGCGCGCGCGATAATTTTCCCCCTTATCAAGGGCGGAAAATCGGCTATCTTGCGAGGATGGGAAGTGTGAGTGGTAACTGGGTAACCCCGAAACGATGGGTGCTGGGTGAGGCGATCAAGAAACCCGCGGGAGACATTAAACAGGAACGGCCCAAAATAACCGCACAAGGCATAGAACCAGGGACGCCTGAACAGGCAGTGCTAGACGCGTTATTTACCTGGGATGATACAGCCAAAGCGTTATACCCGGTTGGTTTGCTGACCAGTGGCGAGGGGATTATTTCTATTCACTGGGAGGACGAAAGTAGCACACTCCTTCAGCCGGTGGTTGAACTTCGATTGGGCATCGTGGTACCTCCCCGGAGTGATAATCTGCAATTGCACGTCGCCAGTGCACCGGTTCAGCTGGAGTCTGCTCATATGCCCGATGAGTCTTCCCAGCACCTTCGGTTCGAAGGCGTGGTTTGGCCGGAAGAGGCCAAAGGTGCTGCGCGTCAGGATATCACCCAGGGTTGGATATATAACCGCCCTGCGCCCGTCGGCGATCAATCGGAATATTCGGTATTGCGCTTTCTTAAGATCAGTGGCGAGGGCGACACCAGTGGGAGTCATTTTGACCGCGAACATTTCTACCGCGTGGTCCGTTCTGTGGGATGGGATCATACCGATATTAAAGACCCGAACATAAAAGAACACGTCATTGGCGTAGAGATCGAACCGGAAGAAGGGGTTCACGATGATCCGGGTGGTAGCACTGGTTTTGTGGTTAATGAGCGCTCGCCCTATGACGGTTTTGGCCCGAACCGCGCTTATGATCGTGCCACGCGTAAGGGGCAAATATTCCCCGTGAACAAAGCGGGCGCGAACGATGACATTACCGATCTTTTAATGGCCGTTGCCTGGTATAAGCCTGACACCATGGGTATAGCCTGGCCATACACAGCAGTTGAATACAACCTGAGCTGGCCCGGTGACGCGCCGACGATCATGATAGCCAATTTGCAGGGCTCCGGCCCACTGGATACTGACTCCATGAGCAGTGCACCCATTGTGTATAGTCAGCCGGATGAAAACTTGCCGGGGTTTAACCCGAATGAAGAGCATGCCCTGGTGCATGCTGTCGAGGCCGAAGAAGAAGGGCAGGCACCTGATACCGTGGTGTTTGCATCGCGCGATGATTTGAACGAAAAATTCGAGAAATCTGAGCCTTATACATTAGTAAAATATAAGGACAACGAAGATAAGTGGGTATTTAATACCTACAAGGTCTGTAAAGACTCGGATGCCGCGCTGTGCGAGAATGAGCCGGATACAGTTTTGGCAAAACTCTATCCAACGTATATGTTGCCCGACGGGCCTGAGAAAATTAATGATCCGTTTGTCAGTATAGCCGGCAACAGGGTGACCCCGCCTGCGCCGCTTAAATATTTGCAGGTTTGTTCAGGTAGTGAGACAGAGCCGGCAGGTGAGACAGAACCGGCAGGTGAGACAGAACCGGCAGGTGAGACAGAACCGGCAGGTGAGACAGAACCGGATAGCGATCCAAACAAGGCGGGCTGGGTAGACATTAACGGAAATTTATGGGCGCGTGCTTCCAATAATACCCACTTCCAGCAGTATGCCCCGGGCGTGTCAGGTCATACCGTATTTAAATATTTCTACACCTTGAGAAGTGATTTTTATTACGGTAAACCGGAAGATCTCGACTATAAGGCCACGGGTGAGTGTATGCCCTGGTTGCCTGATACGAACGGAATTCCGGTCGATGTGGCCTACGAATTTACCTGGCCTGACAACAGCACCATTCCCGTATTAAGCGCTGGCGATACCCTGTATGCACCCCGGTTGTATAAGCTGAACGAAGACACCGATCTGCCCTTTCCGACCTTCAAAGGGCAGGAAGCGGCTCAGGTTATTTTTGATCAGGCCACCTTCGATGATATCGGTTTGGGGGAATATGAGCCGGGTACGGAATCACTGGTCAGGCTTTTCGCGCCGGACGTAGGGCGCAAAGTGAAACTCGATGATTTTGGCTTTACAGGGCTGCCCGATGGCCTGAAGAACACCTTCAGGCGTGACGGGCGGGTTTATTTTAGCGATCTGCCGCCGATCCTGCGCGGGAGGCTATCGTATGACCCAATTGAAGCCAATAACAATCTGATTTTCTCCGGCTCAATAAGCGAACCCCTGTTGGGTGATCCGCAGGTATTGCCCAATATTATGACGGACAAGGAAAGAGACGTCATAAAAGGAATATTGATATTTATACCACCCGACCCGATGCCCGAGGGATATCAGGATCCGGTAGATGCGCTGTATCAGAAGACGCGTAACCCGAACGGCCTGAATCTTGCCTCTGACCAGGAAGACAACGCCTATCTGGTGGGTTTGGATATTACGTCGCCAAAAGAGACCGACCTGGATGATGAAGGCAATGATAAGCGATTGCTGGATGACGAACCTGACCCGGCTGAGACGGAGCGCATGTTTGATGTTCCGATGATGTTGGGCGCGAACCTGGGGGCAGGAGAGGGTCATGTCACGATTGCCTTGAACAACGATGAGCGTGCCAGCGCGCCCGTTGAATTGCATGTCCTCAAAGTAAACAGTTGTAAGCTATACAAGGGCAATATATGGATCGTGCCTTCGGACAACCTGTTTGAGGAATCTCTGACCTTGCGTCATTCCGGCATATTTGGGGGTGATCCGGACCAGGTTGATTTTACATGGTATATCCAGCCGGATTCCACTGGGCAACCATTTGTTCCGGACCCCAGCCCTGCTTCACCGTGGGAACCTTGGCAAGATAATGTAAACGGCAAAAACAACGGCATTGATATTACCATTGAAGGGCCGAATATCACCACGCTAAGCGATAACTGGGTGGTTGCTTCCTACGCTACCGGCACGCCCGCAGCGTGTAACGGGCCGCTGCTGGCCTCGACGCCTAGCGACTGGGCCGGCGACCCGAGTTCTTATGATGCAGATGATCTGGCGGCCGGCAAAGCCATGCTTGCCACGGGCTGGATAAAGCGCGTAATCGCCGGGCTCAACCCCTTTGATTCAAGAGTGACGGATTTCCACGACAACGAAGTGAGCACGCTTGCAAGTATGATATCGCAAGTCGGCAGGCCTTACCGTGGCCCCATTGCCTTTAACCCTGATGGTGAGGCGATTAACGCCATTGGTTTACTGGAAGCGTATGAAACTATCCTGCTTCACGGCATGGAGCTGAGCATTGACGCCCAAGAGCCCATCAATGATGTTGCCGCCAACAATCAGTTGCTCAATGTCTCAACCCGAATGGGAGATTTTTATACCCTGCTTGGAAATGAAGCCTATGCCGATGCAGCCGACCCGACCATTGGTTTTGATACCGGCAGCCAGCTGGGCAGTCTTGCGGCCTCCGTTTTTACCTTTCAGAACCAGCTTGATTCGCCGCTTGAAGAGGAACTGGCGCTGTTGCGCGGCCGGGATGGCAGCCTGGCCAATGTGGGTGGTTACCCGCTTTTCAATCGTATTCCGTGGAATTTTACCCAAGGCAGCGGCGAAGTCGCCTATGCGCAGTCTTACGGGATTGCTGACCAGAACCTGGACGGCTTTATCACCGAGGAGGATGCGGCCATCCGCTACCCCATGGGCCATGGAGATGCCTGGGGCCACTACCTCAGTGCAACTAAAACACGTTACGATTTATTGAAGCACGACAACTTTACCTGGGTTCCGCGCACTGAATCGGTGCTGGTGGCCGGCGGCACGGTCGAGGTCGATTACCTGGACGAGCGTAAATTTGCCACCGCAGCGGCGGCAAAAGCGCGGGCAGGCGCGGAAATTGTTAATTTGACCTACCGCGAGAAATATGTGGAAAATCCGCTGGGGCAATGGCAGGGTTATAAAGACACCGAAACTCAGCGGGAACGTGCCTGGGGCCTTGATGGCTGGGGCCGGCGCGCTGGGCAGGGCGCTTTATTTGACTGGTTGACGGTCAACGCCATTTTGCCGGCCGAAGGACAAAACCCTGATCACGAAAGCATTAGTGAAATAGACCGCGGCGCCGTCGTCGAACTCTCCCAGATCGCCGCTCAGTTCCGGTCTGTGCAGGCCCAGGTTGATGGGGCGGACGCGGGTTTGAACCCGATAGGCCTGGCCAAGGGCGTGGTACCCTTTGATATTGACCCCAGTTTTGATACACCGGGCTCACCCACTTTCCGTAAAACCCATTTCGAGCAAGTTGCCGAACGAGCTCAGGAGGCGCTGAACAATGCGGTGACGGTATTTGACCATGCCAGTCAGCAAAGTCAGTCGATGCGCGAGGTACAGGATGATGTGGATGCCCTGCGGGTGAATATGGACGTGCAGGAAATTGGGTATAAAAACCGGCTGATAGAGATTTTCGGCTACCCCTACGCCGACGATCCGGACACGCCTTCGGGTTATGACGGGCCGGATATATATAAATGGATGTATGTATCAACCGGGCTGACGGGCAGCCTGGCGTCACCTGATCAGGAGTTCATCGGGCATTACGCAAAAATGTCGTTTGGCAAAAATATTGTTGAGTTAGACCAGCACGACCACAGGATTGTTGCGGGCGTGGCCCTTGGTGGTGACGGATTGCCAATAACGAATACTGAGCCGGATCACACAATTGATGAAAGAAGGAAAAAAAACAAAAATCACTTCTTCGAGAATGATTTGGGCGTGGCGGGTGCAGTAGGTGCTACAGATGAAACGCTGGATCTGACCTTTCCGGTAGCGACCGGTGCAGATTGGGAGTTTGTCGCCAGGGATTCCTGGGGCGCCCGGCGTGCACCCGGTGAAATACAAATTGCCATTTCAGATGTGCTGCAGGCTCAGGCCGCGCTGCAACGTGCAAAAGGTACGTATAATCGCAACCTGCTGGAGGTAGAAACGGCAGCCGAGATGGTGATCACAGAGTATGGTGTGCAGGAGGCGACGGTCGACCTTCTACAGACAAATCGCGATACTCATATTGCTTTGAATGTGGCCATTACGGCAGCACATGGAGTGGGCCTGGTGGCCTCTCGACTGGAGAATTTTATAAAGGATTCAGTTGCAACAATAACAGATGCTGTCCCGGACTCCGTCGGATTTTCAGTCGATGCATTCGCGCCAATAAAGGCGGGAGCAAATATGGCGGCTGGTGCTGCGGCAAATCTGGTTGGTATAGGCGCAGATGCCTCTGATCTCGTGGAATTTGGTCTGGGATTTGCAAAAGAACTGCGAGATCAAAATACCGCCATCGAGATGATTACGGGCACAGATAACACGGTGCTTATTGGCCGTATTAATGCGCTGGAGGCGCTGTGGCGACAAGAGCCGGGCTTGCGAATTGAAATGTATACCCGCGCCGAAGTGGTGCTTCAGAGCATGGGGCGTTTTCATCGGGCAGTGGCCGAGGGTGAACGCCTGATGGAAGAGCGGCGGCTGTTCCGGGTCGTCGCGGCGGCGGAAACCCAGAAACATCGCTATCGCGATATGACTTTCCGATTGTTCCGCAACGATGCCCTGCAAAAATACCGCGCACATTTTGATCTCGCTGCGCGTTATATTTATCTCGCCGCATCGGCGTATGATTACGAAACCAGTCTGGAAGGCGATGCGAATGGATCGGCCAGGGAGTTTCTGGCTGATATTGTTCGCGAGCGGATGCCGGGCCAGGTCGTTAACGGTGAGCCCGTGGCAGGTACACCAGGGCTGGCCGATGTGCTCGCCCGGCTGCAGCAGAATTTTGCGGTGTATAAAGGGCAGTTGGGCTTTAATAACCCGCAAACCGAAACCAATCGTTTCTCGATGCGCCAGGAGTGGAAAAAGATTGGCGACGGCGACGTTGATGACAATGGACTGGGTATAGATGATCTAAGATGGCGCGGAGAATTGGCTGGATTTCGCGTTCCTAACTTGTGGGATGTGCCGGAATTTCGCCGATATGCCCGTTATTTTGTGGGCGAAAGCGATGTAGAACAGCCAGCATTGGTGATCAAGTTCCCGACCACGGTAACCTTCGGCAATAATTTCTTTAATCAACCGCTGGGCGCGGGAGACAGTGCCTATGATTCATCTAATTTCGCCACCAAAATTCGCTCTGTAGGTACCTGGTTCAGTAACTACAATACCGAATACCTGTCTAACACGCCGCGTATCTATCTGTTTCCGGTATTTCAGGATATTATGAGAACACCGAGCAATGATGCTTCGATCACCCGAGAATGGTCGGTGGTTGATCAAAAGCTGCCGGTGCCTTTTCCAATCGGCGCCTCGGATTTATCAGATGTAAATTGGGTTGCGTCGATTGATTCCTTAAGCGAAACCTACGCCGATATTCGCCGATATTCGAGTTTTCGGGCGTACCACGACAGCGGGGATTTTGATGAATCAGAAACCAGTACGGATTCGCGCTTGATAGGTCGCTCGGTGTGGAACAACCGCTGGGTGATGATCATTCCGGGCGGTACCCTATTTTACGATTCAGGTCAGGGCCTGGACAGTTTGATTTATGGCAAAAAGCTGGATCCGCCGCCGGAAGGCTGCAATGTAGCGACTCCCGACAAGGAACTTTGCTGGGACGGCAACGGTATTCGCGACATAAAGCTGTTTTTCCAGACCTACGGCTATTCGGGCAATTGAGGAGATATCGATGAAAACAAAACTGCGCCTATCGATTTTCCAGGCCCTGGCGTTCCTGCTATTGTCGTTTAATCTGGCTCATGCCGATATCCCCGAACCCGATTATCTGATTTACGGAAAGATCATTATCAAAGGCGAGCCGATCACCGCGATCGATACGCACGTATCGGTAGAAGCCTATCTTGACGGTTTATTGATTGACGACTACCGCATGGGTGACGATGCCTCACTGCTTGATCAGTTCGTGCTAAAAATCCCCATCGATTCCGTAGGCGAACGAACCGTCGGGTTCGCACGGCCGGGCGACGAGATACAGGTTATATTTATCCTCGGGCCAGAGCTAAATGTAGAGACCCTCATTACCATTGAAGACCGTGGTGTGGCGCGTAAACTCGATGCCGTGGACACCGATGATGGCGGGATATTTGATTTTAATGACGATGATGACGACAATGATTTAGTGCTTGATGTAGACGACAATTGCCCGCTGGTGGTGAACCCCGACCAGCTTGATACCGACGATGACGGACAGGGCGATGCCTGTGATGACGATGACGACAACGACGGTGTTGATGATGACGAGGATGCCTTTCCTCTGGATAAGTTCGAGAGCGAGGATACGGACGGGGATGGCGTAGGCAATATTGCAGATAATTGCCCTGACGATTCCAATCCCAATCAGCGCGATACGGACGGGGATAAGCTAGGGGATGCCTGTGACTCGGATATTGACGAAGACACTGTTCCAAATGAGTTGGATAACTGTCCGGTTAAAGCCAACCCCGGTCAGGAAGATGAGGACGATGACGATATTGGCGATGTCTGTGATGAATGCCTGAACGACCCGGAAAACAAATGCGTAACCATGTGTTTTCCAATTAAAAGTACGGGTGGCTCGATGACGCTGATTTGCCTGTGAGGAAGCGGGGCTTCAGCCCCACCGGCCGGGACTAAAGTCGACGTGCTGCCTGTTGTGGCCATTATGTTTGGGTTTCAACTACTGGTAATGTGCCGGCCGATTGTTCTCAGAGATGATGGTTGCTTTTGCCAGTCAACTGCTTCAGGTTTATTGCATTCGCAAGCAGTGACCATGCCCGACAACCGGATTTCCGAAGCTACCCGTATTATTCTCGGCTAAGGCTTCTCTTGCGACATACCTCATCTGGGTTGGTCTGTAAGCTTTATTAAATTCAAAATCAATGGTTGTGGCATCACTAATATCGGCGCATACGGCTCTCCAGTCGCTGCCCGCTGCATTAAGATTAGCGACAGTGCATACAGATTGTTCTGGCTCGGCGATAATTAAGCCATAGTGCCCAATAAATGTTCCTGATGCCCAGTTGTCAAACCTAAAAAATATTTCCATTTTAGATTCCACGAATTTCTTTTCCGTTAGGTCGTACATTAGATTTTGGCTTGAACATTTGTAATGTCCCTGAATATCAAGTTTACTCGACTCGCATTATATTTAAGCTTGCCGAAAGTGCTTCTTTCAAAGGAGTTTGCATTAGCTGGTCGCCACCATAGAGACTACCTGGTTTCCATTCACTTTTCGAAATGCTACCCGCTGCGGCAGGGCCTTGTTGATTCGCAGAGCAGAGAATTGCCCAAAAAATTCAATTCACAAGACATTCCATGCTTGCTGCTGGTAGAGATCGACAGAACCGACTTGGTTGAGCGTATTTTCGAGGGATTTAAGGATGCGCGTCGGGTTGCCAATAAATGGCTATCAGGCTGTCACAAACGCCTCATCCATGATCTCAAGGGCCAAATCAATCTCTGCTTTGTTTATCGTCAGGGGCGGGGCAATACGCCAAACCGATAAAGGCCCGCCAACCCGGTTGATATTGAGGCCCAGATCAAAACAGCGCTCACTTACGCTGGTCATGCGTTCTTTGTCCGGTGTTCGCGTTTCACGGTTCTTGACGATCTCGACGCCAATAAGCAAGCCCCGTCCTCGAATATCACCAATCGCTTCGTGGCGTTGCTGAAGCTCTCTCAGGCCCGACATGATGTATTCACCCATTTCGTCCGCCCGGGACGCCAGTTCGTCTGCGACCAGGGTACGCACAACTGCCAGGCCAACCTCGACGGTCAGGGGGTCAGAGGCATGTGAGGTATAGTGTGAAAATCCCTTGTCATGCGTGGTCTCAGCGATCTGTGGGCTGGTGACAGTTGCCGCTAGTGGAATGCCGGCACCCAGTGTTTTTGACAGGGATAGAATATCCGGAACTGTTAAATTGCATCCAAAAGTGACCCAGTAATTGCACTGAATATTGACCCGCCTATTTAGCCAAATTATGGCTCATTTCTTTTGCTTTTGTCTATTTTTCTCCATGTTGTTGGTTGAGTGTTTGAATCGATAGCTCTCATTGCCTGTTTCGATAATATGGCAGTGATGAGTCAGTCGATCGAGTAATGCCGTTGTCATCTTTTCATCACCAAAGACTCGGGGCCATTCTGCAAAGCTGAGATTGGTGGTGATCATGATGCTGGTGCGCTCATATAACTTGCTAATCAAATGAAACAGCGATGCGCGTCAGGCGCGTCTGGTAGATGGTGCTTCGGAAGTCCATCGAATGGTGATGGCGCGTTTTCTGATTGAGGAGGGAGACGAATACTGGAGCTGGCCATGAGTGGTTTGGAAGACCGTCAGCAGCCTTTGCAAGCCTGGCTTACGAAGGTTTTTTCTGCACGCAAGGTTGAAGTTACATCTATGAAACCGTTGACCGGTGGCGCCATTCAGGAGAACTGGCACATTGAGTGCGAATTTGATGGCGGAGTCATCCCGGGGCCGCAATGTTTAGTGCTGCGTAGTGATGCGCCATCGGTCATAGCGGCCAGCCTGTCACGTCGTGAGGAATTTAAAGTCCTGGTGGCGGTGAATGAGATTGGTGTTAACGTTCCTGAACCCTTATGGTTATGCGAAGATACGCAGGTGATTGGCCGCTACTTTTACATTATGCGGCATGTCGAAGGCATTGCCCTGGGGCCAAAAGTTGTCAAAGATCAGAGCCTTGGTGGAGACCGTAAAGCGCTTGGACAAACACTCGGCCGTGAGCTTGCGAAAATCCACTCAATTCGACCACCTGTTGCGGAACTTGATTTTCTGAATATACCTGATGCTCACCCCGCTATTAATGTAATCGCCTCATTGCGCCAATACCTTGATGAGATGAGCGAAATTCGCCCGGCACTGGAATGGGGGCTGAGGTGGGCTGAGCTAAACATTCCAGCACCACAAGAGATAACGCTGGTACACCAGGATTTTCGTAGCGGAAATTATCTGCTTGATGGTGAGGGGCTCAACGGTATTCTGGATTGGGAATTTACAGCCTGGGGCGATCCGATGAGTGATCTGGGATGGTTTTGTGCAGAATGCTGGCGCTTTAGCCATCCGGAGCTTGAAGCAGGGGGGGTATCTTCCCGACGCGCCTTTTACGAAGGCTACGAGTCCGGTTCCAGTATCAGTATCGATGAAACAGGCGTTTTTTTCTGGGAACTTATTGCCCATATTCGCTGGGCCGTTATCGCTTTACAGCAGGCAAATCGCCATCTGTCAGGTACCCAGAGGTCTCTTGAGCTCGCGCTGACAGGGCGCTTGCTGCCGGACCTGGAGCTTCAGATACTCAATATGACCTCACCCCCAACCTGGGAAACGATATGATCCGCGACCAACCACAAGGCGCAGACCTGCTGGCAGAAGCCAGGCAGGTTCTGCGCGAGATCATTTCACCTGGCCTTGCATCAGAGGCGCGTTATAAGATATTGATGGTTCTCAGAGCGATGGATCTGCACAACGCGAGCTAGATGCCGATCCTGAGATGGAAAGCAGGCTCTACCAGCACCTTTCTCAATTCGTTGTATCCGGGAGTACGAATAATAATCGTTACAGCGTATTATCAAAAAATATTCGAGATGGTCTGTTTGATGTTTCTGAGGAACTGCATGTTTTCCTGCTGGCCGTGACAGTGTTTAAACTAAAAGAGACGGATGCTTCAAAAGTGAGTGGGGAACTACAGGAGATACTTGATCAATCACTGCGGGGAAATCAGCTTGAATATTGAAGAAACACAGGGTGACTTTGACCCGAACCCCGATATAGAATCTCGAAAACGAGTGTTTGTATTGGCGCGCAAGGTCTTAGAATAAAATGTGTGGGTCGAAATGCAAGTGCAGAATCAGGGGGGGGGTGAGCGTATGAACACCCTGAATAAATAACATTACTTCAAATATATCATCATGAGTAAAGATACCTATAGCAAGATAGGGCGACATGGCCATGGAGCCGATCTAAACGCAATAGATTTTCGTAGTGATACGGTTACGAGGCCCGGCCAGGGAATGCGCGAGGCAATGATTAACGCGCCACTGGGGGATGATGTCTATGAAGAAGATCCCACGGTTATTGCTCTGGAGAAAAAGGCGGCGAGCTTGCTGGGCAAGCAGGCAGGTTTGTTTGTCAGTAGTGGAACCCAGGGAAATCTGCTCGCGATGCTTGTGCACTGCCAACGTGCTGGCGAATTTATTTCGGGTGATATCTACCATAGTTTTGCTGAAGAAGGGGGTGGGGCTGCAGCGCTGGGAGGGATCTCAGC
>JAUVBY010000078.1 GCA_030590945.1 Gammaproteobacteria bacterium | reverse complement strand
GCCGGAACATTTCCTGCCACAATTAAGAGAACAACTGCAGAACAGACAACTGGCAAGCCCTTTAAACTGCATGGAATTGCGCATTGATCAATTTAAATCTCGCGATAACAGCAGCGGTGATTTATTTAAAAAAATGCGCCCCACAAGCGATGGCTGGCCGGCTTTATTGAGTTTATTATTTGCCCGGTTAGGGCGTAAACGTGTTTATCGCTTGAGTTTGCTCGCGGATTTTCGTCCGGAAAAAGCCTGGGAAAAATATCCTGCACAAAGCCTTTCAGCCAGAAAGCAGATTGAGCTGTGTTGCGTTGAACGCCCTACATGGTTATTCAGGCAGCCTGGAAAATGCCTGGGTGGTCGTTTTAAACTGATTAGCGATGCCGAACGTCTCGAATCGGGCTGGTGGGAAGACCAGGATCAGCGCCGGGAATATTACAGGGGCATTGCACCTTCGGGCCGACACTGCTGGTTGTTCCGTGATTTACAGGCTACAGACGGGCAGTGGTATTTGCATGGACTGTTTGCCTGATTTACCCGCTTATGCTGAATTGCATAGCATCAGTAATTTTACTTTTTTACGCGGGGCGTCACACCCGGAAGAACTAGTTCAACGCGCACATGAACTGGCTTATACGGCGATTGCAATCACCGATGAATGCAGTTTATCCGGCGTTGTCAGGGCGCATGTTGAAGCACAAAAATATGCCATTCAACTTATTATCGGCAGTGAATTTACACTCGAAGACGGGTTGCACCTGGTGTTGCTGGCGACCTGCCGGAAAAGTTACGGGCGTTTATCACAGCTGATTACGCGCGCGCGCAGGCAAGCCGGGAAGGGCGCTTATAGCCTAAGCCGCAGTGATCTTGAAGACCATTTACCGATCGGTTGCCTCGCTTTGTGGCGAATTAAAACGGACAGCTTGCCAGAGCAGGGTTTATGGCTCTCACGTATGTTTCCGGGAGATGTCTGGCTTGCGGTCAACCTGAATCGTAATGCTCAGGACAGTCGCCTATTATCGCATGCAAGCACGCTCGCCCGGCAATGTGGTTTGCCGCAGACAGCCTGCGGGGCGGTTACCTTGCATCATCCTTCACGGCGATTTTTACGCGATGTTTTAACCGCAATTCGCCTCAATACGCCGCTTTCGGCTTTAGGTTTTGAGCTACCCGCCAATGCCGAACAACATCTGCGCCCGCGCGCGCATATTCAACGCTTGTACCCGCCTGAACTGATCAATCAAAGCATTCATATCGCAAAACGTTGCCATTTTTCTATGGCGGAGTTGCGCTATGAATATCCCGACCACCTGGTGCCTGAAGGATTTAAGCCGGCCGAATGGCTCAGGCACCTGAGCTATAAGGGTGCTCAAAAGCGCTGGCCAGGCGGGCTGAGTACGGCTGTGCGAGATCAGATCGAAGCAGAATTAGCGCTCATTTCAGAGCTGCACTACGAACCATATTTTCTAACCGTATACGATATTGTGCATTTTGCGCGCAAGCAGCATATTTTGTGTCAGGGCAGGGGTTCAGCCGCCAACTCCGCAGTCTGTTATTGCCTGGGTATCACCGAGGTGGATCCGGCCCGTTTTAATTTGTTGTTTGAGCGATTTATTTCACGTGAACGCGATGAGCCTCCTGATATTGACGTAGATTTTGAGCACGAGCGACGTGAAGAGGTGATTCAATACCTGTATCGTAAATACGGGCGGGATCATGCAGCGCTTGCTGCCACGGTTATTTGCTATCGGCCGCGAAGTGCGATTAAGGATGTTGGTAAGGCTCTGGGGTTTTCGCTTGAACAGGTCGAACATCTGGCCGGGGCTATCCGGCACTGGGATAAGCGAGAGAACCTTGAGCAGCGCGTTAACGAAGCGGGCTTTGTCGCAGAGAACCCGCGCATTCAACAATTATTGTCCCTGGTCTCAGAACTGCTCGGATTTCCGCGCCATTTATCGCAACACGTAGGCGGTTTTGTAATTTCACGCGGCCCTCTGAGTGAACTGGTGCCGATCGAAAATGCGGCAATGTCTGAACGTACGGTTATTCAGTGGGAGAAAGACGACCTTGAGGCGCTTGGCTTACTCAAGATAGATGTACTTGCCCTGGGTATGCTGAGCGCGATTCGCAAGTGTTTTGATTATATTGAGGCTTATCGGGGCGAACGTCTGAGCATGAGTACGCTGCCGGCAGAAGACCCGCAGGTGTATGGCATGATTCAAAAAGCCGATACAATTGGTGTGTTCCAGATTGAATCACGCGCACAAATGTCGATGCTGCCGCGTTTAAAACCAGCCAATTTTTATGATCTGGTGATTGAAATCGCCATTGTACGGCCCGGACCGATCCAGGGTGACATGGTGCATCCCTATCTCAAAAACCGTCAGAACCCGAATCGTGTACAGTATCCCAGTAAAGCGCTTGAAACGGTGCTTGAACGTACGCTGGGCGTGCCCATCTTTCAGGAGCAGGTGATGAGAATTGCCATGGCTGCGGCTGGCTTCAGTGCCGGGGAGGCTGATCAATTGCGCCGCTCGATGGCTGCCTGGAAACGCAAGGGTGGGCTGGAGAAGTTTTGGCCCAGACTATCGGAAGGTATGCTGGCGCGTGGTTATACAAGCGAATTTGCAGAGCGGATATTTCATCAGATCAAAGGTTTTGGTGATTACGGTTTCCCGGAGTCACATTCAGCGAGTTTTGCCTTGCTGGCTTATGTTTCTTCGTGGCTTAAATTTCATGAACCGGCTGCATTTTGCTGCGCTTTACTGAACAGTCAACCGATGGGGTTTTACCGCCCCGCGCAGCTGATAAAAGACGCACAACGCCATGGTGTCAGGGTCGAGCCGGTTGATGTTAATGCAAGCTATTGGGATTGCCATCTGGAAACCGGTCGAAACGCTATAGATAACAGTAATCCGAGTCTTCGCCTGGGTATGCGACAAATTAAAGGATTATCTGTGAAAACATCCGATATTATTGTTAATAAACGTAATAATGTTCCATATAGAAATGTAACAGAGCTGGCGCAACGAACCGGCCTGAGTCAGGCAGCCTTGCATCCTCTGGCCGCCGCCAATGCCTTATCCAGCATCAGTGGGCACCGCTATTTTGCTTACTGGCAGGTAGCAGGGGTAGAACAAACAACAGACTTATGGAAGCTTGCAAAATTCAAGGAAACCACACCCTTATTAAAAAAGCCCACGGACTGGGATAACACGCTCGCAGATTACGCGAGCTGTGGTTTGACGCTAAAAAAACACCCGCTTGAATTATTAAGACCGGGCCTTGTTCAACAGGGTATATGCACGGCAGAAATGCTGACACAGAAAAGCAACGGCCAGCTCGTACGAGTAGCCGGTCTGGTGCTCAATCGTCAACGCCCGGGCACCGCCTCAGGTGTGGTGTTCATCACGCTGGAGGATGAAACCGGGCATATCAACCTGGTGATCTGGCCGAAAATTGCAGAAGCCCTGCGGAAAACCGTGCTGCAATCAACGCTGATGTTTGCTGCAGGGCAGATCCAGATTGAAAGCAATGTGATACATCTTATCGTGCATCATTTACGCGATGACAGCCACAGGCTGGGCGGCTTGCAGACTAAATCACGGGATTTTCAATAAGCAGCTTCCAGGGTTGCCAGTTTGGCAGACAGGCACAATACGCGCATCGCGGTTTCGATGTCGTCCAGTTCAGGGAAGGATGGAGCGATGCGGATATTATTATCCTGAGGATCAACGCCATAAGGGAAAGGCGCGCCGGCCGCGGTTAGCTTAACCCCCAAATTAGCACTCAACTCGATGGTGCGTTTTGCCGAGCCCGTGTTTAGATCCAGACTGGTGAAGTAGCCGCCGCGTGGTTTGGTCCAGCGTGCAATGTCGATTTCCGCCAGCTCCTCATTCAGGATTTGTTCAACCCGCGCAAACTTGGGGCCCAGCAGGGCGGCATGTTTGCTCATATGATTGCGCAGGCTGGCTAAATCCGGAAACAGTGCCAGGTGGCGTAGCTGATTGACTTTATCCGGCCCGATTGATTGCGCGCCGATATACTTTTTAGCATAAGAAACATTGTTGGCACTGGAGGCGAACGCAGACACACCGGAACCCGCAAAACTCATTTTTGAGGTAGACGCAAACACATAGGCTCGATCCGGGTTACCAGCCGCCGCACAGGTGGCCAGGATATCCTTGACCGTATCCAGCTCACCACTGAAGTAATGTTCGGCGTAGGCGTTATCCCACATGATTCGAAAATCATCCGCAGCAGTTTTCATGCTGGCCAGGCGTTCAACGACCTCATCAGAATAGGTGATGCCGGTCGGGTTGCTATATTTTGGCACGCACCAGATGCCCTTGATCGATGCATCTTGCGCAAGCAGTGCTTCGACCTGATCCATATCCGGGCCACTGTCGGTCATATCGACACGAATTGATTCGAGTCCGAGCGTTTGCGAAACCGTGAAATGGCGATCGTAACCAGGGCTGGGGCAAAGAAATTTCACCTCCTGACCGTGCCACGGTGAGGTGTCTTCGCTAACGCCAAACAGGCAGGCGCGTGCCAGCGCATCAAACATCAGGGTCAGGCTTGAGTTGCCACCAATGATAATATTTTCCACTGGTGTCTCAATAATATCTGAAAACAATGCCTTCATTTCAGGCAGACCATCCAGGCCGCCGTAATTGCGACAATCGGCACCGGTAGAATCCTTGAAACCATCCAGCCTGAGTAGATTATTAGCCAGATCCAGCTGCTGTGTACTGGGCTTCCCACGCGTCATATCAAGGTCTAATTGCTGCGTAGCAAAGGCGTCGTACTGTTGACGAAGTTCCGCTAAAAGTTGATCTTTGTCGGTATTAGAAAGTTGGGTATAGGCTGTCATGGTTTTTCAGGTTTCTGCGTACTAAAACGCAGCTGTGAAGTATGAGAAAACGGAGCTGCAATTTTAGCAGAAGTTAAACACCGAATAAGCGTTCTCAGTAGTCTGTTGTGCAATAATTTCAGCTGGCGTTTCGCGCAGGCTAGCGACTGTCTCGAGCACCTCAATGAGTGCCAGGGGCTCGTTGCGCCTGCCGGCGAAACGGCTGGCAGCCTGATCAGGCGCATCGGTCTCCAGACAGATAGATTCCAGCGGCAGCTGTTTCACCAACGCTTGCAGGCGCGTGGCCCGGGGATAGGTTAACGCACCACCAAACCCCAGTTTAAACCCCATTTCAATCAAGCGTTCGGCCTGAACATAACTACCGTTAAAACTGTGAACGATTCCACGCGTTATGCCAGCCAGTTTAAGTTGGTGCGTGACCTCGTCAATCGCTTTTCTGGCATGCAGTATTACGGGCAAATTGTGCTTTTTTGCAATATTCAGCTGGGTCGTAAATAGATTCATTTGCTGTTGAGGATCAATTTCTTTCAAAAAATAATCCAGACCAATTTCGCCAATGGCCACACAAGGATGACTTCGAATCCAGTTATCCAGAGCCTCGCAGTCTTCCAGCGTATGTTTCTGAATGAAATAAGGGTGTATGCCATAAGCTACCGAAAGAGAAGGATACTGCTCCGAGAGTTGGTAAATTCGCAACCAGGATTCTCGTGTGGTGGCCGGAATTACGAAGCGTTTTATGCCTGCGGAATCAGCTTCAGCAATCAACTTTTCGCGATCTATATTGAATGCTTCAAAATCGAGATGAATATGTGAATCAATTAGTTTCATTAACCTTCGGGTAATTCCATTGGTGTAGAATAAGCGCTATGACACCATCACAGCTTACTCGTAGCATGAACTGGATCGCGATGTCCATCGCGTTACTGTTGCTTGCGATGGTCGCTTACCATATATATCAACGTCATTTTATGCAACAGCGGATCGGCCAAATGTATCAATTTGATGATTTACCAACATTGAATAAAGTACAGCTAAATGCCGATATTCAGAAAATTATTGATGGTCATGTATTTGGTGTTCTACCCCAACCACCTGAACCGAGTGCGGTAGTGGTTGAGGCGCCGGTAAAACCCGTGCCGAAAACACGCCTGAATATCAAGCTGACGGGAATTATAGATAGCGAATTGCCCGAAAACGGTATCGCGATGATCGAGGTAGAGCGGGGTCGTACGCTGGTAGTGGCGGTGGGTGAGAAAATAGGTAAAACGGATGCAATCTTACACCAGGTATTGCCTGGAGAGATACTGCTGGACAGAAATGGGACCATTGAATCGGTAAAAATGGTGCGTAAAACGCTTAGTCTGGCCAAACTGGATACCTCTTTGCTCGACTCGCTGCCTCAGGCCAACAAAGCGGAGGAGGATGCGCCATCATACGAAACTCAGCGTTCCTCATCCAGTACGGCCAGCGGGCCGCGGGCCAGAAGGTTGCCAACACCCAGCGTTATTTTAAAATCATCTGATTAATCTCCCTCATTAATCACCCAGGCTAGTGCCGACTTTTCGCGCGGTTTCGATCCAGGGGTGATCCAGGGGAACACGTTTTTTCACACCGGCTACTTCTTCAAGTGGAATTCCGACAGCCTGTTGGTTTTTGTAGGCTACCATTACGCCATACCGCTCCTGTTCAATAAAGTCAGCCGCTGCGGCTCCCAGGTGCGTCGCCAGGATTCGGTCGCCCGCCGAAGGTGTACCGCCTCTTTGCAAATGACCCAATATTGAGGTGCGCGATTCAAGGCCGGTTAACTCTTCGAGCTGCCGCGACAGGTTCAAGGTGTTGTTGATATGAACCTGTTCGTGTTGCTTGAGCTGTGATTTAAGTTCTTTTCGTTCAGTTTTACTCGTTGCACTGGCGATCTCATTGCTCAAATTCTCTACCGTTTCAGCCTGTTGACGAGTAAGAGCACCTTCAGCGACAGCGACAATGCTAAAGCGTTTACCACTTTGAACGCGCTTCTTGATGGCTTTAGCGATGCTTTCAACCATGTAGGGTCTTTCGGGAATGAGTATGACATCGGCGCCCCCGGCTATGCCTGCACCCAGGGTTAGCCAGCCGGCATTGTGCCCCATTAATTCGGCCACAATAATTCGATGGTGGCTATGTGCAGTGCTGTGCAAACGATCGATCGCCTCGGTAGCGATGCCCAGCGCGGTATCAAAACCGAAGGTCATTTCTGTGCCCGCAACGTCATTATCAATGGTTTTGGGCAGAGAAATGATATTCAGACCGGCTTTTTTCAGGTGCAGCGCATTTTTTTGTGTGCCCCCGCCTCCAAGGCACACCAGGCAATCAAGGTGCAGCTGATCATAGGTTTCAACAATCGCATCGGTCATGTCCATGGATTTCCCGCCGATGGCCATCTTATGTGGCTTATCGCGCGAGGTACCCAGTATAGTGCCGCCCAGAGTGAGGATTCCAGCGAGATTTTCGCCGTTAAGCACCATAGACTGATTCTGTGCGATGCCCCGGAAGCCTTTCTGGAAGCCCAGTATTTGCATATCGTAATATGAAACCGCGGTTTTTCCAATTCCACGAATGGCGGCATTTAAACCCGGGGCATCACCACCCGCGGTGAGAATCCCAATTTGCTTTTGAGGCATGATAAATCCTTATTTAATTGTTGTTTCGTAACTATTCATTAGATTGTTACGTTGTTTGTTTCCTTAATATCGGAAATAGGGTACGAATTCAGCTAATAGCAAAGGCACCCTTTGGTAGAATTAGTAATATCACAAGGGCTGCCTAAGTGCCAGCCTGCCGGTTTAATACCTACACAACATATTCCAGATAAAAGTGCAAAAATTACTGATTAGTTTGTCTATCTTCACCAGCATCATTGCGTTTCCAGCCTATGCACAAAGCAGCGTGGATCATCTAAAACGATTTTTGACTGAGGTTAGGGCCTACAGTGCGGAATTTGATCAGGTGGTGCTCGATGAAAATTTGCGACAGATTGATGAGGCTGGTGGAACGCTCACGATTTTACGCCCCGGGCGATTCAGGTGGGATTACTATCCCCCGGCCGAGCAGCAAATTATTGGTGATGGCGAAAAAGTATGGATTTATGATATAGAACTTAAACAGGTTATTGTTCGTGATCAGAAAGCCTCTCTGGGAAATTCGCCCGCTATATTACTGGCAGGGGGAAGTAATAATTTGAAGCAGTATAAACTCGTAGACGGTGGCCTGCAGGGAGCGGTGCAATGGGTAAAAGTGATCCCGCACTCGGATAATTCCGGGTTTGATGATATCCAGGTTGGATTTATCGATTCAGTTCTGAGCGTGATGGTGCTGGTAGATGGGCTTGGGCAAACTACACGCATTAATTTTAGAAATGGCGCTGAGAATCTGCCCATACCCGTAGAGCAATTTAATTTTGTTCCGCCCGATGATGTGGATGTGATCGATGAGACGCAATGATAGTGGCCTGCCACAAGATTAGTGTGTTGCGTTCAAAGCCATCAAACCCGATCATTGTTTAAGCAATGTTAAAACCACTTGCAGAACGCCTGCGCCCGAAAAAACTTGAAGATGTGGTCGGGCAGGGCCATATATTAGCGTCAGGCCAGCCGTTGTATAATGCCCTGAAGGGTGATGGCCTACACTCCATGATCTTATGGGGCCCACCCGGCACGGGAAAAACAACTTTGGCTAAACTGGTTTGCCAGACCTCTAAATCTGACTGGTATCAACTCTCTGCGGTTTCCAGCGGTGTAAAAGATATTCGCAATATCATTGAGCTAGCCAAAAACAACCTGAAACTCAACACCGCCACTATCCTGTTTATCGACGAAGTGCATCGCTTTAACAAAGCCCAGCAGGATGCGTTTTTGCCCTATGTTGAAGATGGAACCATTTGTCTGATAGGTGCAACCACTGAAAACCCTGCGTTTGAATTAAATAATGCTCTGTTGTCCAGGGCACGTGTTTATGTGCTCAAAGCACTCGACGAAGATGCCTTAGATAAACTCATTTTGCACGCATTACAACGCGATGAAAGTTTAATTTCCTCTGGTGTTTCAATAGACGATGATGCACGCGCCATGCTGGCGAAAGTCGCAGATGGTGATGCACGCCGGGTCCTGGGTTTTCTGGAAACTGCAGCGGACCTGGCACAGGATGCGGATGGTAAAATAATTACCACCAAGCATATTAATGCGGTCATCAGTGTTCGGATTCCTCACTTTGATAAAGGCGGTGATCACTTCTATGATCAAATTTCTGCATTGCATAAGGCCGTTCGTGGCACCAATCCGGACGCTGCATTATATTGGGCGATGCGTATGCTCCAGGGTGGCTGTGATCCGCACTACCTGCTGCGTCGGCTACTGCGCATGGCGAGCGAAGATATTGGTAACGCGGATCCACGGGCGATCGGGCTCGTTACTCAAGCCTGGGGAGCCTATGATCGTCTGGGTTCACCCGAGGGAGAGCTTTCAATTGCGCAGGTCGTAATTTACCTCGCGGTCGCACCCAAAAGCAATGCAGTCTACCTGGCAACCAAACAGGCGGCCGGGGTAGCCAGGCAGTCACCTGCGGCCGATGTACCGATTCATTTGCGCAATGCCCCGACAAAACTGGCAAAATCGATGCAACACGGAAAAGACTATCGGTACGCGCACGATGAAGAAAATGCGTTCAGCGCCGGACAAAATTATTTTCCTGAAACAGTGGGCGAAATGATATTTTATGAACCGGTTCAAAGAGGGCTCGAAATCAAAATAGCCGATAAACTGCGTGACCTTCGCATGAAAAACACCAGGGCTCAGTCTAAATCATGAATCATTACCTGGCAGTTGCTCTGGGTGGGGCGATTGGTTCAATGGGGCGCTACTGGTTGACGGTCTCGCTGGTCCGCTACCCACCACATTGGTTGCCACTCGGAACGGTTAGCGTAAATGTGATCGGGTCCTTTATAATCGGCCTGGTCTGGGCTTATTTGCAGCAGCGCAACGAAAGTGAATTTATTCGCCTGTTTGTCGCGGTAGGCGTGCTGGGCGGTTTTACCACTTTTTCAACGTTTTCACTGGAAACGGTGTATTTCCTGAGCGAAGGAGATATAGCGCGCGCGCTACTTAATATTGCCATGAATGTACTTACCTGTTTGCTGGCGGCCGCGGCTGGTATCGGCCTCGGGCGCTGGGCGTTTTAAGCTATCGGACTCATGTAAGCATTCAACCGGTTCATTCCGGGGTTAAATCCACGTATTTATAATCTCACCACCACTAAATAAAACAATGCTAGACCCATTACTTCTTAGAAAAGATATCCAGAGCGTCGCACTACAACTCAAGCGTCGCGGCTTTGAACTGGATACGAAGCTGTTCAATGAGCTGGAAAGCAAACGTAAGACGCTGCAAAGTGAAACCGAGGCTTTGCAGGCGCAGCGAAATCAAAGCGCAAAGGCGATCGGTCAGGCGAAAGCACAGGGAGAGGATGTACAGCCGCTGCTGGATGCGGTTGCGAACCTGTCTGACGAACTTAAATTTAAACAGAGCGGATTGAACGAACTACAAAACCAGCTGAATACGTATATGTTAACGCTGCCAAACTTACCGGACGAAAGCGTGCCCGGCGGCAAAACTGAAGACGAAAATATCGAAATATCTCGCTGGGGTGACCCTACCAGTTTTGACTTTGAGCCCAAAGACCACGTTGACCTTGGCGCGGATCTGGGCATGGTAGATTTTGAAGTTGCCGCAAAAATATCCAGCTCACGTTTTGTAGTACTACATAAAGACATCGCGCGTCTGCAGCGTGCGCTGGGTCAATACATGCTTGATTTGCATACCACCGAACACGATTATGATGAAGTTTATGTTCCTTATCTGGTAAACGCAGAGAGTTTATACGGCACTGGTCAGTTACCCAAATTTGAAGAAGACCAGTTTGCAACGCGCACTGAACCGGGGCTTTATTTGATTCCTACCGCAGAAGTCCCTGTCACCAATATCGTGCGTGATGAAATCCTGGGCGATTCGGTGCTTCCTTTAAAACGAACCGCCCTTACCCCGTGTTTTAGGCGAGAGGCCGGCTCCTACGGACGTGACACACGCGGTATGATACGCCAGCATCAGTTTGAAAAAGTTGAGCTTGTGCAAGTAGTGCGGCCAGATGAATCGTGGGATGCCCTGGAGGCGCTAACCGGGCACGCTGAGCAGGTTTTGCAGAACCTTAATTTGCCTTATCGGAAAGTTTGCCTGTGTACGGGAGATCTCGGGTTTTCGTCCACCAAAACCTATGATCTGGAAGTCTGGCTACCGGGCCAGTCCAGTTACAGAGAGATTTCTTCCTGCAGTAATTTTCTAGATTTTCAGGCGCGCCGCTTAAAAACACGCTGGAAAAACCCCAAAACCGGTAAAAATGAATTCCTACACACCCTCAATGGATCCGGTCTGGCCCTGGGTCGCTGCCTGGTGGCGGTGATGGAAAATTATCAGATGGCCAATGGAGATATCGCAATACCGGATGCGCTTCAAGCCTACATGCGTGGGCAGACCATCATTAAACGTGACGCATAAAGCCGAAGGCGACATCCTGGTTACCGGAGCCAGTTCCGGTATCGGTCGAGCGGTATGTGAAAAACTGCTGAAGAAGGGCTGGCGTGTGACCGGAATATCACGCTCAATCGAGGCCCGCCCTCTACAACACGAGCATTTTTCCGCTCTGGCGGTTGATTTGTGCGACTTTGAGCAAATCACCCAGAAATTCAAACCCAAATTAAAAATACCCCGGGCCATATCGGGAATCGTATTTTGTGCTGGCGCAGGCTATTTTGGCAGCCTTGAGCAGCTTGAGTTTAAAAAAATACAGGCATTGATTACGCTTAATTTACTTAGCCCTATGTATTTAAGCAAATTGCTGGTTCCCTATTTTAAGGCACAGTCTTCAGGCCGCCTGATCTTCATTGGCTCAGAAGCGGCGTTACAAGGCGCCAAAAAGGGTACAGCATATTGCGCCTCCAAATTTGGTTTACGAGGCTTTGTGCAGGCTCTGAGCGCGGAATGTCGTCAGGCCGGTCTCAATGTGAGTCTGATAAATCCCGGCATGGTCGATACGCCATTTTTTGATGCGCTTGATTTTAAGCCGGGTACGTCGCCCAGCAATCACATCCCGCTTAGCAGTATCGCTGATTCGGTTTACAATATACTGTGTACAGATTCAAACACGGTTATTGAGGAACTTAATCTCATGCCACGCAACCGGGTGGTTAAATTAAATAAACCCCGATGACGTTTTACTGAATCGGGTCTGCGATACTTAGTTCGACTCTACGGTTGTTATGACGCTTTGCAATTGTGCTGTTGTCGGTAATCGGCCGCGTTGGGCCATAGCCGATCGCAGATATGTTTTCCAGCGCTATACCATGTTCTACCATGAATAACTTCACCGCAGTCGCTCGTCGTTGCGACAAATCCAGATTGTAGGCTGGATCACCCAGATTATCTGTGTGCCCGGATACCTGTATTTTGAGGTAAGGGTGCGCAGATAAACGATTCGCAAAATCAGCGAGGATCAGGGCAGATTTCCGGGTCAATTCATCGGAATTGATTGTAAAACGAACGCCTTTGAGAATAATATTTTTATCCGACGCACAACCATATTGGCTGGTCGAAATATTGGCGTCGCTATCGGGACAAATATCAAACTTGTCCGCGACGCCGTCTTTATCGCGGTCCGGCAGCAGCGCGCAACCGTCTTTTCCAATCGGGGCACCGGGTAATGATTCAGGACAGGCATCCTGTGAATCAATCAGGCCATCAGCATCGGTATCCACTTCACAGCCCTTTGCATCAACCACTACCAGTCGCGCAGAAGCACACTGGTCCAGAGAATCCACCACGCCATCTTTATCCCGGTCGGTTTCACATCCATACCAGTCTACGCTGATTCCGGGCGGTGTATTAGCGCATAAATCGGCTGAATCAACCACGCCATCGGCGTCGGAATCGATTTCACAGCCAAACTCGCCGACCGTTATCCCGATACGGGTGTCTTCGCATAGGTCGATCGAATCCACAATACCATCCAGGTCGGAATCGATTTCACAACCGGTATCATAAACGCTCGCACCCGCAGGTGTATCGCGACACTGGTCAGCTGAATCGGCTACCCCGTCAGCGTCGTTGTCCACTTCACAACCGATTTCGGTGACGCTTATACCTGCGGGAGTATTCGCGCATTGGTCATCTGAATCCACTACCCCATCGGAATCACTGTCCACTTCACAACCGGTATCGCCTACGGTTATTCCGGCAGGGGTAGCACGGCACTGGTCAAGCGAATCTACAATACCATCTAAATCGCTGTCCACTTCGCAACCGGTATCGCCTACGGTTATTCCGGCAGGGCTAGCACGGCACTGGTCAAGCGAATCTACAATACCATCTAAATCGCTGTCCACTTCACAACCGGTATCGCCTACGGTTATTCCGGCAGGGGTAGCACGGCACTGGTCAAGCGAATCTACAATACCATCTAAATCGCTGTCCACTTCGCAACCGGT
>JAUVBY010000080.1 GCA_030590945.1 Gammaproteobacteria bacterium | reverse complement strand
TGAAGATAGTACGCGGGGATCAAATCGGCATGACCTTCCAGGAGCCGATGACCGCGCTTAATCCTTTGCATACCATTGAAAAGCAAATCGCGGAAGTGCTGATTCTGCATCAGAATATGAGCACAGCCGAGGCGCGCACGGAAGTTATCAGTCTGCTGGAAAAAGTCAAAATTCGTAACGCAGAGCAGCGACTGACCAGCTTCCCGCATCAACTCTCCGGGGGGCAGCGTCAGCGCGTGATGATCGCCATGGCGCTGGCCAATAAGCCGGAAATTTTGATTGCTGATGAACCTACTACCGCACTGGATGTGACCGTGCAGGCTGAAATACTGGAATTATTGAACGAGCTGCAGGCCAGTATGGGAATGGCGATTTTGTTGATTACGCACGACCTGGCCATGGTCGAAAAGTTTGCCGACAAGGTGGCGGTGATGCGTGAAGGGGAATTGCTGGAGACGGGTGAAACCCGGTCCATCTTTACGTCACCCGAACACCCCTATACCAGAATGTTGCTGGATGCAGAGCCGGGTGTGCGCGAGGTAAAAACAGTACAGGGTTTGCTTCCTGTAATTTCCTGTGAGAACCTGAAAGTCTGGTTTCCGGTGAAAAAAGGCGTACTGCGCCGCACGGTTGATTTCATCAAAGCCGTTGATGGCGTCAGCTTGCGCATACTGGAAGGTCGAACGCTTGGAGTGGTAGGTGAGAGTGGTTCGGGAAAAACTACACTGGCGCTGGCATTGCTCCGCTTGATCAATAGTGAGGGCGGGATTCAGTTTGATGGTGAATCAATTGATGCTCTGAACAACAGGCAGCTGAAGGCGATCAGGCCGCGCATGCAAATGGTGTTTCAGGACCCCTACGGTTCGTTGAGCCCCCGCCTGACCATAACAGAGATCATTGAGGAAGGTTTGCAGGCGCATAATATTGGCACCGAACAGAGCCGTGAGCAGGATGTGATCGCGATGCTCGACGAGGTGGGTGTCGATCCGGGTAGCCGTCATCGCTATCCGCATGAGTTTTCCGGTGGGCAGCGACAGCGCATCGCCATCGCGCGCGCGATGATTATGCACCCGAAACTGGTGGTTCTGGATGAACCTACTTCGGCACTGGATAGAACCGTACAGAGCCAGATCGTTGACTTGCTGTCGCGATTGCAGGCTGATCATGGCCTGGCTTATTTGTTTATAAGCCACGATTTATCGGTCGTGCGTGCACTCAGTGACGAAATATTGGTACTTCAGCAGGGTAAGCTGGTTGAATACGGCCCTGCTGTTAAGGTATTCGAATCTCCACAGCAGCCCTATACGAAGCGACTTATAACCGCCGCTACGGAGTTCAAAGCGCGCGCACAATGATACCTTTCTGGGAGAAACCACTGGCATCACTCAGCGATGATGAATGGGAACAGCTTTGCGATGGTTGTGGGCAATGTTGCCTGCTAAAACTGCAGGATGATGATACGGACGAAATTTTCGCGACGGATGTAGTGTGTCGATTTCTAAACACAAAAAGCGGGCATTGCAGTGTGTACGCAGAGCGAGCGATCAGGAAGCCGGAGTGTTTTGTTATTGAGCGCGATAACACTGAGCATTTCAGCTGGTTACCTAAAAGCTGTGCCTATCGGTTGCGATTTGAAGAAAAACCCCTGCCTGCGTGGCACCCGCTGCTCAGCGGCAGCCGCGTTGCAATGAATGCTGCAGAAATTTCGGTGGACGGTTGGAGCATTAGTGAGCAGGATGTAGACGAGGATGACTTGCCCGAACGTGTTATTTTCACCCTGCACGAATCGAGTTGAATACCTTCGATGTTCGTTGTATTTCGTCTCTGGCTGAAATAAAAGCCGGGCAATGGGATGCGCTGTTAATTGAAAATCACCCCCTGCTCAGCCACGCATTTTTGTATGCCCTGGAGAAGCATGGCTGCCTGACGGAGCAGTCGGGCTGGGTTCCGCGTTATTTACTTGTTGAAGAGCGCGGCGAATTGCTGGCGGCTATGCCGCTATACGAAAAAACGAACTCCTGGGGTGAGTTCGTATTTGATCATACCTGGGCAGATGCTTATGCGCGGTATGGCGAGCCGTACTATCCTAAACTCGTTGCATCAATTCCGTTTACGCCCGTATTTGCACAAAAACTACTGCTTAGGCCCGGCTGGGAGGATGAGGTATATCCGGTCTTGTTAAACGGGGCCTTGCAGCTGGCGAAGCAGTTGGGCAGCAGTTCTCTGCACATTCTATTTCCGCTGGATTCAGAGCAGCAGTTTCTTCAACAACAGGGGCTCATCGCGCGCCATGATTGCCAGTACCACTGGCACAACGCAGGCTATGTTACCTTTGACGAATTCTTACAAACCCTGCAGCGTAAAAAGCGTAAAAATATCAGCCGGGAACGCAGAAAAGTAGGGGAAGCGGGTATTCGATTCCGCTGCCTGAATGGCGATACGGCCACTGTGCAGGACTGGGAGGATTTTACCGGGTTTTATAATTTGACCTACGAGCGAAAATGGGGCGCACCGGTCTTTAATCAGGATTTTTTCCAGGATGTTGCAAAAAACCTGGGAGAGCGTATGATCCTGATTCTGGCTGATAAAGGCACAAACTGTATTGCGGGTGCCTTAATGTATCGCAGTGATCGTGTGCTATACGGACGGCACTGGGGCTGCTGCGAATACCATGATGCGCTGCATTTTGAAACCTGTTATTACCAGGGAATTGAGTATTGTATTAAACACGGTATCGAATTGTTCGAACCCGGCGCGCAGGGTCCGCATAAGCTGGCCAGAGGTTTTGAGCCAACCAGAACCCATTCGTCACACTGGCTGGCTGATCAGCGGTTTGTGCCTGCGGTAAAACAATTCTGCACCGATGAAACAAGGGCGGTTGATCAGCATATTGCGGATGCGAAGATGCACAGCGCCTACCGGGAGTAGAAAATGACAGAAATAATATTCATTCGTCACGGCGAAACGCAGTGGAATATAGAGGGCCGTGTCATGGGGCAACTCGACAGTCCTCTGTCCCGGCGCGGGGAAAATCAGGCGGAAGCGATCGCCAGACGCTTGAGTACTATTAGTTTTGCGGCTCTGTACAGCAGTGACCTGGGCAGGGCGAAACAAACCGCGAATGCCATTGCAAACAAATGCAATATGACTGTTCAGCTTGATAAGTCCCTGCGCGAGCGAAATATGGGCGTGTTTCAGGGGCTGACCCGCAAAGAGAAAAAGGTGCAGTATGCGCAAGTCTGGAAAGAATCGAAAGCGGTCGGTGCGGATTACATTATCCCCGGTGGTGGCGAGAGTCGGAATCAGCGACTGGCGCGTAGTATAGAAGCGATGAACCGGCTGGCGGATATGCACCTGAACGAGGCCATTGTGGTGGTATCACACGACGGTATTTTACGCGGCTTTCTGGGCCATATGCTGGGCCTGGAGGTACAGTCTGAAACTCGCATTGTGCGCGCCAATGCGAGCTACAATAGTTTTCTCAAAGAAGATGGCTTATGGCGCCTGAAAGTCTGGGGAGATACCAGCCATCTGCAACATATTGAGTGAAGTTGACGCACGTCAAGCGCAGCTTGTATATGTGGAATTAGTGTACGAATATCAAGGGTGAGCTATAGCCTTTACCCCATAATGTATAATAATATTCGACTATGCCAAAAGATATACAGCGATTATTTTTCCTGGTTCGTGATGAGCCGGTTTGTGATGATATTGAAACTTCTCTGATTGAGTTCGGCGTGGATGAGGATCGAATATTTATTTATGATAGTTTATCCGAAGATCTGATTGCTCTGCCCGAGCAAAATGAATGGGAACGTAACCGTCGTATACCTATGGTGGTCTGGGGCGTTATATTCGGCGCGCTGGCTGGTTTCACGTCGGCCTTTTTGCGCGAATTTGCCGATCCGGGCATCCCTCAGGATTTATATGTACTGGTGACGGTAGTCGGTGCCATACTAGGCGGTATCATGTTCCAGGCTGCGGCAGGTAATGAACACGAAAAACGTTTACAGGAGTTTCAGGATTCGATTTACCAGCGGGGTTTAATGCTGGTGGCTGATGTACCTCGACAGGGGTATAGGAGAATCCATCAGCAGATCGTGGCCCGGCATGCGACTCAGTACCTGGGCTCTATCAACCGGTCAAGTCTGCAACAGAGTATGGCTTAGCGAATCCTTCAGGCATGCTTTCCTCGGTGCTTGCTTGACTATTTTCGCCCTATCAGCATAAAACGCGTATATTTTTTGAGTTTCAATCCGCCGCTGAATCGCAGTTCGCTTAAGGGTGCCTGCTGTTCGAAATCCTCAAGTGAATCCACGCAGTTAACGTGTTCATCGCAACTGAAATAATCGTTTGATTGAAGGACCAGCAGCGTCCCCGAAGGAATGCGCACGAACCATTCGTCAAAATTGGCGATGTGCTCGCAGGATGTGTTTACAATAATCGAGTTTTCAGACGCGACCCACGCCTGATAATCAAAATCGAACATATCGGCTGTAAGCGCCTCAAAGCGGCCCTGCTCTACCCGGCTTTTATTCACAGAGCGCGCAACCGCTTCGCAACCGGGGTCAATATCCAGGCTGCTGACGTGCGTATGTTTAAACGCAGGATGATCCAGTAGTAAAGACGCCAGCACGCCATACCAGCCGCCGAGTAACAGCATTTTTTCTGTTTTGGTGTCGACATGCTCCGCAAGCGTTTCTACCAACCAGCGCTTGCCGCTGATCTGGTTAAAGTTCCATGCGTTGCCCAGACCCGGTGCGGGTACTTTGTTGATGGTGGTCAGTAGATCAGCAATCAGCGGGCTTTCGTAATAGGCCGAAAGGCCGTCGAGTATATCCCGATAATATTCGTCATCGTAGTGCATGGCTTCAGCGTATATTGGCAGTTATACGTTACATGTCCGCCAGCGGATCGGCGGGCTTATTCGGGTTTTTATCATCAATGGCAAGGGCTGCCGCGCCGGCTGCCTGCTTGAGTTTTTCCGGATCAGTTTGCTCGTTATCAGGTACGTGCACCGTAACCTGACGCGAAGCAAAATGAATGCCTTTTGCGGCCAGTGCTTCCTGAACCAGGCGATAGGCCGAGCGTTTAATCATCCATTGTTTGCCGGGCTTGCAGGTGAATTTCATGCGAATCACCAGCGCGTCATCTTCAGCTGTTTGTACGCCCTGAGATTTTAACGGGGCAATAAAATCATTGCCAAGCTCTTCATCGTTAAGCAGTTCCTGTCCCACTTTCTTGATGGTTTTGCGCACCACTTCGATATCGGTATCAAACGGTACCCTGAACTTGAGCTTCATAATGACAAAATCACGGCTAAGGTTTTTAACCGAACGAATTTCTCCATAGGGTATGGTTTGAACCGCTCCGAGATGATGGCGTAATCTGAGAGAGCGAACGGAGGTAGATTCAACCGTGCCTACCAGACTGCCGGTATCAATATATTCACCGATACGAAAGGCGTCTTCGAATAAAAAGAATACACCCGACACCACGTCCTGTACCAGTTTTTGTGCACCAAAGCCAATTGCGATGCCGATGACCCCTGCGCCGGCCAGTAAGGGTGCGGTATTAACGCCAATTGATGCGAGCACGCTAAAAATGACCACCACCACAATAATCGCGAGAATAAAATTGCGCACGATAGGCAATACGGTTTGAATGCGCGTTGCCTGATCGTCTCCACCGCCTTCCGAACCCATCAATACAGTTGGGTCCAGCACGGCGGCGGGCAGGTTTTTGTTGATGTATGTATTTACGACGTTCCAGGTCACCACGCCCAACATACAGGTTACAAGGACTCCGGTGGCTGCCTCGCCGAACTGAGAACCTGCGCCGTCAGAAAACCAGGAAAGAATACCAATGTTAGCGCCTTCCAGGGCGAACAAAAATACCATAATCGCGTACGGGACGGTAAACAGCCAACGCACCCAGTTGCTGAATCGGCTCGTTTGTGGCTCGTGCTCTTCATTGCCCAGCCCGACAATCTCAGGTAATACAGAGGTAATTGGTTGAACGACAATAAGCAGTTTGATGATGCGCATATACATCGGCATAAAAATAAACATCATTAGCGCATAGTAAAGATAACCCGGGCCGGGTCGTTCTCCAGCAGTCAGACCCGCCTGGATGATGTTGTTTTTCGACGCAATAACATAAAAAGCGACCAGTGCAATGATAATCAGCCAGTAACGATTATTGGCAACGGCGTTTTTGAGAACGTCGCTTTGCCCGTCATCGTTTTCGCGCTTGGCGCGCGCAATCAGGAATATGCCGACGATCAGGGAAAGGACACCAAGCGTCATCAGGATCAAAATATTTAGTGCCAATGATTCGCCGGGAAATTCGAGCAGCGTGAGGATAGTGATCGAATCGAGTGCGATAAATACCGGCACGAAAAACCCCAGCAACGACCAGTAATAAATGCGTCGGCTATGTTCACCCTTGATAAACAATTCCCGACAAACAGGGCTGAAAAGTATCTCTTTAAATATTTCGCTCAAAGCCCAGATCGTCGCGATCAGGAGCAGGAATGAAGAGGCGAAAACCTGGATCGGACTGCCTTTTTCAACCAGCAGCAGGGTAGCACCAATCGATAACAGAAGAAACATGGCCACCTTGGCTAGATCAAGTGCCACGCCAACAATCGATTTAGCCAGGCGATTGTAGACCGCGTATTCACCATCCTGGCGCAGGTTTTTTCTTAAACTGGAAACGGGGCTGAAAGCCAGCTTCGACAGGGCCAGGCTCACTGCGATAATTAAAGCCAGTGATATAAGCACCCTGAATAGTTTGTTGGTTCCTTCGTGGTAAAACAGGGTGCGGGAAAAAGTGGCCCAGTTCTCGCCATATTTCAGGCTGCCGGTGCGGATTATTTTTAACCCTGCGTCAAACTGTTGCGAGCGTTTCTGTAGCGACATGATGGCGTAGGATATGTAGGAATCACCCATCATGGTGTCCATTTTTGGTTTGTTTTCCTCGCGTGCATTGACTTGTGCGAGTAAGGTCTTGCGCGCATCCTCGTCGGTCATGGTTGCGATGCGCTGCGTGGCTTCCTGTTGGGATAATGTGTCCAGATTGATCTCGGTTGCTGCTTCCGGGCTGCCGAATCCGGGAATTTGAGCGCTGGCGGTCGTACTGAATATGGCGATCAACAGGGATGTATATATCGCTGTGAGGATGTATTTAATTCGGTATGGCATTTACTTATATCCAGCTATTAGAGTGTAAAAAACTTCCTGTCGGCGTTACAATCGGCGCTTCGTTTTATGGAAATTCTGATTTATTGCGATGATGAGGCTATTAGCGCGAATGCCTTAAGCTTTTATTCAAGGCGATGATATCATAAACACTATGACAATTAATCCTTCCAATCGGCTCGAAAATGCGCGTATTCTGATCTACAGTCATGATACCTTTGGTCTTGGCCACCTGCGGCGCTGCCGGGCGATTGCACACGAGATCGTTGAGCGCTACAAGGGAGTATCGGTGTTGATCATTTCGGGTTCACCCGTGATCGGTAGTTTTGAATTTAAGGCGCGCGTGGATTTCATACGCATCCCCGGTATTATCAAATTACAAAACGGCGAATACACCTCACTAAGCCTGCACATTGATTTAAGCGAGACGCTGGCGATTCGGGAAGCAATTATTCGGCAAACGGCCAAGGTCTACGCGCCCGATCTTTTCATCGTCGACAAAGAGCCATTGGGCTTGCATGGCGAAGTTCGCAATACCTTGTATGATCTGAAATCGCGTGGGGTGAGTACTGTACTGGGTTTGAGGGATGTGCTGGATGACCAGGAAGCATTGCTGACGGAATGGGTCGAAAAACAGGTATTTCCCAATCTGAATACTTTGTATGACGAAATCTGGATTTACGGCGTGCGGGATTATTACCAGCCATTGAAAGGCCTGCCGCTCGAACCGTCGGTCAGCGCTAAAACAGTGTACACGGGATATCTGCGGCGCGTTCAAGAGAGTGTAATTGCGGAAGACTTGATCTCGACGACACCGTATTTGTTGGTGACACCGGGTGGGGGTCGTGATGGGACAGAACTGGTAGAGTTGGTTGTTTCGGCCTATACGAAATATACATCATTACCGTATCATGCAGTGATTGTGCTTGGCCCGTTTATGCAAGCTGATGATCGTGTGAAGTTTCATAAGCAGGTCCAAGGCATGGACAGTATTACCCTGCTGGATTTTCATCCTCGAATGGAAAGCCTGATTGCGGGTGCGTCGGGTATGATTACCATGGGGGGTTACAATACATTTTGTGAGATTCTAAGTTATGACAAACCGGCGTTGTTGTTTCCGCGTATCAGGCCGCGCACCGAGCAGCTTATTCGTTGCCAGCGTGCCGATGAACTGGGTATATTAACAATGCTGGACCCGGATACGACGACTGTAGAACAACTTAAAGAAAACATCGAGACGTTCGACAGCTTACCCCTGCCATCCAGTCAGTTTCTACCTGGAATGCTAGAAGGCATGAATACTATTTCACAGCGTATGATTGATCTGCTGCCGGATGAGCGTATTCGGCCTATTGCAGAGGGTACTGAAAAAGGAGCTAACACGGCTCTAAATTAGGCTACCTGTGAGCTACAAAATTGTTATTTGTGTCCAGCATTTACTCGGTGCAGGTCATTTGGTTAGAGCAATGTCTCTTGCAGAAGCCCTGGGCGAGTGTAGTCACCGGGTATTATTGCTCTCGGGCGGGTTTCCAATCGATAGGCCGGTTGCCGGGTACCAGTTCCTGCAGTTGCCTCCTGCGCGCGCGATTGATGTAGATTTCACCCGGTTGGTAGATGAATCTGGTGATGTTATAAATGACCGCTGGCGCTCCGACAGGGCCGCGCAGCTGCTGAATGCGGTACGAGAATTTAAACCTGATCTTGTGATCACAGAAACCTTTCCCTTCGGGCGAAGGCAATTTCGTTTTGAACTGGAACCATTAATAGACTGGGTGAAATCGCAGACCGGGGTACGGCTGATGTCATCAATTCGTGACGTATTGCAGCGTCGTACGGATGCGCGGAATCGCCAAACCGTAGAAATAATCAGGCAATATTATGATGCGGTGCTAGTGCACGCGGATGAATCACTGTTTAAGCTCGATGCCTCATTTTCGTTAAGTCATGAGATTGAAGACAAAATATTTTATACGGGTTACATACATCAGCCTGTGAAGCCAAATCCCCCTCAGTCCCCCTTTGTTAAAGGGGGAGGTGATATCGATGGTCTGGATGAGATCATCGTTTCCGGAGGTAGTGGAACCGTGAGCGCCAGGCTGCTTGAAACTGCGAAACTGGCCAGGCCCTTAAGCGGGGCTAAATCACGTGTATGGCGGTTACTTTCGGGGCGCGATAACGTCGCCGTATTCGCCAGCTCTGACACCGGGCTTATAATTGAACCCAACCGGCCCGATTTTTTTCAACTTTTAGGTCGCTGCTCACTGTCTGTTTCGCAGTCGGGATATAACACAACGCTTGATGTTCTGGCCAGTGGTGTGCGCTCAGTGATGGTGCCGTTCGCGGGGGATGGCGAAACCGAGCAAACCGACCGGGCACAGGCACTCGAACGCGCAGGGCGTCTGCTACAGATAGCAGAATCGGATTTGACGCCCCGGCATCTTGCGCATGCGATTGATCGAGCGCTGGAAATGTCACCTGTAGAAATAAAGGTTAAGCTCAACGGTGCGAGTAACAGCGCGCGCTGGATTTCGCAAAAATTGAAAGAGCACCGAGATGGCATTTAAGCTTTTGCAGAATGAACTCGATAAGTGGGCGGCTTCCAGCCGTGTTGCTGAATTCTGGTGGCGCGATGATGATGCGCAAAAACCGTCAGTACAGCTTGATCAATTGCTTGCCATCAGCGATAAGCACAATGTTTCTCTGGCTTTGGCAACCATTCCAGATGGCGTGCAGGCGGGGTTGGTGGAGTGCCTGGGGGGGCGGGATCAGGTTTATGTGTTACAACATGGTTTTAGCCATCAAAATTTCGCGCCAGAGACTGAGCGTAAAATGGAACTGGGTTGGCACCGGTCGGGTACGCAGATAAAAACGCAGATTGCTGCCGGGTTCGCGGATTTGCAAACTTTGTTTGGAGAACAGTTTGTGCCCGCGATGGTTCCGCCCTGGAATCGTATTGACTCGCGCGTGGTGGCGAATTTGAATGCTGCCGGCCTGAAAGGACTTTCTACGTTGGGGCCGCGCAAACAGGTTTTTCCGGTAGATGGCGTGAAACAGATTAATGTTCATGTGGATATTATTAACTGGAAACAGGGTCGCAGGTTTGCCGGTGCCGAGGCTTGTGAAATACAAATTGCCAGCCACCTGAGCGCGAAACGTGAAAGGCAGGCAGACCCGCAGGAGCCCACCGGCATAATGAGCCACCACCTGGTGCATGATGCTGCTTGTTGGGATTTTCTGGATGAGGTCTTCGAATTTTTAAATGCGCAGAAAAATGTCCAAATTCTCGACGTCAGTAGTATTTTTACCCCCTAGCCGGGACTGAAACCCCCGCTCCGTATGAGGGTGCCGTAATAACTACCCTCTTTATCGGAGGGTGTGGAAAAAGCTCCCCTCTTTATCAGAGGGTGTGGAAAAAGCTCCCCTCTTTAGCAAAGAGGGGCCGGGGGAGATTTGATTGTCAGATAAAGTAGCACACTATCAATATGTTACCTGTCATTCTAAATCCCCCTCTATCCCCCTTTGACAAAGGGGGAAGCTTTTTCTTTATTTTCGCGACACCCTCTGTATAGAGTGTAAGATTTTATCAAGCGAATCAGCCGCCGACTGCAAGCTGTGGCGCTGCTGGATATTTCGGATCGCGGCAAGCGAGAACTGCTCACGTAAATCAGTATCCCGTAATAACTGATCTATACGTTCAGCCATGCTCCGGGTATCATCCGGGCCACACAAAAACCCGGTTTGTCCATCGCGTACAATCTGTGGAATTGCGCCGCTATTACCTGCCACCACTGCTAAGCCGCAGGCCTGGGCTTCGAGTATTGCCATGCCAATGGCCTCATTAACCGCGGGCCAGACAAACAGGTCGCAGCCCGTCAGAGTCAGCATGGTTTCGGCCTGATCGAGCTGGCCTGCGTAACGCGTCGATTCAGTCAGCGCGCCGGCAAAGAGTGTTTCGACCTCAGAACGGGCTTTACCATCGCCTATCAACAGGATCTGGCAGGCTTGCGTGACCCGTTTCAGGCTTTCAGCCAGGTTCTCATAGGAACGCAATTTTGCATCGTCGCGCATCATTGCCACACAGACTAACCAGGGTAGCGCCGGGTCGAGCTTATACTTCTGTACCAGGCGTTTCCGGTTTATTGCATCGCGAGGCCGGGCGGGTTCCTCCTGATCCAGAAATGGCGCCAGCCGATGAATTTTATGCTTGCAGTCGGGTATTTTTTCAAGCGCAGGAACATCGCGTGGATTGAGGCATACTATCGCAGCAGCCTGATTCAGCCCTGTAATCACCTGTCTATGTCCCATGGACCAGGGCCCTTGTTCCTGTTTAGGAGCGTAAGATGCTTCTGCCACCACGTAGGGGATGGAGAGTTCGGCCGCCACCCTGGGGCCTATCCAGTCGGGCGCTTTGTGATACAGATGATAGCTGAACCAGATCTCCGGTTTTTGCCCCGGGGGGCGTGCGCGGATATTTTTGATGATGTTATCGGCGATCTGGCTGGCCTGCGTGCGAATCTTGCGCTGAGCAGAACGATCCCCCTTGCCTTCCCAGGCGCGTAATTCGGACATTAACTCAATTTGGTGGCCAGACGATTTCAGCGCCTTGATCAATAAACGGGCGATACGCCGATCCCCCGAGGGCCGGATATGACCCGGTGATTTCATCGGTGCATAAAAGGCGATGTTCACAAAGGCCCGGGCATTGATATAAACTGTTCATACAGCTGTTGAATATTGACGTCTTTATCAAATTCAGTCCGCACCTTATGGCTACCCGCTCGACCCATTTCAGCGCGCAGATCGGGGTTTACGATCAATCGGGAGAGCGCGGTACTGAGTGTTTCGGTATCAAGCTGTTCAACCAGGACCCCATTTACGCCATTTTCGATTAGCTCGGGAATGCCCGAGATGTTGGTAGACAAAACCACTAGAGACTGGCTCTGGGCCTCGACGATGACGTTCGGCAGGCCATCGCGATCACCGTTATCTTCGATTTTACTATTCAGAACGAACAGGTCAGCTTCACGATAATGCTGTAAAACCCGTTGTTGGGGTTGCGCACCCAACCAGTGGCAGCGATTGTCGATGCGCAAGGTTCGGGCATGATCCTTAAGTTCGGTTAATAAATCCCCGCCTCCGATATGCGTAAAAGACCAATGCAGCTCTCCGGGTAACGTCGCCAGCGCATTTAATAGCGCGAAATAGCCTTTTTTGGGCACTGCACGGCCCACAGACAAAAGTGTTACTGCATCGTCTTCACTGGAACCATCGTGATGTGTGTTACGTATCGGTGCCGGAGGGAAACGATTCAAATCCAGGCCATGATAGTTCAGGCTTACATTGGGTTTATCAGATAAACCCGCAAGGTATTCGGTATTAAATGCGGTGCAGGTTGTCAGCCATTGGCAGTCTGCCAGTTTTTCGCGCAATTCCCATTCCGGGCTGGTCCAGATATCTTTTGCGTGGGCTGAACAGGTCCAGGGCAATGTCAATAATTGCGCAGCATAGCGCGCGACAGAGGCGGGGGTATGTAAAAAATGGGCATGAATCGATGAGGTATTGGCCGGTAACTCAGCGGCCAGAACCAGGGCCTGACCAAAGCGCCGAATCCGGCTGCGGCTGCGGTCCCGTTTCAGATCTTTCCACCAGATGGCCAGGCATGCAGAAAAACCGGGTTTACGCAACGATGCCCAAAGCCCTTTAAATACGCGCAGGGGCTCTTTGTGCAAATATTCCGGGAGGTAGCTAGCGCTGGCGGTGATTTCATCATTCACCGCATGCGTTGAGGTATCGGTGGGGTGGCGCAGGGAGTAAATAGCGATATCCAGCCCCAGCCCCAAAAGGCTGTGAATCTCCTGCGCGATAAACGTTTCGGACAACCGGGGGTAGCCTTTCAGAACAAAAGCAATTTGTCCTGTCGGATGCTTTTCGGAGGATGTCATATTGAAATTTCAGAATACGAACTATGCATGATCACTACTGTCCCCGGTTAAAGCGTCATTCCCGCGAAGGCGGGAATCCATAAGCCTGTTTCTGACGGTATTATGGATTCCCGCATACGCGAGGATGACGATAAAACGGGATTTAGGTTTTAAGTCTCTAAACATAAGTG
>JAUVBY010000032.1 GCA_030590945.1 Gammaproteobacteria bacterium | reverse complement strand
TTTACTATTACGAAACGCTGCCGTTTGTCATTCTTTCCGCTGCAATGGGCCTCAAACGTTTGTTTGAAATTCCCTGGGGCTTCCCTCCCTGGAGTAAATTACTGGCTGTCTGCCTGATGATATTTGGAATTACGCCCATTGCAGTTAAGACATTTCAGGGCAACGCACAAGTCGTTACCCAACGCAATGCGTATACATACGCCTTTCAATCGATTATCAGAAATGTTCCGGCTGAATCAATCGTAGTGCTGGAAGGCCTGCATAAAGATATCCTTGCGCAAAACTCCTGGAACCCATACGGGCTGGATTCCAAACCACTGATTTTGCGCAATGTTCACGGCGTCACGCAAGTTATACCCGCACTGTTTCCAGGCCGGTCAATTTTCAAAGTATCAGGCTGGACTCCACAGGAAGCTGAACTGTTGGTGGATCCCGCCAGACAGGTTCGCACGATAAACGCATCAAGAATGCAACATAAAACCGGGGTACGAAATAAATCCAAAACGGTGCACACACTCATTGCCCGAACCCCACTGCATGAGCAGGGCCTGTTAGCGTACTCGGTCAGGCAATACCTTATACCAGGCTCCTATGAGGCCACATTTCACCTCAATGCTCGCGGTATTCCAGGCGAAATAATTGGCCACGCCGAATTCATCGATGTAGAAACCAAAAGCGTGTTAGCGCAACATAAGATATTCACCGGTGATACAAAGGTGATCCTGAAATTCGAGGCCGGCAGTATCGGCCTGGCTGAACCTCGTGTTATGTATCGAGGCAAAGGTGAACTGGAACTACAAGGTATCGAGGTACGCCTGATCACAACAAAAAGCATCGATTTTCTTTAACTGAATCTGCAAACTTCTGCGTGAACTCAAGCCGCAATAACTACAGCTAATAGTATGCAGCACAGCATAAATTGACTGAAATGATCCTTTATTACAAACAAGACGGGGTCGCTGTGTATCTTATTTTCATGCGCTGCCCACCAAATCCGGCATATCCATATAAATATGAGCGGCACTAATAGCCATAACAGCCCGGTGTGCGTATATAAAGCAAGCGCATCATCACTGCCAACATAAAGTGCCAGCACCAGCACTGCCAGGCTGCCGCTTATGAGACCAAGCCACTGGATGAGGCGACAATCCCGGGTATGATATTGTCTTCCGGGAATCGCCCCGCTCATTCCCGCCTGCTTTAAAGAAACCAGGTCAGCGTAACGCTTTACCAGAGAAAGGCTGAGAAAGAAAAACATGGAAAATCCAAGCAACCAACCTGAAAGCGCCACATTTACGGCCGCAGCCCCGGCGACAATGCGAATGGTATACAAGCTGGCTAGAACCAGAATATCGACCATTTTTACGCGCTTTAATTTAAGTGAATACGCGAGCGTTAAAGCATAATACAGCCCAAGCCACGTGACGAAACCGGGGCCAACCCAGGCCGCGATTGCGAACCCGCTTACGAGCAGCACAAGCAGCGTGATGATACCGCCAGCTATGCTCGCCCGGCCTGACGCAAACGGGCGATTCTGTTTATGCTGGTGCTGCCGATCCTCCTCCAGATCCAGTAAGTCATTTAGAATATAAACACTGGAAGCGCACATGCTGAATGATATGAAAGCAATGAGCGCTGTTTGCAAAGCATTGCCATCGAGAAAGGCATGCGAGGTAAGTAGCGGTACAAATAACAATACATTTTTCAGCCATTGGTGTGGTCTCAAGGCCTTGAAAGAAAATTTACATTGTATACCGGGGAAAATGTAATCAATGTTAGTCACCGCGCGAGCTGATCGGATTAATTTATCAGAATTACTGACAATAATGCCTGAACATGCCGCAGCCCACACCTTAAGATCGGCGGTTGAATCGCCCGCATAGTCAAACCCTTTTTCACCCGCCTCATCAACCAGGCAACGCGCTTTCTTTGAACCCTTAAGATTGAAATTTTGATCACTGGCAAGTACTCGCGTAAACAAACCAAGATGCGCGGCAACGGCATCAGCGTATTTACGGTGGCTTGCGGTTGCCATAATGATATCCCTGCCACCAGATTTTTCCTGTGATAGCCAGTCTATCAACGCTTTGTTATACGGTAAAGTCTGAACATTGATATCCACGCGCTCAGCAATTTTCGCTTTCATGTACTGACGTCCTCCCTTGAGCAGCCAGTAAAATGCCAGGAAAATAGCGAACGGATTGATGCGAAGCAATCTTAGAAATGACTCATACAGGCAGTCTGAATAGATCAGCGTACCATCGAGATCTACATAGAGAGGCTTCGCCTGTTGTAGCTCAGATTCAGTCATTTAGAACGTACTTCCGCATGTGTTTATACTCCGACAATAGATCACTGTAGCAGCAATATTACCGGAGCCAGAGGCGCGATATTAGCTTCCGCTGGTTCAGACTCGGGCTCAGGCTCAGACTCATACCAAATTCGGGTCAGAGCAATATAGTCTTTTTTCCCTGAAAAGGAGGGATAAAGTACGGGTTTCGATTTGATCTGTACGAACGGGCAAGCATGAATATGGTTTATCATTTTCCGCGAAAATGACCTGCCCCAGACCACATTGACGTGATACGGCGGTTTCCAGTAATTGAGACGCTCACACAGAACAGCTTGCGGCACCCACTTGGCATCAATCGAAATGATACGCTTGCTGTACAGGCCCAACTGTGCAGAAAACTCCCCGATGACCGGGATCATACCATCTGGATATTCTGCATGTAGTTGTGCTGCTATGTTACGGCTGACCGTATCGATTAACCTGGGCTCAGGGCGGCTCAGCCATTCCCGGTAGGCAGGCAGCTGATAATATATATGTGTAAGCAATACCGCAATGCTCACATACACGGCCAGTTTCCTTGGCAACACATGATAAATCATCGCAACAGCAAGAAAGACGATTGGGATGATGGCAAAAAAATGATAATGAGTTTTTAACAAACGCAGAGAACCGACCGTGAGTAAGCCTGACACCAGAAATATTCCCATCGCCCATTCTGCCCTGCTAATACTGCTCAAGGACGCAAGTAAGCTGCTCGAGCGGCCACGAACAGGCACAATTCGGGTAACAATAAAATGCAGCATTGAATAGCTGATAGCGACAATCAAAGTATACAAAAACACCGTTGATTTAGTATTCCCGGGAATTAACTGAAACGAGATCTTTAAAGAGCGAAGCACGCGATCCAGCTCAAGCACAGGCTTTTTATTCACGTTTATCGCAAGGTAATTGCTAATTTCGGCATGAAAATATAACCTGTAGGATAAATAAGCGAGACCAATTGCAGCCAGACTCAAGCCCATCATTTTTAACAGCCCCCGATTAATCTCCTGATTACGCAACCGGGGCAACAAAAGCAATTCACCCAGCCAGAGTGTAATCATGGTCGCAAGGGCGAAAATAAAGTAAATTTTGGCGAAAAAAGCCAGAAACGCAAATATCAGGCTAAGTGGTATAGCCTTAGAGCGATTCTCCATTCGAGCAAACACCCAGACCGCGAGAAGAAACATCGCCATTGCAATCGGATCGGTGACAGCGGTGCGCGCAACTGCAAAATAGGTCATGGTTGAGACGCTAGCAAACACAATCAGCATAGATGCAGCAGGATGAAAGCGTGCCTTGCCAAAGGAATATAATGCCCAACCGCCTAGCGCACCTAAAGCCGCCGAAAGCATTCTGGCAACTTCGATGCTCGCACCAAATATTGTAAACGTGATGCTCTGCAATATGGCGGTTAACGGAGATCCAGGCCAGTGACGCGAATCATGCAGCATGCCCCATTGCCCTAGTTTGACAAGGTTTTGTGCGGCATCGGAATAAAAGCCTTCGTCTACATACAATGCCCTGGTATGGGTTCCCAGATCCCAGGGGAAATTGATGTTGTGGGTCAGATACGCCACAACCAACAGGCACAACAGCAACACCAGCATTAGAATGTCCCAGTTACGTTCTTTATGCAGCTGGAGAAAAGTGGCGTCGATTATCGTCATTAGTAAGGCTTTAGACAGGCGTTGCGGTAAGTCGAATTAAGTATAGGCGTGAAAACAAATTACACGTAGAACAGAGCGGATTCTAGCATTCCCTGAGTGAGAGAAAAACAGCTTATCAGGTCTGCGTGGGAGCAGCCTTCAAAAAAAAGTTACCCGGATTAAATCAAACTAAAGCACGGTATAGCAGGTGCGCAATGAAACCGTGTTGACTATAATAGCTGCCCGGTTAAATGATCATTCTTTGAATATTAAAGCACTTGTATATCCGCCTAAAAACATGCTTGAAAAACTAACACCTTATCTGAAAATTGCACGTTTTGATCATTGGTTCAAAAATATTTTTATGGTGCCTGGCCTGCTGGTGGCGTTTTATATTGACCCGTCGCTGATTCGCCTTGAACTTGGCTGGCCCATAATTACAGGGTTCCTTGCCGCTGGACTGGTCGCTTCCAGTAACTACGTGCTCAACGAAATACTGGATGCTGATTTTGACCGCCTTCATCCGGTCAAGAAAAACCGCCCGGTCCCTTCCGGAGAGGTAATCATTAGTTTGGCCTACCTCGAATGGCTGTGTCTCGGTGCCGCCGGTCTAGTTCTGGCCTCTACCCTTGGTATTGCATTCTTTCTCAGTGCACTCGCCCTATGGGTGATGGGTTGTCTTTATAACGTACCACCTGTCAGAACCAAGGACAAAGCCTATATTGATGTGTTGTCTGAATCACTAAATAACCCGCTACGCTTAATGCTGGGCTGGTATCTAACCGGAATTACGTTGTGGCCACCCCTGTCACTGATATTTGCTTATTGGATGATTGGCGCCTTTTTTATGGCGCTTAAACGCTACGCAGAATTTCAGCGCATCGGAGACCACGTAATCGCTGCGAATTATCGGGCCTCATTCAAGCACTATAACAGTGAACGATTGATGATTAGCGCAATGTACTATGTGGCTGCATTCGGTTTATTTTTTGGGATTTTTCTTATTCGCTACCGTGTAGAATTTATCCTGGGAATCCCGCTAATTGCGGGGTTTATTGCCTGGTACCTGCATCTGGCTTTTCTCGAGGACAGCCCGGTACAATACCCTGAAAAACTATATCAGCAACATCGTTTTGTCGCCTATGCTGTTTTTTGTGCAGCGACTCTGCTGCTCCTGCTTTTTTGGGATATTCCTTATCTTGATGTATTGTTTTCGAAAACCACACTGTAAGAAACATGTATTGGCACCATCGTAACTGAGCCGAATACGCTGCCAGTCTGTTAATTTGTATCAGGCATATAATTATATTTTGGCTACCCTAGCTTCGACAACATTTCTTTTGCTTCTGATTTCAATTCTGCACTGCCGTCACTTATAACGTCGCGTAGAAAATCTTTAGCAATGTCTTCTTCACCGAGCTCAATATAGGCTTTTGCCAGTGCCAGAGCAGTGTCTGGCTCATGCTGGTTAATTTCTTCCACCGCACTATCCAGTTCCTCATCCAGTGAAATATTCAGGCTCTCCATATCATTCGCTTCTTCCAACGAAATATTCAGACTTTCTGAATCATTTGCTTCTTCCAACGAAATATTCAGGCTCTCCATCGCATCCGCTTCGTTCGAAGCAGCCAGCTTTAGGCCAGGTTTTGCTTCGTCTGGAATCCCGGTGTCCATCTGCTTTTCTGACTGGCCGCCTGTCTTAGATTTATCTGTAACTTCGTCTAGTAGAACCGGGATAGAACTATCAAAATCATCAGCCAACATTTCGTGTCCAGGCACAAATTCCTGAGCCATTAGTTTAATTTTATTCCAGTCGGCTTCATCTTCAATATTTTCGGCCGAAGCCTCAAATAAACGGCTAAAATCTTCTATATTATCCTCAGCCTGATACAGGCCAAGTAACTTTACAACCACTGCGCTTTGATTCGGGCTGTTAGATAGTGCCTGTTCCAGAACTTCGACCGCCTGTTCCTTTCTATCATAGGCCAGATACACATCAGCTTCAGCGATTGGATCAACATCAACCGATTGCGTTGTAGATTGCTGACCAATTTGCGTCGAATCCATGTCAGCCAAAGAATCGTCATTGTCATCCATAGAAAACAGGGATGAATCATCCTGAATAACTTCGCTAGCCATAAACGACTCATCGCTTAAATCAAACAAAGAAGAACCATGTAGTTCTTCTTCAAAACCTTCTAAATCATCCGGTTCGTGCTGCATGCTCTTAGTCGCGATGTCCGCTATATCAATACTACTATCGGTGATTTCGCTACCCTGGAATTCCGCCGGCGCGACTTCGTCTACATCCCTGCGGCGGCGAATCCCTAACAACACCATAATACCAATAATAGCTGCCGCGATGCCGCCTATCAGGCGCCAGACATCTTGTGACATCCCGCCAGCCATAGACTTTAGGGCACCTATTGCGGAGCTGACCTGTTCTATGATAGAAGACATCAGGCCTCGATCAGATGGTTGTTGCGCTACATTTTCTATTCTTACCGGTACCGTTTCGGCCGCGCTGGAACTTGAGCTGACGGGTGCGCTTGTCGTGTCAGTTGTCGTATTTTGGGCCGCGTCTATTTTCGCCTGCAGCTGCTTTTGCAGCTCGGCAATGCGCGCTTCGCTTTTCGAAATTTGGCTACGATCTTCAGCATTCAAGGCATCAATATAAGCGGGGTCCTGACTGGCAATTTGCGTATCTGACGGAACTGCAGGTGTTGCAATATCCTGTGCGGCCGGTACTGTGCCGAGTGAAGCTCTAACGTTGGCCAGCATAGATGCCGTAGCTTCATCGGCTGGCACAGCTGGGCTGGCAGGTGCAGGTGCATTTACCTCTGCTTTTGCCCGCATTTCTGCAGTTACCGGGTTGGTATCTTCCTGGCCAATAGAGGTTGAAGACAAACCAAGCACTTCTTCGATATAGTTGACATCTTCTTCAGGTGCATCAGAAATGGCGACTTCCAGCAGTTCTTCATAGTATGTTTTGGGGGCTTCGTCGCCCTGTACCGCCTGTGTTTCTGCAGGCGCTTCAGAGAGCGATTTTTCTACGCTGTCCGAAGCCTCGCTCAGATTGTCCTGCTTAGCCGCCGCTGTTGTATCTGCCGAATCTAACTGGCTCTGTGTCAAGTTGGGAATTACAGCTCCGATAGCTCCTTTTTCCAAATTAGAGTTAATTGCCTGCAATGCATTACTTTGTAATTCAAGCAATTGGCTCATTCGACTAAGCTGTGCTTCAAGCCGCGCCATTCTGCTGGTCAGAACCTTGTTTTCACCCCGAGTGGCAATGAGTTCCTCTTTAAGTTGGGTATCACGAACACGTGAATCGTTGATTTCCTTTTTGATAGTTTGTGAAATTGCTCCTGTCTCACCATCAGAAGACGCTGGCGCACCAATTGTTTGCGACTCACTCAATGGCGCGTTTTGAGCAATATCAAGCGGTGCATCAGCAGCCATCTCATCACCGCCCCCACCCACTACCAGCGTTGCAGCAGTGGATTTCCGGGGTTCCGGGGCTGATTTTTTAGTCGTTTCTGTACTGACAAGAGGCCGCGTTAGCGCTGTGACCTGTTTGATTGCTTCAGCCGCTGATACGGCTCTCATTTGTGCATCAGTGGGGATTTGCAGCCGAGCACCTTTTTGAAGCCTGTTTAGATTTCCGCCCGGGAAAGCGCTCTGATTTAAATTAAAAATCGCCATCCAGGATTGTTGAGCTGTCACATCGGACGGGCGATACAATGCCGCAATCGAGGATAGTGATTCTCCACCCTCAACCGTCTTAAACTGAGCTTCGGCCACACCCTGACTGGAAGCGGATACTGCTTTTGTCAAACCCAGACTAGTTTCAGGCGCGGTGGCCTGCGCAATTGGCTCAATCGCATAGTCAGTCGGATCAATCAACGCTGTGTATTCGCGTAAAATATTTCCGCCAGACCAGTTAATGCTTATCAACAGGTGCAAAAAGGGGTCGCTAATCGCACCAGCCGTTTTTACCGAGATCGTCACCCGGCCGTTATCGTATGGGCCCAACTCCAGCTTTAGTTTTCGTGCATCGCGAGGGTACTCAATGCCCGCTTCACGAAACATTTCCCGAGATGCCAGTGACACCTCCAGGGTTGAAAACTCATCCTGATCTATTGACTCAATATTAATTGAAATATCCAACGGCTCTCCTAAATGAGAGTCAATTTCCATACTGCCCACGCTCAAGGCATATGCATTTGGGCTAAGTAATGACAGGGCTACGGCCCCAGCGATCAACGATTTTCTCATAAGACAGTTCGTTATAATTTTGAGAGTAAATATCTAATTAGTTCAGATATATAAGAATACCTTAAGAAGCATTTTATGCAAAAATGCTCCATAAAACAATGCCTAGCGAAACTCTAACTTCCGAAACGGCAAAATTGTCGCTTTAGAACATTGTATATTGCGGCGTTAAGAAAAGATAATAACCAGCCTTTTCAATGACATATTATAAAAATAAATCTTCATATAGTCTCGTCAGGAAATTTTATCTACGATAGGAATAACCACGGCTTAAGCTGTTGCCGGTGAGTTTCATAGTCCCTGATCTTATTTTTATGTTTAAGCGTTTGCCCGATATCATCGAGTCCTTCGAGCAAACATTTTTTCTTGAAAGTATCGATTTCAAATTTCAGGTGATCTCCATCCGGCAACGAAATAGTTTGTTCCGAGAGATCAATTTTCAGTCGATAGTGTTCTATTTCAAGAGTTTCAACAAACAGGCGATTGATTTCATTTTCTTTAAGAATGACAGGCAAGATACCGTTTTTAAAGCAATTATTGTAAAATATATCCGCATAACTACTGGCAATTATACTACGGATACCGTAGTCCTCTAATGCCCAGGGCGCGTGTTCCCGAGATGATCCGCAGCCAAAATTACTGCGCGTCAGCAACACTTCTGCGCCTTTGTAACGCGAAAAATTAAGAACAAAATCTGGGTTTAACGGGCGTGATGAATTATCCATACCGGGCTCCCCTTGATCCAGATAACGCCAGTCATCAAATAAATTTGGTCCAAACCCGCTACGTTTTATTGATTTCAGGAACTGTTTGGGAATGATGGCATCGGTGTCTACATTTCTACGATCTAAAGGTACAACCAGACCATCCAGAAGATTAAATTTTCTCATGCTTAATGCAAACGAGTTGAAAGTAAGTTAGCCGAGGTAAAGTAGCCGGCTATGGCGGTCGCCGCGGCGGTAGCAGGTGATACCAGATGCGTTCGCCCTCCTGCGCCCTGGCGGCCTTCAAAATTTCGATTAGACGTGGACGCGCAACGCTCCCCGGGTTCCAGGCGATCATCGTTCATCGCCAGACACATCGAACAACCCGGATTACGCCATTCAAAACCAGCATCGATAAAGATTTTATCCAGGCCTTCCTGTTCAGCCTGGCGTTTTACCAGTCCGGAGCCCGGAACGACTAACGCCAGCATGATGTTATCTGCCACTTTACGTCCTTTCACAACCGCAGCGGCATCGCGTAAGTCCTCGATACGGCTATTAGTACAGGAACCGATAAATATTTTATCTACCGTAATATCGCTCACCACGGTTTCAGGGTCCAGATCCATGTAACTTAAAGCATTTAATGCCGACTCCCGCTTATCTTCCGGCATCGTTTCCGGGTCGGGTATTTTTCCGGTAACAGGCACCACCATTTCAGGCGACGTTCCCCAGGTAATTAATGGAGTGATTTGCTCACCCGGTAAAGTAATTTCAAGGTCAAATACTGCGTCTTCATCGCTGTATAGCTTTTTCCATTCTTTGACCGCGTCTTTCCAGAGGGTTCCGGTAGGAGCAAAAGGTCTGCCCTCGAAGTAATCGATTGTTTTATCGTCAACCGCAACCATGCCTGATCGTGCGCCGGCTTCAATAGCCATATTGCACACGGTCATACGACCTTCGATGCTCATGGATTCGAATACTCTGCCGGCAAATTCTATGGCGTATCCAGTGCCCCCTGCAGTACCAATTTCGCCGATAATAGCCAACACTACATCTTTGGGAGTAACGCCCGGTTGCAAGCTTCCGGAGACACTTATGCGCATATTTCGAGATTTATGCTGCAGCAGACACTGTGTCGCCAGCACATGCTCCACTTCGGAGGTGCCGATACCGAAAGCCAGTGCGCCGAATGCACCGTGGGTAGACGTATGAGAATCACCGCAGACGACCGTCATACCGGGCAAGGTCGCACCCTGCTCCGGTCCGATAACATGAACGATACCCTGCCGAATATCATGCATACCAAATTCGTTTATACCGAAATGCTGGCAATTTTTGTCCAGCGTTTCGATTTGCAGTCGCGAAATCGGATCGCTGATCTGAGTATCCGCTACCGTAGGCACATTGTGATCAGGCACCGCCAGAATCGACGCAACTCGCCAGGGCTTTCGCCCGGCAATATGCAGGCCTTCAAATGCCTGAGGCGACGTTACCTCATGCACCAGGTGTCGATCGATATAAATTAGCGAGGCGCCATCTTCCTGATGAACGAGATGATCTTCCCACAGTTTATCGTAAAGCGTTTTGCCTGCCATATTCGAGGCACAAAAAGTGCGTAACTAAAACTCGAAGAATAGCATAACACCCCTTGCCTGATGCGGAGAAAACGGAGTAATTTCCGAGATTAATAAGGCTCTGTATGCTCGGCGATGAGCGCCACCGTCTCTGCCGGAACCTCACCCACGACCGTAATCATGTATTCACCTGTTTTACGCATATAGCTATTCAGGCTGCCCATGCTAAGCTCGGTGGTGGACTGATTGGCACTGGCATCTAATGGCGATATAAACACCGACACCTGCGCCAAACCGTCACCGAGCACCAGATGCGTGATATCGGTTTGCAATACCGGTGACATTCTCTCTATATAGTGCTCAAGCTCAAACCCTGCGGAATTATCCGCGACCCGCCATTTTTTCTGGTCGCGAATTGGCCTGGTTTTCGAATCAAGGTTTGTGTCTTCAGAGCCATCATCCATCCAGTTTAAGGTATCTGGTGCTGTACGAGAGCGAAGTTCAGACGGATCCACCTTATCAAAACTAACGCTCACAAATTTGTAACTTTCAAGCACCGCGCCATCAATCACCGTCAACTCCGAACTCAACAGTAATTGGTTTTCGGTATCGATACACAAATTATAACCATAACGATACGCGTCTTTTGGGCTGATATTTATGATCTGACAATCCCTGTTCGCTACACGGGTCGCGCCCTGGTGGCTAACGGTATAAAACCGTTCAACAGTGCCTAATTTTTCCGATACATCGAATTTAAATAACTGCCTTGCCTGGCGCGCTTCACGCAAACCCATGCCCTGGTCCGGGAGCACGCATGCCACTATGTCATCCTGCTGAATAATTTCGCGCATGGAGCCATCCAGCGCCATCAGTTTTTGCTGGCTGTCAGTATCTGCGGTCGCGCCGATATGCGCTACTTTCATGCTGGATATCTTGCCATCTTTTACGTAAACAAATTCACCGGAGTAATCAAGCTTATTCGCCGCAACACTCATTCTCTCCAATAAGCTCAAGCCATCTTCTGCCCAAAGCTGTGCCGACCCGAAAATTACGAGCACGAGCGGCAATAACATCACCCCATGCCTTGCAAGCAGACGAAATTTGAGCATCAAGTTCAATTCTGGTTTGCGCTAACGCGCCCTGCCTGCAGTCGTTCCGTTAACCACTTTGGCGTACGCCACCAGACCATTCAAGGCGGCGGCACCCGAAAACTCACCATGCTGAACGATCATGGACTGTAGCTCCTCCTCGGCAGCCTTCGTAGGCATAGCGGTGTTTGTTGCATCAGCCATGTGTGGTGTTGAAGCCCTGTCAGGCGAATAACTAACCATCACAATCGCAACAAACGATGCAGCGATAGCCGCATACGCAAGCACCTTATTACGATAACTACTGATCGCAACCACGTTAGCTGGCAACTCGTGTTCAGAAGATAATACCGATTTAAGGTTATCAGGGGCAACGATGGCGGGTTCTTTAGCCACCACCGCAGCTACCTTATCGACAATATGACAATAAGTTTGCGTGTGATCATTCTGAATTACCGCTCGCAATATATGCTGGGCATGCCAGGAGGCTTGCAAATCTCGATCTGCTAAAATGCGATCCAACGCAGGCTCTAGTTCGTCCGGCGCTAATTCGCCATCTAGCAATGATGACAATGTTTGATTTTTCATAATAAAACCAGTTTTAGTAAGTTAATTAGGCTTTCTCCACGGTTAGTCCATGCTTTCATCACTTAGTTCCCAGATATATAAGGCGACATCGCTTCATCCAGAGTTTCGCGAGCACGAAAAATCCTGGATCGAACGGTTCCGATCGGGCAATCCATCACCCCGGCGATCTCTTCGTAGCTCAATCCATCGAATTCCCGGTAAACGATGGCTTCTCTCAGCGTCTCTGGCAAATCGGAAATAGTCTGACGAATAACAGCAATTAATTCAGCGTTCATCAAGCTGGACTCCGGTGTATTGAGATCAACAAAACTCGCACCAGCAACACTACTGCTGGCTTCCTCTGCATCCAGATCCTGTGATGGAGGCCGTCGCCCGGCAGAAACAAGGTAATTTTTGGCGGTGTTGACCGCGATACGATAAAGCCAGGTATAAAATGCACTATCCCCGCGAAAGTTCGGCAAAGCGCGGTAAGCTTTAATGAATGCCTCCTGCGTTACGTCTTCGCATTCCATCGAATCGCGTATAAACCGCGCTACCAGGCGCAGTATTTTTTGCTGATACTTCCCAACCAGCAGGTTGTAGGCTTGTTTGTCGCCTTGCTGGACGCGCCTGACCAGCGCAAGATCTACCTCGGCTTCAGTCATAACTCAGGTTATGATCGGGTTAAAGGAAATAACAGGCTTTGATTGTGAAGACAAAACCTTGCGGTTAAAATGCAAGTGACACCTAAATAGTTATTTTAATGATTGGAATAGTAGTCAATAAAGACATGCAAATCAATTTATTAGATTTTTTTAAAATATGAGCACATCCATTCAGACACCCATTCTCATCGTTGGTTCCGGGCTAGCCGGATTGAGTCTGGCACTAAAACTCGCCGAACAGGGTTTTAAGGTTAGCGTACTCTCCAAGCGTAAAATAGAAACGGGCTCTACACGCTGGGCGCAAGGCGGTATTGCCGCAGTGCTGTCTGAAGAAGATTCTTTTGCATCCCATGTGGATGACACAATACTCGCCGGTGTGAATCTAAACCATCGGGAAACCGTTGAGTTCGTCGTACGCAATGGCCCCGATGTCATACAGTGGTTGATTGACCAGGGCACCGAATTCACGCGCGAGAATGAGCAATATCACCTCACACGAGAAGGTGGACACGCGCACCGCCGAATCATTCATGCGGCAGATGCCACCGGACACGCCGTTCATGAAACCCTGGCTTCCCGTTGCGACAGGCACGCGAATATCTCCCTGTATGAATCGCACGTGGCAATCGATCTAATCACCTCGCGGAAACTTGGCCTGCCCGGAACTAACCGTTGTCTGGGCCTGTACGCGCTCAATATCGACAACGGCGAAGTCATTACATTCAAAGCTGGACGAGTCGTACTGGCAACGGGTGGTTGCAGCAAGGTCTATCTTTATACTTCAAACCCGGATACCTCAACCGGAGACGGCATTGCAATGGCCTGGCGTGCAGGTTGCAGCATCGGAAACCTTGAATTTAATCAATTTCACCCGACCTGCCTGTACCATCCACACGCCAAATCTTTTTTAATCACAGAGGCAGTACGGGGCGAAGGCGGAAAATTACTACTCGCCAATGGCGAGCCATTTATGGCCCGGCATGATGAACGCGGTGAACTGGCACCGCGTGATATCGTAGCGCGCGCCATCGACTATGAAATTAAAAAGAGCGGCGACGATTGCGTCTATCTGGACATTAGTCATCGTTCACCGGAATTTATCAAAACACATTTTCCCAATATTTATAAGCGTTGTCTGAAATTCGGACTGGACATGACCAAAGAACCGCTGCCGGTTGTCCCGGCGGCCCACTTTACCTGTGGCGGTATCTATACGGATTTAAAAGCACGCACTGATCTGGCCCAGCTTTATGCCATCGGTGAATGTACTTTTACCGGGCTGCACGGCGCCAACCGCCTGGCCAGCAATTCTCTGCTCGAATGCCTGGTTTTTGCCGACGCGGCCTTCAAGGATATGCAAAAAAATCGTGAGTCTATCGAAATAGCCAGCCAGCCTCTGCCTGACTGGGATGAAAGCCAGGTCAGCGACCCGGATGAACAGATCGTGGTATCCCATAACTGGGATGAACTGCGCCGCTTTATGTGGGACTATGTAGGCATCGTTCGCACTGATAAACGCCTCGAACGTGCCATGCATCGTATTGACTTGCTACAGGCCGAAATAAGAGAGTATTACAGTAACTTTAGAGTCAACGGTGATTTAATCGAACTGCGCAATCTGGTCATGGTCGCAGAGCTCATCGTACGCAGCGCGATGCAGCGCAAAGAAAGCCGCGGTTTACACTATACGCTCGATTATCCCGATCTGTTGCCCGATGCACAAAAGCGCGATACGCTGTTAAGCCACTAAAACACCGATTGCGGATCATGAAACAGGGCCGTACTAATGCCTATGGCTCTATTCATTCTATGACATAAATTGCTCAAGCTTATTTATGACTATATTCTTTGTGACTGAAACATCGCGGCAATAAACATGGTCATCACTTGAGTAGGGATCTCCAATTTCGTAGTCCCACCGCATCTCACGATGCCCACAGAGAATTCGAAAGCAACCGTTCATCCAAAAAGGATCGAAAAACTCGAAGAGACCTGCGCCCCGCGGGCAAAATACAGTATTCGTAAATCCGGCACCGTGAACGCCGCTGACATACTCAGCTTGAGAAAATAGTGCGACCTGATTAGCCACACTTAATTCCGATGCCGTGATCAGTTCAAAACCTCTTTCCTTCAGCCATGGTTCAATATTGTCACCGCATTTAAGTTGTCGATGAGATGTATCATTTCGGTTGATCCAGAGGCGCTTTCCTTTTGGGGGAATATCTGATTTTGGCAACATATTTTGGCGAAGATACCGGACCACCCAACCTGGTTTTAATGAGGGAGGGCCATTCGGACTGACGAGCCAGAGTTTATTAACTCCAATGGATACATCCTCAGATAGAATAACTACCTCCGCATCAACATCGAAAAACTCGAGTAGTTCCAGGGCAGCTCGATTGGGCGATACGAGTAATACATCAAACTGTAGATCATCTGTTGCCCTTAACATCGGGAGGATATCTAGCATAAAATGTGAATAGTTGAACCACCAGCCAGATGTCAGAAGTACGGCGGAGTCATAGTGGATATGTGCCGCGCCGGATACGATATTTCCATTTTCACCGTGTACGCTTACTTTGCTGACAGCAACTCTCTTCAATGCGTCGAACCGGTGGCTCATATTAAAGAAAGCAGGACTTTCACCGTCTTCCGGAAAACTTCTGTAAGTGGGCAGAATGCTAAACGATTCTTCAAATTCTGGTATTATTATTTCGCAATCATCGCTGTTCCAGTCCACATATTCCATAAAACTCTCCTCAATAAAACGGCAAGAACCTATCAAATGCAAGTCGATATCGAAGCATGCGATGCCTACATCGTATCAGTTGTTACAACTTGAGTAAAAATACGTTGCACTGCTCAGACACTACCATCACTAGCACAAGACTGCAGATTATTGGAGCTTGCAGGAATTAAAGGCCTGAAGTACGATATTTTTTTCGCAGTACACGCACTATTTCTTTGAACTTCTCATCCGCAGGTGATTCGACGCCCATCAACCAGTCGTATATATCAGGATCCTGAACTTCAAGCAGTAAAACGAAAGCCTGTTGCAGCGACGGATCAACTTGCAGGTACTCCTGTTCGAGAAAACCACCCAAAATACGGTCCAGCTCTTTGGTACCGCGGCGACAGCGCCAGCGTAATTGACCGATTGGAATGGAATCCTCAGTCATACTCGTGCGTGATTTAACGATCTGCGATTTTTCGTTTAATCTTGGCGATGGCTTCGCCTGGATTCAAACTTTTTGGGCAGGTATTGGTGCAGTTCAAAATCGTATGGCAACGATAGGTTTTAAAAGAGTCATCCAGTTGTTCGAGTCGCGCGTCAGTGGCCTCATCACGGCTGTCCGCAATCCAGCGATAGGCCTGTAGCAAGGCTGCCGGGCCAAGGTATCGATCGCTGTTCCACCAGTAGCTCGGACACGAAGTTGAGCAGCAGGCGCACAGGATACATTCATACAAACCATCCAGTTCTTTACGCTCCTCTTTGCTTTGCAAGCGTTCGCGTGCATCTGGATCTTTCGGCTCTTCTGCCTGCATCCAGGGTTCAACCGAGGCGTAATGGTCGTAAAACTCGCTTAAATCACTAACCAGATCGCGCACGACATCCTGATGAGGTAATGGGTAAATGTTTACTTCTCCCTCAATCTCATCAATGGCTTTGGTACACGCCAGCGTATTCGTACCATCGATATTCATCGCGCAGGAACCGCAAATTCCTTCGCGGCAAGAGCGTCGAAAGGCCAGAGTGCTATCCAGCTCGTCCTTAATATAAAGAATGGCATCCAGCACCATCGGCCCACATGCATCGACATCAACCTCAAAACGATCCAGACTCGGGTTTTCTCCTTTATCAGGCGACCAGCGATAAACATTAAAGATTTTCTTGGCGCCACTCGTTTCTGCGCTAACGCTTTTACCGGATTTGACGACTGAGTTTTTAGGTAGAGTAAATTGTGCCATTGCTATTAGTACACGCGCTTTTTTGGTTTTATGTACTCGATTTCATCCGTTAAGGTGTATTCATGGACCGGCCGGTAGTCGATACGAGTATGCTTACTATCGCTGTCAAAATAGGTCAGGGTATGCTTCATCCAGTTCGCATCATCCCGGTCGGGAAAATCGTCGCGCGCATGTGCCCCGCGACTTTCCTTGCGATTTAGTGCAGCATTAGCCGTCACACTGGCTTGAGACAACAGATTGGACAACTCCAGCGTTTCCACCAAATCAGTATTCCAGGTCAGTGTGTGATCGCTAACCCTGATATCATCAAAACGCCCTACTACCTGAGCGATTTTATCCACGCCCTGCTGCAAGTTGTCTTCTGTTCTGAATACGGCACAATGATTTTGCATGGTTTTTTGCATGTCATTGCGTATTTCAGCAGTACTGGTTTTGCCGCTGGCATAACGCAATTCATCAAAACGGGACAGCGCAGCTTCACCCGCATTCTCTGAAAGGCTGACCGCTGCGCTATCTGAATCAACCACTTCTGCGGCACGTTTGGAGGCTGCGCGCCCAAATACGATTAAATCAAGCAGTGAGTTTGAGCCCAGGCGGTTCGCGCCGTGCACCGATACGCATGCAGCTTCTCCGATAGCCATTAAACCGGGAACAACCTGATCCGGGTTTCCATCCACCAGATTAACCACCTCGCCATGTAGATTAGTCGGAATACCGCCCATGTTGTAGTGCACCGTAGGCAATACAGGAATCGGTGCTTTGGAGACGTCCACATTGGCAAATATACGCGCGGATTCAGCAATACCCGGCAGGCGTTCTTCAATTAACTCCGGGCCCAGATGTTCAAGGTGAAGAAAAATATGATCGGCTTCACTGCCAACGCCACGCCCTTCGTTTATCTCGATGGTCATCGCGCGGCTTACTACATCACGAGAGGCCAGATCTTTCGCGTTTGGTGCGTAGCGTTCCATGAATCGCTCGCCGTCCTTATTTGTCAGGTAACCGCCCTCACCCCGCACGCCTTCAGTGATGAGGCAGCCCGCTCCGTAGATGCCGGTCGGATGGAACTGGACAAACTCCATATCCTGTAGCGCCAGGCCCGCGCGCAAAACCATGGCATTGCCATCGCCGGTACAGGTGTGCGCTGAAGTACAGGAATAAAATGCACGCCCGTAACCACCGGTTGCAAGCACCACCATTTTGGCTGCAAAGCGATGCAAGGTGCCTTCCGCCAGGTCCCAGGCCAGCACGCCGCGGCACTCGCCATCCTCAAAAATCAGATCAATCGCAAAATATTCAATAAAATAACGCGCATTATGACGCAACGATTGCTGGTACAAGGTGTGTAAGATCGCGTGCCCGGTTCGATCTGCGGCGGCGCAGGTTCGTTGCGCGCGCCCTTCGCCGAAATGTGTTGTCATACCGCCGAATGCGCGCTGATAGATTTTACCCTCATCCGTGCGTGAAAATGGCACGCCGTAGTGCTCAAGCTCGATGATGGCATCCGGCGCATCTTTGCACATAAATTCGATTGCATCCTGATCACCCAGCCAATCTGAACCTTTAACGGTATCATACATGTGCCAGCGCCAGTCATCTTCACCGACGTTACCCAGGGCTGCCGAAATGCCGCCCTGAGCGGCCACGGTATGGCTGCGCGTGGGAAATACTTTCGTTATACAGGCGGTATCCAGGCCTTTTGCAGCCATGCCGAGCGTTGCACGCAAGCCGGCGCCGCCCGCTCCAATAACTACCACATCAAACTGGTGATCAACGATATCATATGAGCTTATTTTCATGCTTTCCGACGAAAATTCTTATAAGTTTTTAGATTCAAAGTAAATATCTATTCTATTTTTTCGCAACGACATCAAACGTTTAACGTAATTTTCAGAATAGATACTACACCGACCAGCATTGCTATCCAGCAAAGCAGGTTAGAAATTTTTAGTATTGCCTGCTGCCCGGAAAGATCAGCAATGTAATCCTCTATGATCACCTGTAAACCCAATTTAGCGTGAATAAATAGCGCACTAATAAATATAATCAGTAGTACAGCTACCACCGGGTTCGCTACCCATTCATACGCCTGCTGATAAGGAGCCCCGATATGTCGAACCAGGCTAAATAACAGCCACAAACTGAGCGGAACCAGCGCCACGGCAGTGCGACGCTGCCATTTCCAGTGTGCCACAGCAGATTCATTCTTATTATTTTGATCTGAATGTTTCATAGAGTTTTTGTCAGCCAGATGATTACCGTTACGATGATAGAAAGCGAAACTACCAGTTTTCCGCTCTTATAGACATCAGGCAACTCAAGCCCTTTACCTGAATCCCAGGCCAGATGGCGTAGGCCGTTCAATAAATGGTAAACCAGCGCCAGCGTCCAGAAAAACAAAAAAATCTGAATCGGAATCGAAACTGCAATATTTTGCAAAAAATAATACATTGGCGCATCCCAGGCGAGCGAAACCAGCCAGACCAGGATACAAATAGCGCCTGCAAAAGCAATAATACCCGTAATCCGATGCAATATCGACAATACCGAAGTAAGTTGGGGTTTATAGATTTGCAGATGGGGCGAGACTGGCCGAGCTGAATGAGCCATGGATAATTGTTTTTTATGCGTCGTATCAAATGAGCTTATTATTGTAACGCGTTTACAGCCCGGAACAAACTGTCGAACTTAAATAATTCAAATTCTTTGGATTATTTCCACCAAAAGGTATCCAAAAAGAACAGCCATACAAAGCCTGTTTACACTATATAATAGGAGAGATGTATGCTACACCACCCTGGAACCTGCCATTACACGATGTTAACCGTTAAAATATTACGATCACTGTTGCGACCGGCTGCGATTTCTTTGTTCATCATCGCCAGCACGGCGGGCGTTGGCATTGCAAGCACACCGAATAGTGACCAGCTTCTTGATCGCGAACAACAGCGCCTAAACGATGTTCGCCATAGCTATGAGATAAAAGTAATCGATCGATTACTTGAACAATTTCATTACAAAGAATTTCACCTGGACGACGCGCTATCCGAAAGCATCTTAAATAATTTCATCGACAGTCTGGATCCTTCCCGTCTGTTTTTCACTGCGACGGATATTGAAGAAATTGACAGGCTAAAGAATAATTTCGATGACTACATCCGTCGGGGTATCACCGCCGCCTATCACAGTATTTTCGAAATTTACCGCGCCCGGGTAAATGAACGTACGGATTACGCCTTACAGCGACTGGAGCATAATTTCAATTTTTCGATTGATGAATACTATCAACTGGATCGCAGTGAAAGTCCCTGGGCACTTGATGTAGAGGAGTTAAATTCACTTTGGCGTAAACGAATCAAGAATGACCTCATTAATCTTTATCTATCCGATGAAAACGAGGAAGAAGCACTTGACACACTCCGCAGGCGCTATAAGAGCATTGCCCGGCGAAGTCGGCAAATCAAGGACAACGAAATATTTCAAATTTATATCAATGCCTACGCGAATGCGATTGAACCGCACACGGGCTATTTTTCGCCACGTGCAACCGAAGAGTTCAATATCAGTATGCGCCTGTCGTTACAGGGTATTGGCGCGGTACTGCGGTCCGAAGACGACCAGACAGAGATTGTCAGCATCGTGCCCGGCGGGCCGGCAGATCAATCAGCGCAAATCCATGCGGATGATAAAATCCTCGCTGTTGCACAGGGTATTGAAGGCGAATTAGTCGATATTTTTGGCTGGCGATTATCTGATGTGGTCGATCTAATTCGCGGCCCGAAAGGATCCAGCGTTCGTCTGTCTATTTTACCGGGCGCGCTTGGCGTCAGTGCCAGTGCACGCGAAGTGACGATTGTCAGGGACAAAATTAAGCTTGATAGTCAGGCAGCCAGAAGCCGCGTTCTGGAAGTTGAGACAGATACCGGTCAGTCCAGGCTGGGTATCATTGTACTGCCGTCATTTTATATCGATTTTGACGGCCGCTCTAATGGCGATAAGGAGTACCGCAGTACCACCCGGGACGTCGCAAAATTAATAGAGGATCTAAATCAGCAACAGGTAGAAGGAATAATTATCGATTTACGAGGCAATGGCGGCGGCTCTCTGGAAGAAGTCATTACGCTTACCGGCTTATTTATAGACCAGGGTCCGGTTGTACAGGTCAAAAACAGTGATGGCCGCGTACGAACCCACAGCGACCGTCAACGCGGAGCGCTTTATGAGGGGCCGCTCGCTGTGATGGTCGATCGTCAGAGTGCCTCTGCTTCTGAGATTTTTGCCGGCGCAATCCAGGATTATAAGCGCGGATTGATTATTGGTGAACCAACCTTCGGAAAGGGAACCGTACAAAACGTGCTGCCTTTGAGCGCTTACGCTAAAAAACAGTTTAAAGATGATCTGGGGCAGATCAAAATTACGATCGCCCAATTTTTTCGCATCAATGGCGACAGCACTCAGCATCGGGGCGTGGTGCCGGACATTCGTTGGCCATTTGTAGAATATCAGGCAGAACCATTCGGTGAACGCGCTTTAGAAAATGCCCTCCCCTGGCGCCATATTACTGAATCTGACTATGTTACCAGCACTCCGTCAATTGACACCTCCATGCTGGAACACCTTATCATGCGCCATGAAAAACGTATCGAACAGGATGCGGCATTTATCGCAGAACTGGATAAATATAAGCTTCTGGCGGAAACACGGACTGAGAAATCCGTTTCACTGGATAAAGATTCTCGTCAACTAAAACGAGAAACGTTTAGCCAGCGCCTGTTAGTTGCAGAAAACCAGATTCGCCTCGCGGATGGTGAGGAGACGTATCCGTCTTACAAGGAAATGCGTGAACAACAGGAAAAACGCCGCGATGAGAATGCTTATCGTAGTGATGCGCCGATACTACCTGACCCTTTTATGCTTGAAACCGCTAATATTTTGAACGATTTACTGCATATCAAATTCTCCCAAATTGTTAAGTCAAGCACAGTAATTGGTAACGACAGTTTTAGTGTCGGATCTGATTGAACAGGCCTTGTTATCCCGTTCACTCTGCCTCTGACGAGCCGCGGCTGAACAAGTTGCCAGATCAACACGGCATTCATCAATCGTTTTAATTTAACCATGCGCAGATTTAGTACTTTTATTGCCCTGGCCACCTTGGTCATTTCATCTTTAGCCTGGGCTCAGCAGCTATCGATACAATACAATCTGGCTGCGAGTGCCTATCAAAGCGGAAACTTTCAAGAGGCAGAACAACGCTGGACTGAGCTAGCCGCTTCGGGCGATTCGAATGCTCAGTACGCCTTGAGTATCATGCACTTAAAAAAAGAAACTCAAAATGCTGACGATGCAATCGCGTTCCGGTACCTGGTAGAGGCCGCCAAAAATCAACACGTCGCTTCGATGTTCAACCTTGGCGTCGCTTACTGGGAAGGTAGAGGGGTTACGCGTCAACGCAAAAAGGCACTGAATTGGTGGGAAATTGCTGCCGAACGTAATGATGCCGGCGCGCAATACAACCTTGGCCTGGCCTATTTTATTGGCGAAGGGCGCGCACAAAACACAGCGAAAGCAATTTATTGGGCACAACAAGCCGCAAATAATAATCATCCTCAAGCGCGAGCATTACTCGCCACGATCGAGGAATCGACTGATGCTTCTAATACTGCAATCGACGCCACGCCTGAGCCCGTTTCAACTGCCCAATCAACAAGCTCAATACAAGCTGACTTGCTCAACGATTCAGAACAAGCTACCGAAACCCTTACGAGCATTACAACTACGAAGTTGTACGCCGCGCCTAATACAAATTCGGCTCAAGTTGGCACACTGGAGGCAGGCGCTTCAGTCCAGCGCATTCAGAATTCAACAGAGTGGACACAAATATTGGTCGCGCGTAGCTATCCGGTATGGGTGTACGACACGTTTCTGGAAATTACGGAAAACGATCGGGGGATTATCCGAGGTATTAACGTAAATGTCAGGCCCGCTGCCAGCACAAATAAGCTGCTCTCGCCGCCCCTGGGACAACTCGAAGACGGGCAACAGGTTAGTATCCTTTCCAGGCGCGGATCCTGGGCCCAGATAATGCCGCCTGAGCCTTTCCCCGCCTGGGTGTTTACGCGGGATATCCAATAGAATATCAAGCACCTGACAGGCATATGCTTTTACCTTTGCCTTTTACAATTTAAACCTACTACTGTCCGGTTTGATTTTCGTAGGATCACGATAAACGGCAGTACAACAATGTTTGCAGAAGACACTTATGTTAAGAGACTTAAAACCTAAATCCCGTTTTATCGTCATCCTCGCGTATGCGGGGATCCATAATACCGTCA
>JAUVBY010000097.1 GCA_030590945.1 Gammaproteobacteria bacterium | reverse complement strand
GCTAAACCGGCTTTTCCGCGAATACGGAAACACATCGGCGCGCAGGCCTTTTTCCAGATCCTGAATAATCTCCTGCCAGTATTTTGCATCCAGCAGATCCGCATGATGCCTGAGCAATAGTTCGCGAACCTTCGGGTAGCTCATTACAAAGTGTTCGAACTGCTCGGGAAAGAAATCATTTTCTTCGACCCGATACCAGGGTTCAATAGCCATTTCCTGTTCGGGCGTGCGCGCGGGTGGTATGACGCGCACGCGAATTTCCTTCATTGGCATTAGCTCGTCATAGTCATAAAATACGATTCGGTTCTGGCGCGTTACACCAAAATTTTTGAGCAACATATCACCCGGGAAAATGTTGGCTTTGATCAGGTCCTTGATGGTATTTCCATATTCTCTGACGACGTGCTCCAGCGCCTCATCCGGCGCCTGGCTGAGGTAAATATTCAGCGGCACCATGCGACGTTCGATGTATAAGTGACGGATGATGATCTGATCTCCTTCGAAGCTTAAGCTCGTCGCAATGTCCTGCTTAAGTTTGTTGAGCAACTCAGAAGAAATACGGTCAATTGGAAAAGCTACGTGCGAGAATTCCAGGGTATCCGCCATGCGCCCGACCCGGTCGTGGGTTTTGACATATAGATATTTATCTTTGACGGTCTGGCGACTGATCTTTTTGGGAGGCGCAAACTTATCCTTGATAACCTTGAACACATAGGGAAAAGATGGCAACGTAAATACGCTCATCACCATGCCTTCGATGCCCGGCGCGATGATGAATTGATCGGAAGAATGGGTCAGGTGATTGAGAAAATCCCGATAGAAAAGGGTTTTACCCTGCTTCTGAAAGCCGATTGAAGTGTATAAATCAGATTTGGTTTTGCTCGGCAAAATGCTTTGCAGGAAGTCGATTAAAGCGGACGGCACCTGGCTATCCACCATAAAATAGGCGCGTGTAAAGCTGAAAATGACTGCCAGCGCCTGCGCGTCCATGATCAGGGCATCAACGTATAAGGTTCCATCATCGGTGCGCAACAAGGGTATGACAAACCCCGATATCATGCCTGCGATGCGTAAACGCCCAACGATATAAGCGGCTTTATTGCGAAAAAACAAGGTGGTGATAACCTGCATCTGGCAGGTTTCACTGCCCAAAGGCGGGCAGACCAACTCGGGTTCAAATAGTTCGCATAGCCGCCTGATATCGCGATCGAGGTTTTCCCACTCAAGGCTTAGGTGAAATGAGTTTAATAAGCGCTTGAGCGTGGCCTCAAGGCCGTCGTCAGTAGGGTAATAACTGCGATAGGCCGGTCTGTCCATATCGATCACATCAGTGGATAGTCCGGGCCGTACAAAGATATGTGAATTATTGTAATACCGGCGGTGAAATAACTGGCAGAAAACCGAGTTGTAGAAACTCTCAGCCAGTTCAGGCTGCTTGTGTTCGTATAACAAACCCATGTATTGCAGTTTTACCTGTTTCCACAAAACCTGATCATGCTCTTCAAGATCGAAATTCTGATGCAGGGTATCGACGGACTCTATTACCCGGGCATCATAATAGGCAATGCGTTCAACACGGGCTTTATTGTCGCCTTCCCAGTCGGCACTTTCAAAGCGTTGTTTTGCGCCACGGGTGATTTTGCGAAACAGCGTAAAGTGCCGGTCAAAACCGTCAAGGATGGTTTGCGCGATTTTCAGGGACTGATTTGAGAGGGCCAATGTGGTATTTGGGGTACAGGTTCTTATTTACGCGTATGATAAAACACAGAGTGCACTGAGGCCACAGAGAATATGAACCTCTTCAACGCTATTCATCTCAAGCCCCGATTATAGTTAGAAGAAGGATAAAGTGAGAACACGGGACAAAAAAGGGGCGTGCAAACCCTGAGTGGGTTGGCACACCCTTGCAAGGATGATAGGTAAAGCGTGCTAAAACTGATCTTCTTCAGTTGATCCGGTCAGAGCGGTTACCGAGGAGGAACCACCCTGAATGACGGTGGTGACATCATCAAAATATCCCGCGCCGACTTCCTGCTGATGCGCAACGAAGGTGTAACCTTTTTCTGCGGCAGCAAATTCGGGTTCCTGTACCTTATTTACATAATGTTTCATGCCTTCGCCCTGCGCGTATTCGTGCGCCAGATCGAACATGTTGTACCAGAGGTTGTGTATTCCTGCGAGTGTGATGAACTGGTATTTGTAACCCAGATCGCTCAAATCCTGCTGGAAGCTGGCGATTTGTGAATCATTGAGGTTCTTCTTCCAGTTGAACGAGGGTGAACAGTTATAAGCGAGCAGTTGCCCGGGGTTTTCAGCACGTACGGCTTGCGCGAATTCTCTCGCAAAACCGATATCCGGAACCGCGGTTTCACACCAGACCAGATCCGCATACGGTGCGTAGGCAATCCCGCGCGAGATTGCCTGTTCAGAGCCATTCCTGACCCGGTAGAAGCCCTCTGCAGAGCGTTCGCCGATGCAAAAGGGCTGGTCATAGGGGTCGACATCTGACGTTAGCAAATTCGCCGCCTCGGCGTCTGTACGCGCCAGTACAATGGTCGGCACACCCATGACATCGGCCGCCAGACGCGCTGCGGTTAATTTCTGAATGGCTTCCTGGGTGGGCACCAAAACTTTGCCACCCATATGCCCGCATTTCTTAACCGCGGCAAGCTGGTCTTCAAAATGCGCCGCCGCTGCGCCATTGGCAATCATGTTTTTCATCAGCTCGTAAGCATTGAGCACGCCACCAAAACCGGCTTCGGCATCGGCAACAATGGGTAAAAAATAATCGATGCCATTTTCGTCTTCAGGGTTGATGCCGCGCGACCATTGAATTTCATCCGCGCGTTTGAAGGTGTTATTTATGCGCCTCACCATGGTCGGTACGGAATCGTAGGCGTAGAGTGATTGATCCGGATACATGGTCTCAGAGGAATTGCCGTCGGCCGCGACCTGCCAGCCCGACAGGTAGATCGCTTCAATGCCCGCTTTGGCCTGCTGCATAGCCTGGCCGGCGGTGATTGCGCCCATGCAATTAACATAGCCTTTTTTAGCGCTACCATTCACCAGCTCCCAGAGCTTTTCTGCCCCGCGTTTAGCCAGCGTGTAGTCAGGTTGTAAGGAACCGCGCAGACGCACGACGTCTGCAGCGCTGTAGTCACGTTTGACGTTTTTCCAGCGGGGGTTGGTATCCCAGTCATCCTGGAGTTGTTTGATTTGTTGCTCGCGCGTCATGCTGTTTCCTCAATAAAAATCGGTGTAATCTAGTTGATCATTTCGTAGGCGGGTAAGGTAAGGAATTCGACAAATTTACTATCGAGTACCAGTTCACTTAATAATTTAACCGCCTCCGGGTAGTGTTGCGAGGCGTATGTCTCGCCGGATGTCACTTCAATTTCCCGGCTTATGCGTTCAATTTCCCGGCTAAAATAATTAGCAGTAATGGCTGTGCCATCACTCAGCGCGCACTGCCCGTTGTGGACCCACTGCCAGAGTTGGGCGCGTGAGATCTCCGCTGTAGCGGCATCTTCCATCAGGTCAAAAATAGGTACTGCCCCGCGCCCACTCAACCACGCGGCAATGTAGTGCAACGCTGCAGTAATGTTGAGTACGAAGCCCGCTTCGGTGATGTCGCCTTTGGGTGTGTCCAGCAGGTCCGATGCTCCAATTAGCATGCCGTGCGCGGCGTGTGCTTTAGAGATCTGGTTGGCTTCTGGCATGTAATCGTTGAATACTTCCAGTGCAATCGGTACCAGGTCGGGGTGCGCTACCCAGGTGCCGTCGTGGCCATCGGTGGCCTCGCGGATTTTATCCAGGCGTACTTTGTCTTTGGCTGCTGCGTCGGCCTGCGGATCACGTTTAATGGGGATTTGCGCGGCCATGCCGCCCATGGCGTGCGCACCACGCTTATGACAGGTTTTAATCAGCAGGCGCGAATACGCGCGTAAGAAGCCCGTTTCCATGGTGATGCCCGCGCGATCGGGCAGCACAAAATCGGGATTATTTCGGAAGCGTTTAATGACGCTGAAAATATAGTCCCAGCGCCCGGCATTCAAACCTACGATGTAGTCGCGCAGCTCATAAAGAATTTCGTCCATCTGAAAAGCTGCCGGAATGGTCTCGATTAGTACCGTGCATTTGATGCTGCCGTGTTCCAGGCCAAACTTATTCTCGGCGTGGCTAAAGATATCCGCCCAGAGACGTGCTTCAAGGTAGTGTTCCATTTTGGGCAGGTAGAAATACAGGCCTTTGCCGTTCTTTTGCGCATTTTGATAGTTCAGGTACAGATACAGGCCAAAATCAAATAATGCAGCAGCCATGCGTTCGCCATCCACCAGCAGATTTTTCTCACTCAGGTGCCAGCCCCGGACTCGGGCGATCAGCAAGGCGGCTTTTTTACCCACGCTATATTCCTTACCTTCATCGCTGGTAAAACTCAGTTCGCCTGCAATCGCATCGCGTAGATTGATTTGACCATCTATGGTCCTTTGCCAGTCAGGGGAATGGGCATCTTCAAAATCGGCCATAAATACTTTGGCCCCGGAATTCAGTGCGTTGATGACCATCTTACGATCGACCGGGCCGGTAATCTCAACCCGGCGGTCGAGTAAATCCTGTGGTGTGGTTTTGATCGCCCAGTCCGATTCGCGAATAGCTTTGGTCTCAGGCAGAAAATCCAGGCTGCCGCCGGCATCCAGAGCAGCCTGTACCTGTTGGCGCTGTTCAAGCAGCCCGGGTATACGGGAGCCAAATGTTTGCTGTAGTTCAACCAGGAAATTCAGCGCATCGGGCGTGAGGACAGACGCCGTCCGGGCATCAAGTGCTTGTTTCAGTGCGTAAGATTGGTCAGCCATGGTGATGATATGTATTAACTTATGCTAAGATGATATATCATAAGCATGTCTTATGCAAACTATAAGTGATGAGATGTTTTACAAGAACTCCAGCGAATGATCCGGATGAAACATTAATCCCGCTCCGATTCATAAACCCGCTCGTATTTGCCGGTATAATTCAGCCATGAATATACCTGCTAAACCCCTTAAGCTGCTCCTCATGTTTGGCGGGCGATCGTGTGAACATGCGGTCTCGGTGACCTCGGCAAAATCGCTGGTCTCTGCCATTGCCGATTCACCCTACCGGATTCAATTCATTGGTATAAGCGAACAGGGGCAGTGGCGCTGGTCTGAGGAGGATTCGATCGATAGCATTATCAATGCGGGTTTGGTCAATCCGCAGGCTGGCGTGGGTGTTTTACCAGACCTGAACTCACCGGGTCGGTTCATGAATGCGGATACCGGCAGGCATTTTTCTTTCACGGCGGATGTGATCTTCCCTTTATTGCATGGCCCATATGGTGAGGATGGAATCCTGCAGGGCTTGTTAGAGATGTTTGGTGTGCCCTACGTTGGTTGCAGCGTGATGGCATCCGCCTGCGGTATGGATAAACTGGTTTCAAAACGTCTGTTTGAAAAAGCGGGCATCCCGCAGGCGGATTATGTGGAATTACGCAGGCAAAACTGGCTGGAGGATGCATCTCGAATAGAGGCGGAAATCGAGCGTTGTTTAAACTTCCCGGTGTTCGTGAAACCTGCCAATATGGGCTCAAGCGTGGGTATTTCAAAAGTGAATGAACCCGCAGGGCTTAAAGGCGCGATAGCTATGGCGCTGGAGTTTGATACAAAAGTGCTGGTAGAAAACGGCTTTGAAAACGTGTTGGAACTCGAATGTGCGGTACTGGGCAATGACTCGCCCGAGGCTTCTGTCGTGGGTGAGATTCAACCGGGCGCTGAATTTTATGATTACGCCGCGAAATATGTAGAGAATACATCCTCAGTGATTATTCCCGCCCGGATTTCAGAGGCAGCTAGTCGACGCGTGCAGGATCTGTCGATAAAAGCATTTAAAGCCCTGGATGGAAGCGGACTGGCGCGCGTGGATTTTTTCGTCGATGCGAATACCGATGAAGTATGGCTTAACGAAATTAATACCCTGCCGGGTTTCACTCCGATCAGCATGTATCCAAAACTCTGGGAGGCGAGCGGTTTGCCTTATCCCGAGCTGGTTGCCAGGCTAATTGAGCTTGCGCAAGAGAAATTCCTGCTGAAGGAATCTTTAAAATGCTCTTACAGCAATGATTGAAGCGCGTCGAAGGTTATCGGTGCCCGCGATCATTCAGTGTTAAATCCAGCCCGATTTCGGCCAGCGCAGCGGCTTTGAATATTGCGCGGCCCTTGTTCATGGTTTCCATCCATTCCAGTTCAGCTTGTGAATCAGCGACAATGCCGGCCCCGGCCTGAATGGTCAGGGTTTTATCTTTGATGATTGCGGTGCGAATGGCAATGGCGGTATCCATGTTCCCATTCCAGCCGATATAGCCAATAGCGCCGGCATAGATACCGCGTTTAACGGGTTCAAATTCCTGAATAATTTCCATCGCGCGAATTTTAGGTGCCCCGGAGACCGTTCCTGCGGGGAAGGTCGCACGCAGCACGTCAATCGCGCTCAATTCGGGTTTGAGTTTGCCCACCACGTTCGAGACAATATGCATCACGTGAGAATAGCGCTCAATATTATCCCGTTCGGTTACTTTAACTGTGCCGATTTGCGCCACGCGCCCGCAATCATTGCGCCCCAGGTCTACCAGCATTAAATGTTCGGCCAGCTCTTTAGGGTCCGATAACAGGTCTTTTTCCAGTGCCAGGTCATGAGCTTCATCGCGGCCGCGTTTTCGGGTGCCGGCGATGGGGCGGACCGTAATTTCGCCGTCTTCTACGCGCACCAGGATTTCCGGGGAAGAGCCCGCGATATGTACCTCACCCAGGTTGAGCAGATACATATAGGGTGAGGGGTTCAAGGTGCGCAGTGCGCGATAAAAATCCAGTGGTTCGGCATTGAACGGTGTGCGCATTTGCTGCGAAAGTACAACCTGAAAAATATCACCGTCATAGATATATTGCTTACAGCGATTGACGGCTTTTTTGAATCCTTCTTCTGTAAAGGAGGAGACAAAATCGGATTCCTTGATCAGGCGCTTCAGGTGTTTGTTCTGGTTCCTGACTAGCGGTACGTTAAGTTGACGTTCGATGAAATCGAGGCGGCTTTCCCCGTTATCCAGTGCGTCTTTTGAGTTTGGGTCGACATGTATGATAATGTGCAGGCGGCCGGAAAGATTGTCAAATACTACGATCTCTTCCGAGACCATCAGCACGATATCCGGGGCATCTATTGCATCGGGTTTGTTATCACCGGCAAGCCGCGGTTCGATTAGCTGGATGGTTTCGAAGCCGAAATAACCGACTAATCCACCACAAAATCTCGGCAGGTTTTCAATCGAAGGAACCTTAAACTGTTCACGAAAAGTTTCGATTTCACCCAGAGGGTCTGCTACTTCCTCATCGCGCAGTAGCTTGTCTCCGAAAATGTGTTGCAGGCGTTTTCCACGTATTTCCAGCCGTTGCGAGCTGGGCAGGCCAATAATTGAGTAGCGACCCCATTTTTCCCCGCCCTGTACCGATTCAAACAAATAACTGTAGGGTTGGTTAGCGAGTTTACAGTAGACGCTGAGCGGAGTTTCGAAATCAGCGAGTACTTCGCGTACCAGGGGTACCCGGTTGTAGCCCTGCCGGGCATAATCTAAAAGTTCGGTTTGATTGGGCTGCATGGGGTTCACATTAATTATAGATTGGCGAATTGTGCCGGGGCCGATCTCAGAGCTGAGCCGGTTTTATTTTGAGTCGTCTAGCGTCGCCAGTAAAATGTGTCAAACGGAAGCATGCAAAAAGAATCATTTTTAGGTGGAATATGATTTTATCACGAAGCGCGTCACGATTGGCTACCAGAGCGTATAAACGCACGCCAAATACGACAGGTTTATTCACATCCGGGAAAGCATGCGTACCGTATATTACGTCCTATGAAAGTTATATTTGCCTGGCCCGCCCCGGGCCAGTTAGCAAAGTCACATTAACGATATGTATTCAATGCGAATAGGAGTTTAAGATGAAAAAGCGTGTAATTTCTGTATTTGTTGTGATCGCTTTAAGCCAGGTGGTAGGGTGCCAGGTAACGCGTGAGCAGGGCGGTGCAGCGGCTGGTGCTGTTGTCGGTGGCGTGGTTGGCAGCCAGATCGGCGGCGGGCATGGTCAGGATATTGCCACCGCGCTTGGCGTATTTGCAGGCGCATTGGCTGGCGCCAGTATTGGGCGCTCACTAGATCAGCTGGACGAAATGAACACCACCCGGGCCCTGGAAAAAAATAAAACCAATCAGGCCTCAAGCTGGGTAAATCCGGACAGCGGGAATACCTACAGTGTTACCCCGACTAAAACCTACCAGACGTATTCCGGCCGCTATTGCCGGGAGTATCAAAGCACAGTAATCGTAGGGGGTGAAGAGCAGCAAAGCTATGGCTCTGCCTGTCGACAACCGGATGGAGATTGGGAAATCCAATAGCTAGCCGTGGATAAGTTTATCCACTGGTGTGGCGCTTTTGTTAAAGCGCCTACCTGTTAGACCTTATCCTGCTGATTCCAGTTGCCCGGCAATTAATTCCGTTAAGCCAACCACCTCAACATCCATCTCATAATTTTCGAGGCCTTCTTCAATTGTATTTCGGCAATTAGCGCAAGCTGTAACCAGAACCTTTACGCCGAGTTTGTTTACTTGTTCACTTTTTCGGTGGAAGGCCTTGAAGCGTAATTCTTCTGCTTCATCAATGGCACTCACGCCGCCCCCGCCGCCACAGCACCAGTTCATTTCACCGGTCGGCGTCATTTCTCTGAAATCAGAGCTTACCTGGTTCAATAAATCACGGGGCTCTTTAATTACTCCACCTTTACGGGCAATACTGCAAGGGTCGTGATAGGTTAGTGGAGTGTCGAAGGTACCCACGGTTTTAAGTTTTCCCTGAGACTGAAGCTCATGTAATAACTCCAGTATATGTATGACCTTAAATGGTAATTCCCGACCTAAAAGGTTGGGTGCATCCCAGCGGATTGAGGTATAGGCATGTCCGCATTCCGGGCTGATTACGGCTTTGACTCCAAGAGATTCTGCGGCGTTTACCACTCGCTCCACTATTTCGCGCGCGATTTCTGAGTTGCCGATTTGAATGCCGCTATTGGTCGCTTCAAAGCCTTTGGTCGATATCGTCCAGCTGATATCAGCCTGTTTAAATATACGAGCGATTGCACCAATATATTCAGGAAAACCGACAATTTCAAGCGAGGACAACAATACCAGATAATCGCTACCCTGCTGATCGACTGGAATCGGTATCCCGCATTCTTTTTCCTGATGCTTGATAGTGGCAAGAAGTGTTGTCGCGGTTACGCCCATCGGTGAACCCAGTTCAATGGATCGCTCACTTGCGCCTTTGAGCCCCTCAGGTGCGAATCCGGCGGCGGAAAACCCTTCTCGCTGCTGTCGAACCATATATGCTATGTCGTTACCCACAGGACACACCAGGGAACAACGGCTGCATAATGTACAGGAATCATAAACCAACTCCTGCCAGTCCTCCAGCATCTGCTCATCCGGCAGTGTAGACCAACCTAATGTTCCGAATAATTTTCCCCAGAAAGTATGGTGGTGCTTCCAGATTTTCCGCATCGGCTCCAGCTTGTAGATCGGCGTGTATTTGGGGTCACCGGTTTCTTTATAGAAATGGCATGCTTCGGCGCACATGCCGCAATGTACACAACTGGAGAAAAAGGAGGCAATACGAGAATCGATTCGACTCAGAATGTGTTGCTCTGCGCTGCTAGCCCTGTCGCTCAATTTATTAGTGTTCATGCTCCAACCCCTCGCCGACCGAACATTGCTCCGGAATAGGCGCGACTGAACGCAAAGGTAAAAGCATGCATAAGGCGGCTGAACGGAAAATAAACCATCAGTATTTCAACCCATAACATGTGAAAAGCGCGCAGACCCGCCCAGGATTCCTGTAGGGCCAGGCAGCCGGTGAGCATCACCATAAAGGTAATTAACGCACCGGTATAATCGTCTGCGGTGGATATTTTTTGCAATACCGGGTCGACCAATCGGCGAATAATTAGCATGATGGAGCCCGTTAAGGCTAATGCAGCTGCCAGCATGAATAACCAGTAAGGTGCGGGCGTCCATCCAAAACCAAGCAACTCCTCTTCGAAGAAGCGTATATGAGGTGCCGCCCAGAATAGTAGAATCAGGAGCCCGATATGAAACATATAACCGGCAATAATGACTAATGGGGAGGCCTTCATGGTTTCACGTCTGGGGATACTGTGGCTAAAAATACTTTTAAACCCGCTGGCTGCCCCTGAATTTTTTACCGGCGCCCTGTCAGTTTTGATTCCAGCGCGGACAATACTGAAAAGACGCCAAATTACGCCTACGCAGAACACCACCAGTGAAAATGTCCAGAGAGGCCCTTCAATGAATTCAATCATGAGCTGGATCCCTGCCCGGGCTTAATTTCTTCGTACCAGCGATCATGGTGTGCTTTTGCCCAGTTCTCATCTACTGTTCCGTCTGTCATCGAACTTAAGGTGCCTTTCACGCCGACGATCGCCAGATAAACGTGACCGGTAATTAAAATCACGTATGCCCCTGCGATGACGCCATGTGTTTTGTACGCGAGGATCATATCGGCGCGGGAAAACTCGAAAACCGGCAAATATAATATCAGCCCCGAAACGGATATTAATATTCCGAATAGCATGACCAGCCAGAACAGAATTTTTTCACCCATGTTGAAGTAGCCGGCGCTTTGATGAGAATCCGTAATGATGCCGCCGCCTTTGGCTAGCCAGGTGAAATCTCCCCGGGCGTACAGATTGCGCCCGACAAATTGTAAAAACATCAATATGACGGTGACAGGAAAAATAAGTCCGAATAAATTATGCGCGGATTTGCTGGCGGCTGCAATCAGTGCATAAGGCTCTACGCCTATGACTGGAATGAGCATTGTACGGCCATATAACACCAGGAAACCGGTGATGGCCAGCAGAATAAATGAGGCCGTCATCGTCCAGTGAACGACCCGTTCATAGGTAACCGTTCTTTGTACCCGGTTGCCTGATTCGCCGCCTGGTATGCCAATTGAACGGCGTAGAAGCCAGAATGCAAGGATAGCCAGTAGTGTAGCGC
>JAUVBY010000061.1 GCA_030590945.1 Gammaproteobacteria bacterium | reverse complement strand
GGCAAGGCCTTGAGGGCAATCAATGAAAGGGAAAACTGCACACCCGATTTTGAACCCCACATTATGCCCGCGACCAGCGCCACCATACCGGCGATTGACCAGACGATCACCCAGATGGTTCGAAGTGAAATTCCCACCGTCATCGCCGCCTGATGATCATCCGCGACGGCCCGTAAAGCGCGCCCAACGCGGGTATATTGGGAGAACAGAGTCAGCGCTAATACCAGGACGATGGCAATACCGGCGGCCCAGACATCGAGCACGTCAATATACATACCCCAGTAATCAGAACCCTCCGTCGCCCAGGTTTTGGTTATATCTTCAAACCACAAAGACCCGCCAGAGGGGATCCCCAAATCCAGTACTTTGATATCCGCTCCCCACATCAAATCGCCAAAGCCTTCCATAAAGTACGCCAGACCGATGGTCACCATGAACAAGATGATGGGCTCCTGGTTAACCATATGTTTCAATACCAGTCGCTCAAATAACCAGGCAAAACCAATCATCACACCGATGGTCAATATTATGGCTAGCACGGCGGGCATACCCGGCCCCCAGTTATGCAGGCTGGTACCAAACATCGCGTTGATTAAATGGGAGAACGGTATTTGTCCGGTTTGAAACCCCACCAGTGTAAGCGCGGCAAATAAAGCCATTACACCCTGGGCATAATTGAATATTCCGGACGCTTTGAAAATCAGCACAAAACCCAGCGCCACCAATGAATACATCACACCCGTCATCAGGCCATTCAAGATGATCTCAATAACGTTGAGTAAATCAATGCTCATCTAATGTTCCTCACTTGATCCAGATTCAACTTATTCATGACTCACCCCGAGATAGGCGTCAATCACACTGGGATTATTGCGTACCTCATCGGGCTCTCCATCGGCAAGCTTTCGCCCGTAGTCCAGCACCACGACCCGATCCGATAAATCCATAACCACGCTCATATCGTGCTCAATCAGCACGATGGTGGTGCCAAATTCTTCGTTCACATCAATGATAAAACGGCTCATGTCCTCTTTTTCTTCGAGGTTCATGCCGGCCATCGGCTCGTCGAGCAATAATAGTTGCGCATCGGCTGCCAGAGCCCGCCCCAGCTCGACGCGTTTTTGCAGGCCGTAGGAAAGCCGCCCCACAGGGGTTTTACGAATCGCCTGTATTTCCAGAAAATCGATAACGTGTTCCACACGCTCGCGATGCTTTATCTCTTCGCGTTCTGCCGGGCCCTTCCATAATGCCTGCCAGAATAAATTCACCTTCATGTGATTGATTCGCCCGGTCATCAGGTTATCGATGGTGCTCATGCCTTTAAACAGGGCGATATTCTGAAAAGTGCGCGCGACGCCCTGCCGCGCGACCTGGTAGGGTTTCATTGGCGGGCGCTTTACACCTTTAAACCAGACTTCGCCGATCTGCGGATGGTAAAAACCGCTGATCACATTCAGCATCGAGCTTTTACCCGCGCCGTTGGGGCCGATCAAGGCACGAATTTCGCCTTCGCGAATATCAAAGCTGATGTCCGTCAGCGCTTTAACGCCCCCAAAGGACAGCGAGATATTCTTGACTTCCATCACGGGTGTCTGCGTCATCTGGTTCGATGAATCCATTTCCCTACCCATATACCAGTTCCATTAGCTCGCCTTCGCCAATGCATCAAAGACAGGCACATCGGCAATTTTTAGATCACCTTCGATCGATCCTTTGCGGCCATCTTCAAAAACCACTTCAGTGCGAATAAAGCAGTTGGTTTTCCCGGAATACAGCGCGTCAATTAATACGGCATATTTTTCCAGCACAATTCGCCGCCTGACTTTGCGGGTACGCGTCAGTTCACCATCATCCGCGTCCAGTTCCTTGTGTAAAATAAGGAAGCGACTAATCTGTGAACCTGACAAATGAGCATCGGATGCCAGATCCCGGTTAACCTGCTCGATATTCCCTAAAATCATATCGTACACCTGCGGGTGGCCTGCAAGTTCCTGGTAGCTGGCATACGCAATGTTGTTGCGCTCAGCCCAGTTACTGATGGCTTCCAGGTCAATATTAATGAAGGCCGTGGCATAATCACGCGCGTCACCAAAGACCACGGCTTCCTGAATTTGTGAGAAAAATTTAAGCTTGTTTTCAATGTACTTGGGCGCAAACATCGAGTCATCATTCAGCTTACCAACATCTTTTGCACGATCGATAATTTTCAGATGGCCACGGTCGTCGAAGTATCCCGCATCGCCGGTCAACACCCAGCCTTCATCGTTTTTGGTTTCACGCGTGGACTCAGCGTTTTTGAAATATTCCAAAAATACACCCGGGCTTCGGTAAATGACTTCCCCGCTGTCCGCTATTTTAACCTCAACATCCGGGGCGGGGACTCCAACGGTATCCGCGTACACCTCGCCATCAGGTTGAATGGTTATATATACCGATGCTTCTGTCTGGCCGTACAATTGTTTAACGTTAATCCCTAGCGAGCGAAAAAATTCGAAGATTTCAGGACCGATGGCCTCGCCCGCGGTATAGGCGATACGGATTTTGCTCAGGCCCAGAGTGTTCTTAAGTGGCCCGTAAATCAGTATATTTCCGAGCCAGTATTTAAATTTTTCAGCCGCCGATACGTCGTCACCGTTAATCAGGGCCACGCCGGTCTTTTTCGCCACGCCCATAAAATAGTGAAACATTTTTTGTTTGAAAGCGCTGGCATCCTCCATTCGAATACTGACGCTGGTCAGCATGTTTTCAAAAATACGTGGTGGCGCAAAATAATAGGTTGGGCCAATTTCACGCATATCGGTCGCCACGGTGGTTTCATCCTCCGGGCAGTTCACACAATACCCCGCCACATAGGCCTGGCCATAGGAAAATATATGGTCCCCGACCCAGGCCAGTGGCAAGTAGGACAATGTCTCTTCCCGATCACTCAGCGAATCATAGGCAACGGTATTGCGTGCGGTAACAATTATATTGTCGTGACTCAGCACCACGCCCTTGGGTTTGCCCGTGGTGCCCGATGTGTAAAGGAAAATCCCGACATCACTGCCGTTATTTTTATCAATTTCACCCTGCAAAAAATCTGGCTTCGCTTTCGCCAGTTCCCGGCCAGCCCTCTGCATGCTCTCAATGCTATGTAGATGAGTGTGGTCATAATCGCGCATGCCGCGCTGGTCATCGTATACGATCTGCGTTAATGCCGGACATTCAGCTTGCACTTCCATCACCTTGTCGACCTGCTCCTGATCCTCGGCCAGCATAAACTGGACGCCGGCATGCTCCAGCACGTACTGTAATTCTTCCGCTACCATATCCTTGTACAAGGGCACAGGAATCCCACCCAGGCACTGCGCTGCACACATACCCCAGTAGAGTTGCGGGCGATTCGCGCCAATAATTCCGAGCTTATCACCGCGTTTAAAACCGATACTTGCAAGCCCGCCGGCCAACGCCAGGATCTCATCCTTCATCTGAGTCCAGGTCCAGGACTGCCAGATGCCATATTCTTTCTCGCGCATGGCGGTCTTATCACCACGCACAGCGGCGTGATGCAACAACAGCTCAGGAGCTGTACGTAATTCGGCCGGGTTGTCGCCACGGCTATTGTTAGCGGTATGCGCTTGCAAATATTCTCCTGTGGTATTGATTGTCGGGATGTATCTCCCAATTACGTAATATAATACCCATCCCAAACGGGCTAGTCCATCTACACGCCCATAATTTTTGTAAATCTATTGTAAATGGAGGCCTGCGCAGCATGGCAAAAACGCCGGATCATGTCAACCCGACAAGGCAAAACCCGGAACGCTGGACCACTCTGGCGCTGGAATACCTTGATCAGGGCGTCACGGTTTTTGACCAAAACTTGCGCCTGGTTGCGTGGAATCAACGCGTCAAAGAACTGCTGGATCTACCTGAAGCGTTTTTTCACCAGCACATATCGCTGGAATCGATGTTTCGTTACAACGCCGAGCGCGATGAATATGGTGATGGCGATATTGATGCGCAGGTTGCCGAACGCGTGAAACTGGCTCGAACCTTTAAAGCGCATTATTTTGAGCGCTCCCGGCCGGACGGAACGGTCATTGAAATTCGCGGCAACCCCCTGCCAAAGCAAATGGGGTTCGTAACAACCTATACAGATATCACCGAACGCAAGCTAACCGAGCAACAACTGGAGCAACGCGTCGAGCGGCGCACCCACGCTCTGCGTGAAGAAAGTGAGGCACACCAGAAAACCGCACTAGCCTTGCATCAGAATGAAATCTGGATTCGCAAAATTACCGACGCGGTACCAGTGCTCATCGCCTACATCAATGCGGATCTGAAATACCTGTTTGCAAACAAGAAACATCTGGACTGGTTTAAGCTCAATCCTGAAAAGTTGATTGATTCTAATATCTTTGATCAGGTAGAAAAACACAATATTGGGCAATTTCGTAGGGACATAGGTAGCGTATTAAAGGGCCAGCTGGTCAGTAACGAATACACTATTACCGACCAGCATGCCAATACGCGTGAAATCGGTATTACCTTTGTGCCTCACCAGGATGAAACTGGCAAAACACAGGGATTTTTCTTCCTGGGCCAGGACATGACCGAGCACAACCTCAACCAGAGACAGCTTTCGGAATCACATAAGATGCAGGCATTGGGTCAAATGACCGGCGGAATCGCTCATGATTTCAATAACTTACTCACTATTATTCTAGGAAATCTTTCCCTGCTGGACACCCCTGACGTCGATGCGGATGAATTACACGAAATTGTTCAGGCCTGCCGCCGGGCTTCGCGCAGGGGCAGCGAATTGATTCAACGATTGTTGTCTTTTTCACGGCGCCAGTCTCTGAACCCTGAGCCTACTAATATCAATGCACTGATTGAAGAAATAAAAGTATTGTTGCAGCGCACGTTGGGGGAAAATATTCGGGTTGAAACGGACCTGGACCCAAATAATCCCATCTCCATGGTGGATGCCAACCAACTGGAAACCAGCCTGCTCAACCTGGCACTGAACGCGCGCGATGCGATGCCTTCAGGGGGTACGCTCACCATTGCTACACAACAGGCGGTGGTACACCGGGAAATCTCCGGCAAGGCGCTTATGCTTAGCGTCAGAGATGAAGGTATGGGTATGAGCAAGCATGTCCTGGAGCGAGTATTTGAACCTTTTTTCAGCACCAAAGAAAAAGGTTCCGGCACCGGACTTGGTTTGAGCATGGTCTACGGCTTCGTAAAACAGTCAGGCGGACATATCGAGGTTCAATCAAAAATAAGACAAGGCAGCTGTATCAAAATTTTCCTGCCGATTGATTCCAGCCTGGAAGTCAGGCAGACACTCGACAGAGTGACGATCAGTCGTGACCTCAACTCTTCTCGAATATTGCTGGTTGAAGATGACACGGACGTACGCAACTATGTTTCAAGGGCCCTAAAGCGCATTGGTTACAATATAAACTGCGTCAATACCGGCGATGCCGCCTTGCAAGCCTTAAAGCTGGATCCCGAATACGATTTGTTGCTTACCGATATCATAATGCCGGGGCGCACCGATGGCCTCGCGTTGGCAAAATATGTCCGCCGGACATTTCCGAAAATTCGTATTCTATATATGAGTGGTTATAGCGACAAGCTGGATGCAAAAATAGAGACCGGCTTATTGATACGAAAACCCTTCAGTAGTAACGAACTGGCCGCCAGAGTCAGCGAGCGCCTCGCCAATGCCTAAAACCACCCGCCTGCTAATCGTTGATGACGAACCCGACATTCAAAGCCTCATCAAACGTTATTTCGATAAACGTGGTTTTAACGTTATTTGTGCTGGATCAGGCGCAGAGATGGAGCAAATGCTGGCAAAATATCCAGTCGATATTGTATTACTGGATGTATGTTTGCCCGACACATCGGGCATTGAATTGCTACCGCGCATCAAGCAACGTTATCGGGCCGCCATTATCATGCTCACTGCCCAGGCAAAAATTGAACAACGTATTGCCGGCCTGAATCACGGTGCAGATGACTACCTGCCTAAACCCTTCGATCTGGCGGAACTGCACGCGCGGATTAAAGCTGTATTGCGCAGAAAGGACCGCACAATAGATAAATCCGTTGAATTAAAAAAATACACGTTTCTGAACTTCACCCTGGATGCACGAACACGTCGCTTATTCAATAAAGCTGATGAGGTCAAACTGAGCCCCGCGGAATACGATCTGCTTCTGGTGCTGGTGAAAAACCCGAATACCGTACTTGATCGTGATTATTTGATGCAAAGCACGCGAGGGCGGCCGAGCAGCGCACATGATCGTACAATTGATGTGCGCATGGGTCAATTGCGCAAAAAACTATCACTTGAGCCGGGAAAGGCGTTATTTTCGACCATACGTGGCGGTGGGTATATGCTCAACAGCGAAGTGATTATCCTTCTGTCCGAATAAATACGAACCTCCCGTGTAACATCGATCTTGACAGTTCCAGATCAACATAGCGTAGCTGATCAGAAGTGTACAGCTAGGATCGGTGGTCTGATTCCAGGCGGTCGCTACGCAATATCACTGGCGAACCAAAGAAATAGGTGAGCCCTGTCCACCGAAAAATCATTTCTACAACAGAGGAAAATACCCTGGAATTGAGTTTGCGGTGAACGACCATTGGTAATAAAAATTTCGGCTTGAAACAAGGCGCTGAAAAACCATTCTTTATGAATTCATCAGAAATCTGCGACCGGGTATACAAGGTGAAAGGTCGTGTGTTTCCCTCCAGCTTTTTTTTCAAGCTGAATAACGTTGAGTACAATATATTGCTGCTGCGTTTGTCTGCATAATCGACAATAACCGACTTGTCCGCCACGCGACATAATTCTGCGATTAACGCCTGCCATTGCTTTACATGAGGTAATAATCGAAACGATAGAACTACACCAAATGAATTGTCTTCAAACGGTAAATTCAAGGAATCACATGTCAGGTATTTAACCTCTTCAGGCATAACTCGTGTCGCCAATGCAACGCCACAACTGTCCGCGCTCCCGGTGACGGTCACCGCGAAACCCAGATGCGCCAGCGGCCCGACCATTTGAGCATGTCCTCCACCGACATCAAGCACGGTAGAGGCGGGCGTATCGGCCAATAACTCCATTGTAATAGCGGCCTGTCGGTCGAGGAAGTATTGCCCGACAGGACCGGCAAATCGCGCAGCGTATCCTGCTGTCGCCGTTTCTATATCCGCAGTTTCCGTGTATTTGGCCATTAAAAATATTGTCTGTTTGTTAATAACACATCGCAGCTGTTTCATAATCGCATGCTTAAACACCTGAACCATCACGCGCGATGCTAAACTAAGAACATATTCTAACCTACTCCCGGGCAATTGAAACTGCGATTTTTAACTTACAATATTCATCGCGCCATCGGTCTCGATCGGCGCTTTAAACCTGAACGTATTGAAGAGATTATTCGTGATCATAATCCTGATATTGTCCTGCTTCAGGAGGTGGATGAAGGCGTGCCGCGCTCCCGGGAACAGGCCATGGCCAGAGAGATAGCCACCCATCTCGATTACCCTTATTATGCGATGGGACATAACGTCAGCCTGCGAAAAGGATACTATGGCAATGCCACTCTCAGCCGCTTTCCAATCGTGAGAGAGCGCAACATAGATCTTACCATCGATAATAAAAAACGCCGTGGTTGCCAGCACACCACCATCAACATCGGAGATACTACAGAGCAACACCTTGAAGTATTTAATTTGCATCTTGGCTTAGCTGCGCTGGAGCGCCAAAAACAGGCCAGCCGATTAATGCGATCCAGTGAATTTTCAGCGCTTGATGCAAACACGCCTTGTATAGTAGGCGGTGATTTTAATGACTGGCTGTCGCGCCTGCGGGCTCTGTTCGTAGAGGCCATGGGCTTGCATTGCGCGACCGATCACGAGACTCAAAAAGGTTATACCTCCATGAAAACCTTCCCTTCTTTCTCCCCGCGTGGTGGCCTGGACCGAATTTACTATCGGGGAAATTTGAAACTGGTTTCGGTTAAAAAATGCCGCCATCAGGTGGCCAAAGTGGCCAGCGATCATTTACCCGTGATCGCTGACTTTATTCTTACTAAATCATAATGAATGCGCCAGCACGCCGATTTGATATTTCAAAATGATGCATTGGCGTAACCTGCTCGCGGCCTGCACCGCAATAAGTGTGTTCGGTTTCGCCATTGGCATGACCTACCCGTTGCTCTCGTTGCTGCTCGAAGCCGATGGCGTTTCAACCAACATGATTGGCATTAATTCGGCGATGATGCCAATAGGTATTTTGCTTTTTTCACCCATGCTTCCCGTGCTATCAAAACGCTTCGGTTCACGTGCCGTGGCCATCGCGGCAGCGATAATTACGGCTTTGCTACTGCTAGCCTATAAGGCATTTGATTCACTTGAAGCCTGGTTCATAATCCGCCTGGTTCAAGGAATGTCCATCTCAACCCTGTTCGTGTTGAGCGAAGCCTGGATTGTTCAGTACGCGGGCCAGGCGCATCGAGGCAAAATAGTGGCACTTTATGCAACCGTATTATCCGCCAGTTTCGGCGCGGGCCCGGCGATGGTTGGCTGGATTGGTATCGAGGGCTGGTTACCTTTTGTTATAGGCGCATTTGTAGTGATACTGAGCGTTATACCTTTAGCAATGGTGCAGGAAAACACAGAAGAGCAGATTGAAGAAACTGCGGTATCCGGGATTTTTTCATTTGCCACAAAAGCGCCGGTTCTATTAGCGGCAGTCGGCATATTTGCGGTCTTTGATGCAGCAACACTTGCATTTTTACCCTTGTATGGCCTCAGAATCGGGCTTAATTTGAGCACAGCTGCGCTCGCCCTGACCACGCTAATCGTGGGAAACGTGTTTTTACAATTGCCTATCGGCTGGCTTGCCGATCGCTATTCCAAGCAATCCGTGCTCAAAATGTGTACCCTGATAACGGTTATATTCGCAATTTTACTGCCCTACACGGGTACCAGTATCTGGTTATGGCCTGTGTTAGTCATTCTGGGTGCAGCCGGATACGGTGTCTATACGGTTTCACTGGCTGATTTAGGCGACCGATTTCAGGGCAATGAACTGGTGGCCGGATCGGCGGCTTTCGCCGTTATGTGGGGCGTCGGCGCATTAATCGGATCGGTTTCCGGAGGATGGGCGATCAGCCTGTTCGGGCCCAATGGCCTGCCACTGCTGGTCGCATTTTCGTATGCAGTACTATTTACGGGAATATTGCTCCGCGCCTCCAGGGTGAAATGAAATGACACGACGACGCGGGCCCCCTGGTCACATATTTTTAAGAATTTCGACGATCTAGAATATTTAAAATACCTGTTATAGTAGAAACAACACTGACAAAACCCGCTTCATATACAGTCAAATATGAATTAAGCTCCGGCCCGGTTTAAATTCTTACGCTTTGGAGACAAAAATGCCTTTTCCTGATTCTTTCTATCGTTGGCGACCTCACCCCTGGCATGGACTGGAAGTGGGCACCAATCCACCGGAAATTGTGAATACTTACATAGAGATAACGCCTTTTGATCATGTAAAATATGAGATCGATAAAAAGACCGGCTACCTGGTCGTTGATCGACCCAACCGGACATCGTCGCATCCGCCATCATTGTATGGATTCATCCCCAGAACCTATTGCGGCAAACGTGTTGCCGCACTGATGGGTAGAGACGGGGTGAAAGGCGACCATGATCCTCTGGATATTTGTGTATTGTCTGAAAGACCCATTGCACGCGCTGATATTATCCTGGAAGCGCGTGTTCTCGGCGGACTGCCAATGATTGACGGTGGTGAAGCAGATGACAAAATCATAGCCGTGCTGAAAAATGACTATGTATTTTCCAATGCGAAAGACCTTTCCGATCTTCCTGAGGTCATGATCGAACGCTTACATCACTATTTCACCACCTATAAAATTCAGCCGGGCAAACAAATTTCGGTAGAAATTGGTGAGGCTTATGATAAGGCGCACGCACACAAGGTGATCAAAGCGTCCATGGAAGACTACCAGGAACGGTTTGGCGAGGAGTAAGCCTAAGGGCACTGACAGGTGTAACATTAAAGTCAACGGCCCGAGCTTGAGAAATGCTGGTAGTCCTTGCTGTACTGCCAGTCACCACCCCACTTCCAGTTGATCCGCGCGAAAGCACGTGTCACCACATCTCCATCCCGGATCACGCCCTGTTGCGCATTTGTTCGCTTCTTAAGAGTATCGTAGGGCTGGCCAGCTACGGGCAAAGTCGTCCCCCTGCTCACGTAAGGGTTTTGCACCGGGTTGATGTCAATCGCCTTGCCGAAAGAGTGTTCAGATAGACGGTTGCCGCTGGCAGTAAGCCGACAATTGAAGCCACTGGTATTATTGTCATTCATGGAGCGTGAATCGCTGCCGTCAAAATGATCGATTAATTTCATCTTCTCAATCATAAAGTTCCGGCTGCAAAATATATCACTGAAAACTGCCCGAACATCACCTGCCACTGAACGCGCCACGATCATCTCACCCATTTTAGGTTGCTGCTTGAAATCAAGATACGCTATACGTAAATAGCGCAACTGATCCCGTGCCGGACAGCCCATGTCCGCGTGCCACGATACGCCCTGCATACGATTCCAAATTTCATCCGGAATCGGCGAGATGGCACCGTGTGCACGACAAGTTTTTGGCCCGGACACCATTGGCTCCAATTTTCTACTTTCATCGGCATATGTGATGCGGGCAAAACCAATACTAAACATAAGGGATGCGGACAAAAGCGCCAGCGTAATTGCCTTAAAATCAACTGAGGACATTATATTCTCCTTGTAAAACTCAATAGGCTGATACCGGGTAACGCGACGATAGCACACTGTTCAGAAACTTTTCTTCTGCTACGAGACCTCAGCATAACCCAGTGTTGAAAGAAAAATGAGGGAAAATATTTCTGATCAAGGCGTAGATCGCAGTGAATAGCGTGCTATTCATAAGATTTACAACGCCGGGCAGAGATATTTTAACCATTTTTACTCATCACCTGGGTTATGCTGAGGTCTCGCCACGTAACAGCCACAAAAATAATATAGCTATTGACCGGGTGAACGAATCACTGGCACAATAACTGCTATGCCTATAGGGGCATTCAATCTGTTTCTCCTGTAGGTGTTCAACATATAACAATATAAATTTAACCAAAGGTAGATCCATGAAACACTTTAAACGCGTACTACTCGCGGGCCTGGCCTGTGCAATTGTTACCATTGCGAATACATCCTTCGCAGCGACGCCATCAGACATGCTGGTTATCGCCAACCGTATCGATGATATCACCACCCTTGATCCAGCCCAGTCATTTGAATTCGCAGGCTCGGACTTAAGCCGCAATGTCTATGGCAAACTGGTCAATTTTGATCCCAACGATTTATCCAAAGGCTATCAGCCTGACTTAGCCGCAAGCTGGACCGTATCAGAAGACGGCAAAACCATTACGTTTAAGATGCGTGACGGCGTGAAGTTTCATTCCGGCAACCCGGTAACCGCAGCCGATGCGGTTTATTCACTGCAACGCGCAGTTAAGTTAAACAAAACGCCTTCTTTCATTCTCACCCAGTTCGGGTTTTCTGCTGACAACGCCGATCAAACCATCAAGCTGATTGATGACATGTCTTTTTCCATCACCACCGATGAGAAATATGCCACTTCGTTTGTGCTCAACTGTCTCACCTCCACCATTGGTGGCATCGTTGATTCAAAAACAGTGATGGGACATGAAAAAGACGGTGATTTTGGCAACGACTGGTTGAAAACCAATACCGCGGGTTCCGGCGCTTATACACTGGTGAACTGGAAGCCGAACGAATCCTACACGCTCAACGCAAATGAAGATTTCTATGCCGGGGCACCACAGATGAAGCGTGTTATCGTGCGTCATATTCAGGAGTCCGCCACACAGCGTCTGTTACTGGAAAAAGGCGATATCGATCTGGCGCGTAATCTCAATCCGGATGACGTTGCAGGTATTTCCAGCGCGGACGGAATCGAAATTGATAGCGAACTGCGCGGCCGTCTAATGTATATATCAATGAATCAGAAAGACCCGAACCTTTCCAACCCGAAAGTAATTGAAGCGCTTAAATACCTTATCGACTATAAGGGCATGCAAGATTCGTTTCTCAATGGTCAGTACACCATCCACCAGGCTTTTTTACCACGCACCTACCTGGGCGAAATTGAAGACCAGCCTTACTCTTTCAACCCTGATAAAGCCAAAGCGCTACTGAAAGAAGCAGGGCTTGAAGGCGGTTTCGAGCTGAAAATAAACGTGCGTGAAGCACAGGAACGTATTGAAATAGCCCAGTCAATCCAGAACACGTTTGGCAAGGCTAATATCAAGGTAAGCATTGAAGTCGGTACCGGTAAACAGACTCTGTCCAAATATCGCGCGCGTGAGCACCAGATTTATGTCGGCGCCTGGGGCCCGGACTATCCGGACCCTAATACTAATGCTGCCACCTTTGCAGCCAATCCAGATAATACGGATGAAGCAAAAGCTACGGGCCTGCTGGCCTGGCGTAATGCCTGGCATCTGCCAGAAATGTCCAAAGCGACCAAAGCCGCCGTACAGGAAGGCGACCGCGATAAGCGCGCCGCAATGTATGAGGCAATTCAGCGTGAACACCAGCAGCGTTCTCCTTTTGCTGTTATGTTCCAGAAAATCGAACAGACAGGACGCCGCGATAACGTTAACGGCGTGAACCTGGGTGGCGCAATTACGGCGGTTTCTTACTGGCCCATTACTAAATAATTAGGCCAAATAGCCCGAGAAATAACGGCAGATAAGACCAAACGTGGCAACTACCACTACGATTGAACCCGGTAAGAGGCGGCGCAAGCCGCCTCTTTTTTCCTGGATTAAAGGTATCAGCCAGGTACTGTTCACCGTGCTGGTTACCATGGTCGGCCTGTTATTCGTGACCTTTATCATTGGCCGCGTTATGCCAATTGACCCGGTGCTTTCCATTGTCGGGGAAAGCGCTACCAATGATGTATATGAAGCCGCTTACCGGGAATTGGGGCTTGATAAGCCACTGTTCATGCAGTTTCTTATTTTTCTGGGTGATGTATTCCGGGGAGATTTTGGCGAGTCACTATTAACCGCCCGACCTGTTTCAGAAGACCTCATTCGAGTGTTCCCTGCTACGCTGGAACTGGCTACGGTAGGTACGATCATCGGTGTTTTACTGGGCGTGCCGCTCGGTGTGATCGCCGCCGTCAAACAGGGCAGCTGGATTGATCACCTTGCCCGCGTGGTGGCGCTTATCGGATATTCGATGCCCGTATTCTGGATCGGCTTGATCGGTTTGCTGGTATTTTACGGCATGCTCGGGTGGGTGGGCGGCCCCGGTCGTCTGGATATTTTTTATGTCGATGTGGTTCCCAGTGTAACCGGCATGATTCTTGTAGACAGCCTGCTGGCGGGTGACATGGTGGTATTCAAGAATGCGGTTTCTCATATCATACTACCCGCTGGCCTGCTGGCCTATTACTCACTGGCCTATATTTCACGCATGACGCGTTCATTTATGCTCGAACAGCTCGATCAGGAATACATCACCACGGCACGCGTAAAAGGGCTTTCCGAAAATGCCGTGATCTGGCGCCACGCGCTGGGTAATGTAAAAGTACCACTGATAACAGTGATTGCACTTTCGTACGCCGGATTGCTGGAAGGCTCCGTATTAACCGAAACCATTTTCGCCTGGCCGGGCATTGGTCTGTATATTACGACCGCTTTGCTCTCAGCCGACATGAATGCGGTTTTAGGTGGCACGGTTGTGGTCGGCCTGGTTTTTGTCTGTCTCAATATTTTCTCCGACCTGCTGTATAAGATCTTTGATCCGAGAGCAAAATGAGCAGTACCCCTTCCACCACGAAAAACACACAGGTGCAAAGTTGGCGCGAATGGTTAAACAGCGACACACCAACCTCACGACGCCAGGCAAAACTGTCAGCCTGGTATCGCGCCTGGCTGGCATTGCGCTCCAACCCGATGGCAATGTTCGGCCTGCTGATACTGGCCGCGCTTGTCTTCATCGCGTTATTCGCGCCCGTACTTGCGCCACACGACCCCTTTGAACAAAACCTGGCGGCTCGCCTGACGCCACCGGGCGAAGGCGGTTATATTCTGGGCTCTGATTCGCTTGGGCGCGATATTCTAAGCCGCCTGATGTATGGCTCGCGCATTACGCTGTATATCGTCGCACTGGTGGCGCTTATGGCACCAATCGTTGGCTTGCTGGTCGGTACGGCAGCGGGTTATATAGGTGGCTGGCTGGATGTAGTGTTGATGCGTCTAACCGATATCTTCCTGGCCTTTCCCCGTCTGGTTCTGGCCCTGGCGTTTGTCTCCGCCCTCGGCGCGGGAATCGAAAACGCAGTACTGGCCATCGTACTCACAGCATGGCCACCCTATGCCCGAATTGCACGCGCTGAAACCCTGACCATTCGCGGTGCCGATTATATCCATGCGATCAAGCTACAGGGCGCGGGCACAATGCGCGTGATCACGCGCCATATCTGGCCCCTTTGCATATCCTCGCTGATTATCCGGGTGACACTGGATATGGCGGGTATCATTCTGACCGCTGCTGGTCTTGGGTTTTTAGGTCTTGGCGCTCAACCACCCTCACCTGAGTGGGGCGCGATGATTTCCGCCGGACGAAAATTTATCCTGGATCACTGGTGGGTTGCCACCATGCCCGGCCTGGCTATTTTCACTGTATCACTTGCATTCAATTTGTTGGGAGATGGATTACGTGATGTACTGGACCCAAAGAAGAATACGAAATGAGCACGCTACTTGAGGTCAGAAATTTATCGGTAAAATTCCCTACCCGCAGCGGTATGTTCGAAGCCGTACGCGATATCAGCTTCTCACTGGGCAAGGAGCGTCTCGGCATTGTCGGCGAATCCGGTTCGGGAAAATCGATTACCGGGCGCTCGATATTGCGCCTGATCAGGCCCCCTGGAATTCTTAAAGCAGATCGAATCGATCTTCAGGGTACAGACCTGCTTACGCTATCCGAAAAACAGATGCGCGATATCCGTGGCCATAAAATATCCATGATCATGCAGGACCCAAAATTCTCGCTCAATCCGGTCATGCGAATTGGCGAGCAAATTTGTGAAGCCTATCGTTTGCATAACAAGGCATCGAAATCGCAGGCCAGACAAAAAACGCTTGATATGCTCGATGCCGTAATGATACGTGACCCACTTCGTGTCTTTAAAGCCTACCCTCACGAAATGTCCGGCGGCATGGCACAGCGCGTCATGATTGCGATGATGCTGATTCCCGACCCGCAAATTTTGATCGCAGACGAACCCACCTCGGCGCTGGATGTTACGGTGCAAAAAGAAGTGCTCGAAATTATGGACAAGTTGGTGCGTGAACGAGGAATGGGATTGATATTTATCAGCCATGATCTAAATGTAGTATCCGCTTTTTGTGATCGAGTATTAATCATGTATGCCGGTCGCATTGTTGAAACCTGCCCTGCTGATAAATTGCACGAGGCAAAACACCCCTATACTCAGGGTCTGCTTAACTCACTGCCGCAACTGGAAAAACCGGTTGATCGCCTTGAAGTATTGCAACGAGACGAGGCATGGCGTTCCGCGCCTAGCATCGATAGCATCGTAAATACGCAGGCTAAGCAATGAGCAGCGGTGAAGGCATTGAACTCGACAACATCAATGTTTGGTTTGGTGAAGGCGATGACCGGGTTGATGCGGTCATTGATGCGAGCTTCAGCATTCCGCTGGGGGGCAGTTTTGGCCTGGTAGGCGAATCCGGCTCGGGGAAATCGACGATTCTCAAAGCCATTACTAATCTGGCACCGACCTGGTCGGGCAATATATCAGTGCTCGGCGAAGTTCACACAAATGCGCATAAAAAGGAGTTTTATGCTTCCGTGCAAATGGTTTTCCAGGATCCCTACGCATCACTTCATCCTCGACAAACCATAG
>JAUVBY010000140.1 GCA_030590945.1 Gammaproteobacteria bacterium | reverse complement strand
TGGCAATATTCCATTCGCTGACCTCAACGCGATCGATCAACTTACAACAACAATCCTGGTAAATTCAACTAATGAACCTACAATTTTATACGAACTATTTTCCGCCCTCGTCCCATTCCCGGGCAAAGCCTTTGGCCATGCTGTCGAGCCCGAAACGCAGCCCAAGCCATGCCTTTTCGAGTTCGCTCTTTAGTGTATCCCACTCTGAATGATCTGATTCCCGCAATCTCTGTAATAGCGCGCTGGTTTCTTCGCGCTGATGGTGCAGGGCCTGTATCTGTATATACATTTTATGCCCTGATTCCACATTGGCTTTTTTCATGCGCTGTTCAAGCTCAAGAATTTCGTTCCACCAATCACTCAAACGTTGTTCCAGTTCTGCAATATATGCCTGTTCAATTTCACCCATGGTCTACCTCCAGCTTTTCAGTGTTTAAATATACCTAATGCTCCCTGGCTTCAGCACAGCTGACGCATAGCGTGGTCGTTGGCAGCGCTTCAAGCCGGGCCATTTGAATCTCCGACCCGCAGCCCGTGCACGTCTCCCATTCTCCTGCATCCATACGCCGCAATGCCTGCTTGATAGATATCATCTGTTCCCGCGTCCGCTCATCCAGGGAATCGATCACTTCGTCATTTTCCTGATGTATCGCCAGCTCGGACCAGTCTGCAGGTGGCGCCTCATCCCGCCAGTGCGCTTCGATTCGATCTGATCGCCCAAGCAGGTTTTCAAACTCTGCAAGCAACGTCTTCCGAATTGATTTTTGATTCATTACTTCGCCCTTCACAATTTACTAAGTACACTTTTATTATGGGGTTTACATTTAAAATTGCATTGATTTAGCACAAGAAATACCGGTTTACCCCAACGAGCATTGAAAATTCGACTCTGAATACCTATGTTCATAGGTGAACCAATTTAAACCGAAACGGTGACAAATCATGAGTACTTCTTCCCACATCGTATGCCCGCAATGTAATGCAATCAATCGTATTGCCACCCTGCGCCTCGAGGACCAGCCAAAATGCGGAAAATGCCATACGCGGCTATTCACTGCGACGCCTATGGAATTGACCGCTGCGAATTTCCAGAAACATATTTCACGCAACGACATTCCGGTTCTGGTTGACTTCTGGGCACCCTGGTGCGGCCCGTGTAAAATGATGGGGCCTGCATTCGAGCAAGCGGCAAAACAACTTGAACCCGCCATTCGCCTCGCGAAACTGAATACGGAGTCCGAGCAAGCCATCGGCGCACAATATGGCATTCGCAGCATACCGACCATAGCCTTGTTCAAAAATGGCCAGGAACTCGCGCGTCAGGCGGGGGCCATGGGTACTGCAGATATCGTTCGCTGGGTAAAGAGTCAGCTCTAATCATCCATGTAACGACCGAAGCGTCGGTAATAAAACTTCATCCAAAGCGGCGCGAGCAGGGTTGTCAGTATAATAACGATGACCATACCGGCATGAACCTCATTATTAAACACCCCGGTTAAGCGCCCCAGTTCGGCAAAAATAAGCCCCACCTCGCCGCGCGGCACCATCGCCATTCCAATCGCACCTCGCGTAGCCCAGGATTCTTTAAGGAAAAGCACGCCAGCATATTTGCTCACCACCGCCACGCCAAAAAATACCGCCGAGAAACCCCAGATGAAAGGTGATGACCAATCTATTTCATGCAGATTCAGTGACAAGCCAACCATCACGAAAAATATCGGTGTAAACAACTGAATTATCGGCCTCATCTGGGTCTCGATACTTTCAGAGAAGGCTGGATCTGTGTGCAAAGCAACCCCAAACGGCAGAAAGAAACGTCGTGACAGGGCCAGCCCGGCTGCAAAACCACCCAGCAATTCGGGCGCGCCGATAATATGGGCCAGCCAGGCAAAAAATAGCACCAGTGAAACCATCGTAGTCGGAATCAAGCCCGGGATGGACTGTTTTTTGTGGAGGTGGTGGATCAATAGAGAAATTGATTTTGCCGCCACTGGCGCGATCACCAGGAACATTGTGATGAAAAGCAAGACCCTGCTGGCGTTCGCGAAGCTAACGCTGCCCTGTGTCGAGAATTCGTATAGTAGCGCCAGCACTATTACCCCCAAAATATCATCGATCACCGCCGCACCCAGTACGATCTGACCTTCTTTAGCGGCTCTAAGTTTCAGGTCGGACAATACCCGCATGGTCACACCGATACTGGTTGCCGTCAGTGTTCCGCCCACAAATAATGACATCATCATGGATAAATCAAACAACCAGCGACTAACCATAAAACCCAGTAACAGCGGCACTATGAACCCGGATATTGCGACGATAAAAGCCTGCTTTCCAGCACTTGCCAGCCTTCTCGCATCGGTTTCCAGGCCTACATCAAACAGCAGCAGAATTATGCCGATTTCCGCCAATAACTGGATGACTTTGTCCGGCTCAACCCAACCCAGCAGGCTGGGGCCCAGCAGAATTCCAGCCACGATTTCACCAATCACGGACGGCATTCCCAGGCGCACCGCTACTTCGCCGAAAAATCGGGCACCGAGCAAAATAATTAACAGGTTAAGGAAAAAAGTATGCGGCTCCATGTCTACAGAAAAATTGTTATATGCACTCCGGCATGGTACCGGAATCATGCCTTGCTTCATACCGGAAAACAGGGCAGTTAATTGATGCAAATCATTCATGACACGTGGGAATCGGTCTATTATCGGCTGGTATTGCGCATCTATGAAACATGACAGGACAAATTCGCTTAATCGATGGACTTAAACGGGCTCTGGAACACAGAGGCCTTGAGGTCATAATTCGCGAAACACATATTTCATGGGTATTACTGGCAGGTGACCGGGCATGGAAGCTCAAAAAGGCGGTTAATTTCGGTTTTCTTGATTTTTCTACCCTGGCCAGGCGTAAACACGCCTGCGAGGAAGAACTCCGTTTAAATTCTCGCTTTGCGCCTGACATTTATCTGAATGTTGTCCCTATCTGCGGCACGGCCGGCAAACCTGTGTTCAATGGAAAGACGGCTGCGATAGAATATGCAGTCTGTATGTTGCGCTTTGATGAAAGAGGCCTGCTATCTAAACTGGCTGACGAGCAACAACTGGACCAGTCCCATATTGATGCGATGGCTCGGCAGGTCGCCATTATCCATCAGCACGCGCCGCCCACTGAGCAAGACAGCCTGTGGGGCAAACCCGACCGGGTCCACCACTGGCTGAGTGAAACACTGGTACACATAAAAACCCTGGTTAAACCGCGGGGGGCACCTCAGGTCGCCAATATAGACCAGCTTTGTACGCAATTATACGCGCGGCTTCGCTCCATTCTCAAAGAGCGTGACGAAAGCGGTTTTATACGCGAGTGCCACGGTGATCTACATCTGGGCAATATGGTCTGGATTGAATCGAAACTGGTTCCATTTGACTGCATCGAATTCAACCCTGGCTTACGCTGGATTGACGTTATCAGCGAAGCCGCCTTTGTGATGATGGACCTGGAAAATCGAGATTATCCTGTATTTGCGTGGCGCTTTATCAACCTTTACCTTAGCATCACAGGCGATTACGCCGGTCTAAAGGTATTGCACTATTACATCGTGTATCGGGCGCTGGTACGCGCGAAGGTAGCCCTGTTGCAACACAATGAAACCGAAACGTCACAAACCAGGAAAACCCAACTCTATGCGCAATATATCGCCTACGCTGATCTGGCGGAACGCTGGATAACACAATTTCGCCCTGTGCTTATTCTCATGCACGGCTTATCTGCCTCCGGGAAATCAACCGTCGCCGCCAATCTGGCGGAACAACATGGCTGCATACATCTTCGCTCGGACGTGGAAAGAAAACGCCTGCACGAACTTGATCCACTGGCAGACAGCCTTTCAGAAACCAATACCGGAATCTATACTCCATCTGCCAGTAAAAAAACTTACCAATATTTACTTGGTCTGGCCTCCATCGCACTGAAGGCAGGTTATCCGGTCATCATCGATGCGGCATTTCTGGAACGCAAACAACGAAAGCATTTTCAACAACTGGCGATCGAAGCCGCATGCCCATATTTAATCATTCATTGTGAGGCCAGCCGCGACATGCTCGAAGCAAGAATCATCGCACGCGCTCATAGGGGCGATGACCCCTCCGAAGCGACTATCGCCGTGCTAAATAAACAAATTGAGCAACAGCATACCCTGAGCAAAAACGAACCTCATATTGACGTTTCAGACACAGTGATTCCTGTATTACCCCCGGTGATTATCGATCGATTACACCCGGCTATGCGCTAAGGTATAACCCGGGTGTTACTCGCTTAGACTACTTCGGTCCAGCAAAAAATATAGCGGAATCGCTGCACCAAATATAGCCAGGCCCAGTAGTAAACTCGAGAACTGAACACCAGCGATGGTCACCGGATGATTGATGCTAAACAGCATCAGAATACAGGAGATCGCGCCCAGCAGAGAAAGCACCGGCATACGCCCGATGTTTAGCGGCCCGCGCCAGGGGCGATTCAGGTCGGCACGGCGATAGCGTAATACGATGTTGCTGAGGTTGACGACCAGAAACAAAAGAAAAATCCCAACGTCGGAAATCGAAGCGAGTATTTCAATTTCCTTAAAAAACAGAAACCCGATGGAGATCAATCCCGCAAGCATCACGCCGATATAGGGTGTTTTACGCTGCACATGGATCTTCGCTAATGGTGCGGGAAGTGAACTGGATTTGGCCATGCCATACATCATGCGTGCGCACACGATGAGTGTAATCAACACAGTATTCGCCGTGGCAAACAAAGCGACCACAGCAATCCACTCAGGCGCCCTGCCCCCGATTAGTACCCCCATAATCAAAGACAGCGGCTGATCAGATGCGGCCAGTTCAGAAAACGGCACTACGCTGACTGCGACGATCGCAACCAGCACATATATCACGCTGGAAATGAGCAAAGCGTATATAAAGGCCCTGGGCAAGGTCTGAGACGGATTTTGTGCTTCTTCCGCAATATTCGCAATGTCCTCAAAGCCCATATACGCAAAAAAGATCAGCGCCCCTGCAGAAACAACGGGTAACCAGACGGGTGCATCAGGCGAAATAAGCGGAGGTAGCTCGGTCAGGTTTGCCAGCGGGATATGTCCCATAATAATAAAGTAAGCTCCTGCTACAATGACTAACAACAGGCCACCCACTTCGATACTGGTTGCCAGTGCATTAAACCGGGCCGACTCCTTAATGCCCCAGAAATTCACGAACGTCATCACGCAAATCAGTCCGGCGGCTAATAACGTTTTATCCAGCGGCACAAACAAAGCCAGATAACGGGCAAACCCAACCGCCACTGCGCTGGCCGTGGTAAACCCGATAACGATTGCAACAAAACCGAATACCCAGGCCAGTCCCCGCCACTTAAATGCGGCCCTGGCATAAACATATTCCGCCGCCGCCTCGGGGAACATTGCCGATAATTCGGCATAGCTCACGGCGGTAAAGCCAGCCACCACTGCCGCCAGCAGGAACGACAACCAGAGCATATTGCCGGCCATACCCGCGGCGGAGCCGATCAGCACATAGATACCGGCACCCAGTATCAAACCTACCCCGTAAATAACTATTTCATGCAGCGTCAGGCAACGCTTTAGTTCATTAGCCATGGTTTTTCACGCTCACATTATTCGGCCCGGCCGAAACCATTTCGTTAAATTTAATCGGCTATGATACCAGCATGACGGATAATTAGTTTTTGCGTCAAAATATTCCGGTAGCCCGACTTATCTTTCCGCGAAGCAGAATACAATGTTCGATTTAAAAAAATGCCTCCCTGAAGGAGGCATTTCACTACAAAAAGTAGCTGCTGAACTTGAATCAGGTTGTTATTGAGCCAATGCCGCACCAAACCATTTTTCCTTGAGGCCCTGCAAATTATCTGTGCCTTCCAGCCTGTGCAGAAAATTTTGCGTCCAGTTGATGAATTGAGCATCGTTTGCCGGAAGAGCAATTCCAATCGGCTCGTAGGTTAATAAAGAAAACAGTGCCACAAAATCGGCATCGGGATTTTCCATTATCATGGCCTTGCATATTGGAAAGTCGGTCAACAAACCTCCGATTTCGTCGCGCTCAATCATCTGCGCGGCTTGCGAAAAATCTTCCAGGGGCACCACGGTCACACCGGTAAACAGTTGCCTGGCAATCGCTTCACTGGTCGAACCTTTAAGTACCGCCAGCTTTGTATTCCCCAGCTTTGCACTTGAAGCCTGGTGTGATTGCGCCAGCTCCTCATCCTTACTAACGACGCACTTACCGGAATTTAAATACGGCCCGACGAACGCAACGCGAAGATTTCGCTGTGCGGTAATGGTCATATTTGAAATCACTACGTCTACCTCACCCGCTTCGATGGCGGGAATCAAATCTCCAAAGGGCAGTTGATTGATCACCAGCTCGACCTCCATCAAATTGGCCATGGCGCGCGCGATATCGATATCAAAACCGCTCAAGGTTCCATCTGCTCCACGTTGGGTCATTGAAGGCATATTTCCGGAGGTTCCCAGAATGAGTTGTCCGCGCGACTGGATACGCTCCAGCGCTGTGCTGTCCATCGCTGCCAGGGCCATAGAATTCATGGTCAGAAGTAAAAAAACGGGCAGCAGTAGAGTACGAATTCGTTGAAACATATAATTATCCTGTATTAAATGGTTATTTCCCTGTGGCTCACTCAAATGTAAGCACACAATTAAGGGCGCGAATTCTACACATGAGCAGCAAAGGGTTCAACGTAAACCCAAATCTACCTCTAAATTACGCTGGCTTTGTGACTAGATCACAGACAGCACAGCATGCGCAGGCTACTATCGGGGGACTTTAACTTTTCAGGATATTCTAATGGGTAAAAATGTAGGCAGTATTGACCGCATTGTTCGTATCGTTATTGGTCTGGCACTCATCGCATGGGAGCTAAGTGGCACGTCTGCCATCTCGCCCTGGGGCTGGATCGGTATAGTGCCCCTGGCAACAGGCCTGATTGGCTGGTGCCCGCCGTATGCCATCCTGGGCTTGAGCACGTGCAAGGTTAAAAGTAGCTAGCGCGGGTCTCAACCCACCGAAACGAAAAGCCCGGACAATCAAGCCGGGCTTTTTTTATATTCAGAATTACTACTGTCCGGTTTAATTTTCGTAGGATCACGTTAAACGGCAGTACAACAATGTTTGCAGAAGACACTTATGTTTAGAGACTTAAAACCTAAATCCCGTTTTATCGTCATCCTCGCGTATG